>NZ_JBBODE010000002.1:1289483-1611854 GCF_038002765.1 Peribacillus sp. FSL H8-0477 | reverse complement strand
ATTTTCTACCACATTTATTCCTGAATGGTATCCTTCCGTCGATTGATTTTCATTTGTACATATTATTCCTGCTCTTACCGGTTACTCTTCAAATGATAAATTTGTTGGTTCCTCTATAAGATCATCACCAGCGAAATCAATATGAGTCGTTGGTGTATTTTTATCAACTTCCATAAATTTTAATTCATCAATCCATACATGCCCCTTCCCGGACAGCAGTACTCCGAACGAAATCACTGCGCTATTTTCAGGTACATCTAGAACAATAGAATAATGATTCCAATCCGTATCATTAACGATAGGGCGGTCACCCATATTATCAAATTGCAAAACATCTTGTAGCGCATTATCTACTCTCATCCAAAATCCACAAAATCCATCGATATCCTTTGCTTTTAAAAACCCGGAGAGCTTTATCCTTTTATTGAGGTACTTATCTGCTTTAAATTCTTGCATCATCGTTGCAAATTCCCCTTGAGATTGTACAGTAACTGATTTTAAAAATCCCGAACCCTTTCCTTTATTAAAAATTTCCCGATCAATTCCCATCTGGTAATTAAAAGGATGACTCCCGCTTAAATGCCACCCCTTCAGCGATTGTTCATTTTTCAACTTTGTTCCCTCCTTTTGTAAGATCACTTTCCCTATAACTTTACGGTATTGTCCTGGTGGTAATTGATAATATTTTTTAAAAGAACGGGTAAATGACTCTTGTGTTTCAAAACGATAATAAAAGGCGATGTCTATTATCCTTTCATCCGTATAAAGTAACATATGAGCTGAATTAGCAATTCTTCGATATCGTGTATATTCAGAAACAGACAACCCAACCTCTTTTTGAAAAAGACGATGAAAATGAAACTTTGAAAACCCAGCTGCATGAGCAATATCTTCTAAAGACAACTCTTCTTGCAAATGGTTCTCAACATATTCAATCGTTTTTTGTATAATGTGGCTGCAGCTCATTTCTACACCTCCTTAAACACAAGATAACATACTAAAACACAGTTTTTTTGACATTTATTGCTATAATAAATAGCATTATGTCATTAAATCTTCTAAATTATTTGTGGAAGATGCTTTCTTCCAAATCTCCCTCCTCTCAGCATAAATTCAAAATATACTATGCTGATTTTTGCAAGTAGATTGTGATGCCCTTTCGTAATTGCATTTTTTTCATTATTCAGGAATTAAAGACCCATGCTAACAATGCTTTTTAGATAGAATTGGATATTTATATAAAAATAGAATATTGCACAGGATTTACAAACCCCAAATTCCTTGCTAATTTTATTGATGATTTATTTCCAATGTCACAATCCCAACGTGGGATTATATGATTTTCGAGGCAGTGATTAATAAAGGCAGTAGCTATAATAGAAGCTAATCCTTGACCTCTATACTCTTTATGAGTTGCAATATCCATTTCTGAGTAATCATGTGAAGAAAAAATAGACGTACATTCGCTTACTACTTTGCCGTTATGGAGGATGCAGTAACCAAATCCATTTTTTCTGAAATTAGATACAGTTCCCCAGTATTCTTTATAATAATCTTCATTAAATTCCGTGCTATTTACTAGCAATTCTTCATCAATTCTCCTTATGGAATACTCCTTGGCCAATACCTTATCAGCCATTTGTTTCTTACTTTCATAATTAAAAGAAAATCTGCTCATCTGCTTAACATTATTTTTAAACCGATCTTTAATTATACAATCCCAGTTTTCATTTGAAGAAAATAAAGTAAATCGTAAATTTTTCTTTTTTCTTTGACTATATAAATCAAAAAGACAATCATTAAAATGGTGATTGTCCTCATTGCCTATAACGAAAAAAACACCAGATTCTGTTCCAATCAATACTGTCCTAGAAGTACTGGAGTCCGCATAAACTGTACCACAAATATACTGATTCAATACGGAAAGAACAAAAGTTGGAAGTATCTTTACTCTATCTTCTAATCCTATTCTTACTTTTTCAAAATCATTTTCATTAAGGATGATCATTATTTTGCCCTCTTCTCTATTTCCTTCTTTATGAATATCCTACCAAATTAATTCAGAATGTTAAGTCTTTTTTAAAACAAAAAAGCACTTATCCCAATTATGGATAAGTGCCTTTATCATTAATCTATCTATTCCAAAACGGTCTACAGTTTGAATTATTATTTACGTTAGTTCCGCAATCATAATTTTCTACTATTGTTTCTTCCACAGTGCGTTCAGTTACTGGAAAGTAATTTTCATTTCTAATAATTGTTCTGTTTACATTCACAATTTCAGTAGGATGTATATTTCTAACCACTCGTTGATTAGTAGTTGTATTAACTACTGTTTGTGAAGGATTTACGATAACCTCTTCATTTTGTCCGTTACAACCATTACCTCTATAATTATTACTATTTCTATTTCTCCCCATAAGTAATTCCACCTTTTCTTTTATTTCCTTACAAAGTAGTATATGTAAGCAGCTAAGAACTTGTCCTAGTCAAACAACTTATCTTTTCTGAAATAAGAATTCATATACTTGCTTGGTTCAAAAAGGCGAAAGTCTACCTATGTAAAATAAGCAGAAAACACATGCAAAGCGGTCTCTAAGACAGTCTGCATGCGTTTCTAATATTGTATTTCAACCTTCTAAAGATTTTTACCCATCATTTTTCCAAAAAGGAATTGTAAAAAGGGAACTTATTTTGATTAACTTATTAGTAATAAAATTCCCCATCTGCTTATGGTTCCATAATAACGTTGTTTACTACGTTAATATAAGAAAAACATAGGAAAATTATAGTCTTCCTATGCTCAGACTGTAGACAAACACGGATGAGATTTAAAATCGAGATGTTGATTTCCATTACAGGCGCTTCGCTTTCTGCGGGGTCTCACCTGTCCCGCTGTTCCCGCAGGAGTCTTCACGCCAACACTCCCATCAACCGTCTTTCTAAAGTTAATCTGGATAAAACCTTGCGATTGAAAGGGCTATCCTAGAACAAATTCAGCAGGACACAAGTGATTTAAAAAGCGGATACTGTGTCAATAAATAACCATAAAATAATAGCAATCCTATTAAAAGCCATGCTCTGCCTCGATAAGCTAGAAAACATCCATGAAATATGTTCAAAGTACCAAAAGAGGTTCGGAATGAAACCATTCCGAACCCCTTTTGTCTACAAACTGAACATAGGAAAATTATAGTCTTCCTATGTTTTCATTCATATTATATATCTGTTTGTTTTTGCTTCTTTTTCAAATACTCCGCACGGATTTTTTCAAGTTGCTTCTTTTTATCAAATTTGGCAGGCGTCTGTTTTTCATGAAACTTTGTCACAGCTGCCTGACCTTTGGTATCCAAATGATATTTTCCCACTTTGTTCACCTACTTTTCTTTCTCAAAAAGAATCTATTCATCCATATAATATACCTTATTTTACTGAAATAAACCTTAATACTTTTTTAGTGCACTGTTCACTATGCATATATCAGAAAAACACTAACTCCTTGTCCCCCGTCTCAATGGGTTCTATGACAATTGCCTGATAAATACAAATGTTTCTTACCAGCTTATCTCAAAAGGAGGAAGTTAGAGTGAGCAAGGAAAATCAAAAGGCCTGAACTATACTGTTGTTTTGCACCAATAAATTTTCGTAAAGGATTATACTTTATCAAGAGAATTAACTCCTATATAATGTAAAATATAAATACATTTTTTGGAGGTTACTTAATGAAATCATTTAGAATAATAAAAATAGCTTTTTCATTTTCTTTGCTTTTTACATTGTTAATATGCAGTTTTTATGGAAGCCCAACAGTAGAAGCAGCTGCGTTAAAAACAGCATTTGTAACTACCAGTACTAATACTCCTCTCAATGTAAGAAGCGGAGCCGGAACAAACTTTAAGTCAATTGGTGCTTTAAAGAGTGGAAGTAATGTTAACGTTTATTCTAAAACGTCAACTGGATGGTCAGAAATTCGTTATAAAAGTAAAAAAGCCTATGTATCAACAAAATATTTGACATTTTATACAGGTGTTAAAGTAACGAAACATCATTATAAAGCCATCAAGGACCTTGCCTATGCACAAGTTTCAGGAATGAAAAATAAAAAGGTTGAGGATAAAATTAATCAAACATTATTCAATGATGCAAAAGCATCGTACAACACTTATTTGAAAATAAAAGCAGATGCTAAAGAGGATAAAAAAAGTGGAGCATGCCAAAAATTGATGTGTGATTACGAATATTTCACGGCTTATAAAGTGAACTATAACGACGGATCAAAACTAAGTATTTTATCCAAAAATTATGCATATACAGGCGGGGCACATGGGATAGGATATGCTGAATCCTTTAACTTTAATATTAATAACGGAAAACAGATAAAAATCAGTAATGTCCTTACGTCAAAATCAAAAATGAATTCCGTACAAAAATATGCTTATACGTATATGAAAAATAGAGAACCATTTAAGTACTTTGTTACCAAATCAAGTGATGTAAAAATAAATAAAGATTCCCAGTTTTATTATAATCGTAATGGTATAACCTTGGTTTTCCAAGAGTACGAGGTAGCATCCTATGCAGATGGAAACCCAACTGTTACAGTCCCCTATTCAGTTTACAAATAATCAAACACGTGAAGGGATAACTCCTTTCACGTTTTCCCCATTCATAAGAAAAGCTTGCGTTGTGTAGACATTCTCCCTCCTTATTCTTAAAAATCACCGAATACATGAGCTTATAAAAAATTGGGTATAGGAATAGATAAAGCTCGAGATAAATTTAATAGGAGTGTGATTAAATGAACATTATAATCAAAAAAGAAGCAGTCGATCAACTTAATAAAGTGGATTATAAAGAGAACGAGGGCATCCGAATAGAAGCTATTTTTCTTGCAAGCTGTTCGATTTACGTGGAACACGAACTAAAAATTGACAATCAGAACGAAGATGATGAAAAATTCATAATAGATGGGATCCCTGTCTTAATATCAAGCGAATCTAAAAAACATCTTCCAGATAACATCTATCTTAACTACAATGAAAAACTAGGATACAGACTATATTCAGATGAAGAAACATTAAGATACAATCTCCAATTAAAAAGAGTAAATTAAATACAGTAAAAAACGCTGAAACATTGTACAAACAATGTTTCAGCGTTTTTTTATGAACAAAGAAAATTAAAAATCAACATTTTCTAAATATAACCCTGCTGGATCCGCCATACGGCCCGTTTGGACTCTTTCTTTTGATTCTAAGATACTTGGGATCTTTGCAGCATCGATTTCACCTAAACCAACTTCGATTAATGTACCAACAATTTTTCTCACCATATTATAAAGAAAACCATTCCCCCGCACTCTAATTTCAAGGAAGCCCCCAATTTCTTCGATCTCAATAGTATAGATCTCGCGTACCATAGATTTTTTCTTAGACTTTGCATTTGAATAAGATGTAAAATCATGTGTACCTATAAAATATTGACAGGCTTCGTTCATACTAGGGATATTCAAAGGTTCCTCAACATGCATACTGTATTTCCGCATGAAAGGATTAGTATATTGCTCATTCCAAATCTTATACAAATAAGTTTTATCCTTCGCATTATAACGGGCATGAAAACGTTCAGGAACCAATTCAACGTCTACAATGCTAATGTCTTGGGGTAAATATCTATTTAAGTAATTCATGACTTCAGATTCAGTTGCATTTCCATCCATCTTAAAATTAGCGATTTGGGCAAGTGCATGCACACCTGAATCAGTTCTGCTGCAACCAAAAATTTCAATTGATTCCCCTGCCATTTCTGTTAATACGCTTTCAATTTTTCCTTGAATCGTATTATCACTATTACCGAGCCGTTGCCAGCCCTGATAGCGTCCACCATCATATTGAATGGTCAATTTATAATTATTCATTGTTTCCTCCTAAAAGATCATAAAGTACAAGCCGCTCGAATTCTTGCTGTGTGGGGAACAAATGATTTTCACCTAATTAACCAAGATCACTCCACAAGATGTTAACATGCTTACGTGCTCCCTTGTTCAAGTTCACGAACAAATTTTTAAAGACCTATTTTATGTAAAGATCATCCTTTTAGTTTAGGGGTTTCCATACTATTTCCTAACAACCAAAATAAAAAGCACTTCAGCATAGTGTACCAAAGCAGCTATCATCATGCAAAGAACACACTATTCATAAGATTCCAAAACATATTTTTAAAACTCTAATACGTTTTGAAACTAAATAAACCTTTTCCTTTCAAATGTTATTTTCCAACCTTTCTAATTTTACCTACAATCACTTAATTAAAAATATTACAAAAAAAGGAATTCTATATAAACAAATTTCCTTTTATGAAGGATAGGGGTGAGTAAATGCATTCTAACCTAATCATGAATAGTATTGTATTCTTTTAGTAATTAGTAAACTTTTATACTCTGAACAACTTTCACATATAACTACTGGATTCGGAGGATTACTATGTTTTATGATTCATTGTATTTAGCCTTTTTTAGACCTTTTCGAAAAAAGTAAACGGTCAGGAACCCTCCTTCCCCTCTTGAATTTACCAAGCAGAGTTTCTCTTATCTAGAGATAAACTGGACTTCGTTTCCCCTGCAAAACTCAAGTAAGCTAATTAACTGGTAGGTTTAGTTAATATTCATCTCGTAGATAAGCCATTTGGAATTTTGTAATTGAATGGTTACCTCCCATTTATTTTCATTGCTATGCTCTCCATTATTAAAAGTAGTTGTAAATCCAACTATGGCTTTTCTATCTTCTTTTTTAATCATGTGTATATTTGTAAATTCGAGGTCTCCGATTGTTAATAAATTATTAATATCCTTATCTCCATTAGGGAAATTTTCCTTCAAATAACTTTCCGCAAATAATTGTTTAAAGAGTTGGATATCCTTTTCATCATAGGCTTTTTGAAAACTTTTTACCGTTCCTTCTGGTGACAAGTTAGGGGGCTTTTCAACTGTAAAGTTAAGAAAGACCATTGCTAACACTAGGAAAGAAAAGATTATTATTAGGTTCTTTTTCATAGTTCTCCTTAATCTATATCAACATATTAATTAACTAATTATACCATATTGATAATTATCAGGGCGATAATGTGAAACCTTACATACTAATCTTGCGTTTTATCTATATCTTTATATACAAGAGGAGGATCCGAGGGTTATTATATGTTTGACCGAACTAATTTGGTTTGATCATAAAAATAAACTTGCATAATGGAGGAAAGACAACATGGCGAAAATTTACCTAGCTTCACCATTTTTTAACGAAGAACAATTGAAACATGTTTCCAAAGCGGAACAGGTGTTACGTGACTTAGGACATACTGTATTTTCACCGAGAGAAAATCAGTTGCCTGAGGTTGAATTCGGTTCGTTTGAATGGCGTACATTCGTATTCAAGAATGATTTAGAACACATCAAATGGGCAGATATTACTTTTGGAATTATAGGCGATAACTATGATGATACAGGTACTGCATGGGAACTGGGTGCCTCTTATATTTTAGGTAAACCTGTTCTGTTATTCAGCCCAACCGGCGAGATCATTAACCTTATGATTACGGACAGCCTGCATGCTTATTTTGAAGACTGGAATGACGTTGAAAACTACGACTTTGCTACACTACCTATTAAACCGTACTTAAAAGCAGTTAAGTAAAGTATAAACTGATTACCCATACATACGTTTAGCTAATTTACCTTTTTGACATTCTAAATACCCCTTACTCATTTTGAGTAAGGGGTATTAGGTATTTATTCAAGAATAGCTTGTGTTTGATTTATTTACTCGTTACTTTTTTGGTCTCTGAAGGATTTCTAATTTAACTGATTCTTCCTGGCATATAAGTAGAAATTTATCGTTTTATGTAAAAATCATTCATCATGATGATGGGTACTACTACTTTTACTACTACCCCTCACATGACTCCTTGAGTCCCCAGATACTGCTTCAGAATTAGATTCACCCTTATTTTTAAATAACATTTTCATGATACCTGAAACAACAACTAAACATAGTCCAACAAGTATCCAGCCTTTATACTGGACTAGCCACTCCACGGAAATTCACCTCTAAACTGTTATATAATGCTCAATAATTATACATCAGTTTAATTAATATTAATACGTTTTGTGAAATTAGAAAGAAAGACTAAAAGAGAGAAGTATATTTACGATCTAAAATACTCAATTAGTACAAAACCCACATAATCTGTTTTAACTGGATATTTACTGCGATAGTAACAATCCCAATAACTTACTATTTGACTTTCAATTGTATTATAAAATCCAGCATTTTCTCCAATGAATTCTTGGATTATACCTTTATCAAGATTACCTATGTTATCTTTTATCACTTGTAAGATTTCAATTACGTACTCACCTGTCAGTCGCATTAAATAAGGAACTATCCAATTGTATTCACTGCAATGATGAATTATCTTTTTTAAATTTTCTTCTCTAACATAACCAACGTTATGCCTTGTAAATAAACAATTTAATATTATTTGTTGTCTATCTGTTAATGAATTATTTTGCGATAAAGATGTTTCATCATAGTAAATACGCTCGGGAATATTTAACGTACTTCCTTTATAATGAACCTCAAAACAGTTTGAGAATCTGATTTTTCGGTTCATCATATCCAACACTCTTAATGTATCTTCCTTTAATTCTTTGGGAAACGCTTTTACTAATTCATATTTTTCATCTGACATATTTTCACCAACTTTACTATACTCTCTTTTGTAAAGATCAGAACATGCCCTAACTTTAACAGATACATTATACTAAAGAATGCTTCTTTTCTGATACCCTATTATGCTCGTCTATGGAATCTTAGACATCTTTTTAATTCCTTCAGCCCCAATAAAACTTCCAGCCATTCCTAGTAATACACTTGTATAAATTATTTTGACCACATAGTAAATACCTGTACCCGCTATAAGATCTATGATTAAAAACTTTTTAATTGATGATGCTTTAATTGTATAAAATACAATTTCTTTTTGTGTAATAATTAGTTATCACATACCTTCATTTTATTCATTTATAAAGATATGTTAAAAGTAGGTTGTCATAGTCTTCATATGAGTGGCTTATGATTTTATTTGTTAAAGAGTAACTTTAGTGCTAATAGAAAAATTGGATTCTATCCAAGCAATAAATTTCAATTCAATAATTTTCACTTTAAAAGGCATAATAATGTTATTACTTTAAAGGGGTGATCTAATTGGATCAGCAACAAACGATTAAGACACTGAACAAATTTCTACAGGGCCAATACATGGGCATTCACGCCTACGAACACTTTATAAAGCACCTGCAGCATTCCTCATTAAAAGACTCGTTCATTTCAATCCAGAAAGATCAAAAAAACCATGCAGCCATTATTTCAGAAAGAATTCAGAATCTAGGCGGTACACCTGTAACGAGTGAAGGCATAGTTGGAAAAGTGGAAGGAGCAATTGGGAAGGTATTTAAAAAGGAAAATACAGAAGAAGAAATTATCAAACATGCTATTAAAGGAGAAAATCTATATGGTATAAAAATGACCGAAGAATTAGTAAGAGATAAATTGGATGAAGAAAGTCTAAGTATAGTCCATAAAATTCTTGACAAGGATCGGGAACACGTAGATTACCTAAAGTCTCTACTGCATTCTTAGAAGTAATTTTTCCTTATTTGAAAGTACGATTTTGATAAAAAAGTCGTACTTCCCCATCACTATCTGTGTAAACTAAGATATCTGTTCCTTAAGTCACAATCTACTAAAATAAGGACCACACTCTATTTCATGTGTTTTAACATAAGTCCATTTCAATTCTTTATCTACAACATAAACGTCTTCTTCATTTGACAGATCATCAGCGGTAAACTTAGATGCATTCTCAAGAATTAACGCATCATCTGAGTGTTGATAAAAAACATAACAAGTATTCTTTAGTTCATTATTAAATTCTTTTTCTGCCTTTTCTTCTTTTAAATGATCCCTTTTTTCCCAGCTAAACACATGCCATAAATAACCACATCCAATACGATCATCATAAAGATAAATTGACTTTTTTTCTTCATAACTAATATGGTTAGCAAACTTACTTTCCCACTGCTGACGTAAATAAGCTCCCCATTTTGGTATTTCCGTTACTTTAACTTTTTTATTTTTAAGTATATCTACTAGTTCCATTTAATCCCTCCTAATACGTTAATTTTTCTTCATTCTTTCACACTTTACCGATTCTTTCTATTCTATATTAATTTGAATGAAATCAAACGCATATTACAGGTACAAACGTACAACCTAGATGTGAGCTATATAGTTGAGGAATAAAAATAAAAAGTCATGTTACTATGCGCTTTTAAAATTAGATTACTTCACCTATCATAAACTAAGAGAATTTTAATACGCTGAAAATATGGACACAAACGATCAAGGAGGAAAGAAGATGGGATTCTTGAATGGCATGCTAGGAAATGCAAGTACATTAAGTAAAGAAGAGGCATCAAAAGATTTAGAGCAAATTTTAACTAATGGTGAAGAAATTGACGTTGCTTTTAAGCTGATCAGAGATTTAATTGTCTTTACGGACAAACGTCTTCTTTTAGTGGATAAGCAAGGACTTACTGGAAAAAAAGTCGAATACCATTCCATTCCTTTTAAGAGTATTTCTCATTTTAGTGTAGAAACTGCCGGACACTTTGATTTAGATGCTGAATTGAAAATTTGGATCTCTGGAGCCCAATTACCAGCTATATCGAAACAATTTAAAAAAGATAAAAGTATTTATGATATTCAAAAAGTTTTAGCTGCAGTCTGCGTATAAGTATTATGTAAATCCCTCTCCAAGTGCACCTCAAAAGTTAAATTTGGACTCTACCTTTTGGGGTGGTTTATTATGGCTATATATCTTGGTATTTAAACATGGCTCTATAGGGCTGGTGTATTCAGAGGTTTTTATTCCGATGAAAATGAGGAAAAACGAACCGGTGTTGACAACATGTAATAAGATGTATATCTAATACATAACAAAGCCCCTACTCTTTATTGAGTAAGGGCTGATTAATTTGTTTATTCAAGTCCGAATTGTGATTTGTTTTGTAGTTTATTACCTTGGAACATTAGAGAAACACTTGATGCAAGTTTATCACCAGTATATGAATACATTACTGTATGAGCACTTGAACCCTTTTCACCTGATTCAGAAATTATTTCTCCTTCTCCGCCAACTATTGATACAACTTCTTCAAGAGTCATTCCGTTTTTGATTTCATTAAATTGATCAAGAGTAATCTCAACATCAGAACCACCGCCAAGACCTACCTGAGCTTTATTTATCAATTTTCCCCCTTGGAACATCATGTTTGAGTTGGACATAAAACCATCAGTTTCAAATTCATACATTATTGTGTGTAAGTCTGTTCCTTCTTCACCAGTTTCAGAAATTACTGTTCCCTTAGATCCAACTATATTAACTACTTCTTCATAACTCATGCCTTCTTTAATTTTACCGAACTTTTCTTTTGTTAAAGAACCTTTTTTATCTTCTTTAGATTTATCTTTTGACTCTGTTGAATTATTAATCGAAGTATCATCAGTAGATGTGTCATCTCCACCACTTGTTGCAACCGCGATTATAATTATTACTACAATTAATCCTATAAAACCTAAACACCCAAATTTTAAAAATTTCTTCATATGTAATACCTCCTATATGTTATATAGGTATATTATTACACATAAAAACATTAATTTGGGCAGTTTTCTAAAAAAACCATTTATCACCTACAGTTTATCTACGTATCCATTAAATATAAAAAATGATTAAAATTGGTAGTTATCCATTACATTGCTTTATTATAAATAAAACCTCTACTCAATGAGAGGAAGGGCTGATTTATTATAATTCTGAGCTTGTTGGGATAAAGGATTATTTCGTTACAATGATGATGAGTAATATAATAGTAACCACTTAAACTAAACTACAATTCCAGTACCATTTTTATTGATAAATAAAATTAAAATATATCGATTTTTCACCTTCTTGTGCAAAAGTGAAATGAAAGAATAATCTAAAGGTGGATTTAAGACTAAAAAGGAGGCTAAAAATTCAGCTAAACTTGAGGAAATTAAACTTTCTAATGATTAGAATTGGACAGGGCAGATACTCAGTTACAGTTCTATCTACGTAAATGGTTGTTGGAATACAAAAAGGATAATGTGAGGAAAAACACTTATATATTACATGAACGTAATGTAGAAAAACACATCATCCCCTATTTCAAGAATATATTTCTCAAGGATTCAACACCGTTACGCTACCAAAAAGTTTTTAAATCATCTTGCAAAGCAAGGTTATAGCAAGCGTACTGTGCAAATTGATTTCAAGGATAATATATTACTGTTGGATTTTCAAGCTAAAGATGGGGACCTCTTTTCGGATAAGCTAAGACATATGAATCGAACCGTAAAGTTAAAATGAGTGATTCATTAGATAAAGAGTTGTACAGGCATATGGATTATCTAAACACCCTGGGGACTGTATATATTTATATTTTTGAACATGAGTTAGATTAGGTGGTCTATAGAGAAAATGGCGATTATCTGCCGAAGAGTACCTTATTTAATGCTTTCAATAGAATCAATAAGATATCCGGATTAGAAAAGTTACCTATCTACGGCTAAAGACATACCATGCTGTTCTAGTATTAGAATCAGGAGCTAGGATAAGAAAGACTTGGACATAAAAATATAACCATCACATCTGACGTGTATGTTCATATCTCTGATCAGATAGAAAACACATCAGTGGATGATTATAATGAATACATGAAAAATCTCATGAGTTAATTTTTTTGCTAAATTTGGTGGTCAAAAAGTGGTCAAATGTAGCGACATTACATTAAAGTGTTTTTGACCACCAAATTATTTTCAACTAAACCGTTGGTATGACTAGGTTCTAAGAATTAATACATGCTCATATATTGTTCGCGTTCCCATGGGTGTACTTGCGTTCTAAACATATCCCATTCGATTTCTTTCGCTTCGACGAAGTGTTCTAGGATGTGATCGCCAAGTGCGGAAGACATTATTGGGTCAGCTTTTAAAGTTTCTAGTGCTGCGTATAGTGTTGCTGGAAGGTCAACGATGCCTTCTTCTTCGCGTTCTTCTTTAGTCATAACATAGATGTTACGGTCAACTGGTGCTGGCGGTGTTAATTCGTTTTTAATGCCGTCAAGGCCTGCTTTAAGAAGAACTGCAAGTGCTAGGTACGGATTCGCTGCTGGATCGACGCTGCGTACTTCAACGCGTGTTGAGATGCCGCGTGATGCAGGAATACGAACTAGCGGTGAACGGTTTTTAGATGACCAAGCCACATAACATGGTGCTTCGTATCCAGGTACTAGACGTTTGTATGAGTTAACAGTTGGGTTTGTGATCGCTGTAAAGCTTGGTGCATGCTTAATGATACCAGCGATAAATTGTTCAGCTGTTTTGCTTAGTTCTTGTTTTCCATCTTTATCGTAGAATGCATTTTCATTTCCTTTGAATAGGGAAACGTTACAGTGCATGCCTGATCCGTTTACACCAAACAATGGTTTTGGCATGAATGTCGCATGCAGACCATGCTTACGAGCGATTGTTTTAACCACTAATTTAAACGTTTGGATATTATCACAAGCAGAGATAGCATCTGCATATTTGAAATCAATTTCGTGTTGTCCAGGAGCTACTTCATGGTGTGACGCTTCAATTTCAAAGCCCATTTCTTCCAGCTCAAGTACGATATCACGACGGCAGTTTTCACCAAGATCGGTTGGAGCTAAATCAAAGTATCCACCTTTATCGTTAAGTTCTAGAGTTGGTTCACCATTAGCATCTAGTTTGAAGAGGAAGAATTCCGGTTCAGGTCCTAAGTTGAAATTAGTGAAACCAAGGTCTTTTGCTTCTTGTAGAATTCGTTTAAGGTTTGCACGTGGATCTCCATCAAAAGGTGTACCATCTGTGTTATAGATGTCACAGATTAAGCGAGCTACTTTCCCTTTTTCAGATGTCCAAGGGAAGATTACCCATGTACTTAAGTCAGGATATAAATACATATCTGATTCTTCGATACGTACAAATCCTTCGATAGATGAACCATCAAACATCATTTTATTATCGAGAGCTTTTTCTAATTGGCTTACTGGAATTTCAACGTTCTTAATTGTTCCAAGAATATCCGTAAATTGAAGACGAATATACTTTACGTTTTCTTCTTTCGCTAAACGAGTGATATCTTCACGTGTATACTTTGCCATTTTTCAAATTCCCCCTAGATAGTTGTTTAATAGTTATTAATATTTTAATGGAAAAAACGTGACATGTCTCCTTGACGAAGTGATGTACGATTCTTCCCACCTTGTAAAAGTTCGGCACGAAGCAGCTTGCGTAACTCTACATCTGTAAGGTCACGTCTTATTTTTTCAGCTTGCTTGATCGTTTCTGTTTCCACTTCAACTTCTTCTTTTACGGAAAAAATTTTTTTGATACCAGCCAAGTTAATTCCTTGTTCTAATAGATCTTTCACTTCTAGTAATCGATCGATGTCATTTAAAGAGAATAACCGGCGGTTGCCTTCCGTTCTCATAGGAGTAATTAATTGATGCTCTTCGTAATAACGAATTTGGCGCGCGGACAACTCTGTCAGCTGCATCACAATTCCGATTGAAAAAAGAGGCATCGAACGCCGAATATTGTTGCCGCTCATCCTAGCATCCTCCTTCATTACCTATATTGTTTTCTTATAATTCTATCTTATTCTATGTAAGATAATATGTCAACGAAATGTTATGTTTTCTAACACAAAATTTCTCATTGCCTCTTACTCTCTTATTAATTCCCTGTAGCATAAGGTTCAAACAAGTAAATCCCTAACTCTAATTGAAAATAAAGGAACCAATACCACCTTCTTTCCACAAATTCTAAAAGAAAGTATTTTAAATACTCATTACAATTTTTTAATAACATCCAAAAAATGACGTGCGGATATCCGCACGTCATCATATTAACCTACTGTGATTAAATTTTTCGATAGTAAAGAATCTACCGCTGTCAAGACAGCGATTTTAACATGCTCATAGGTTAAACCACCTTGTACATAAGCCACAAATGGCGCACGAGTTGGGCCATCTGCAGTCAGTTCAATGCTGGCTCCTTGAATAAATGTTCCTGCAGCCATAATGACATCATCTTCGTAACCAGGCATATAAGCTGGGTATGGAGTAACGTGCGAATTAACCGGTGATGAATATTGAATCGCTTGGCAGAAGGCTACCATTTTATCTTGGTCATCGAATTGGACCGATTGAATTAAATCGGTTCGGTAAGCATCCCATTTCGGGTAAGTATTCATGCCAAGCATTTCTAACAAAGCGGAGGTGAAAACAGCTCCTTTTAATGCTTGTCCGACTACATGCGGTGCCAAGAAAAAGCCCTGGTACATTTCTTGAAGGCTATATAACGACGCCCCTGCTTCCGCTCCAATTCCTGGTGAGGTTAATCGGTACGAGCAAGCTTCGACAAATGGCTGTTTGCCGACAATATATCCACCCGTTTTCACTATGCCGCCGCCCGGGTTTTTAATTAATGATCCTGCCATGAGATCTGCTCCTACATGGCATGGTTCTTGTTCTTCAACAAATTCACCGTAACAATTATCAACAAAAACAACTAATTCAGGGTTAATTTCTTTTACAAACTTAATCATTTCCTCAATTTCAGCAATCGTGAACGATGGACGCGTTGCATATCCTTTAGAACGCTGAATCCCAATCATCTTCGTTTTCGGCGTAATGGCCTTTTTCACCTTATCAAAATCGACTTTTCCTGCTTCGGTTAACGCAACAGAATCATAGCCGATTTTGAATTCTTTCAACGAACCAGTTCCTTTACCGCGAATCCCCACAATTTCCTCAAGGGTGTCATAAGGGGTCCCCGTGATATACAAAAGATCATCATCTGGACGAAGAATTCCAAATAAAGCAATGGAGATCGCGTGTGTGCC
Source organism: Peribacillus sp. FSL H8-0477 (assembly GCF_038002765.1). Lineage (NCBI taxonomy): Bacteria > Bacillati > Bacillota > Bacilli > Caryophanales > Bacillaceae > Peribacillus > Peribacillus sp. FSL H8-0477. Next base: position 1,595,783 of record NZ_JBBODE010000002.1, on the reverse strand, counting down.
GGAAATAATTTGCGGACGCACTAGCCCTGCCTCACCGCCTAATACTTCTGCATAGATACTTTCAAGCGTATCCCGTCCATTGTCATCATAGCCATATCCAGTAGATGGGGTAAAATGAAAATCGCTTACTTGATGATTTTGGAAGCTCTTTAAGACACGAAATTGATTCGACTCCATACGCTCTTCTATTTTTTTATAAATTGGAGCTGCTTTTGTTTCTGCCTCTACCGCCAATTTTTTAAGTATTTCGCCGTTCTGTAAATATTGATACATCAAATTTTTCCCCTTTATTTTGTATAATTCCCAAGTTGTCCTGTCAGTGGGTGATCGACTAAGCAAAATCCTTTGCATTCATACCGTTCATGTTCTTCATCAAAAATGAGCGAGCGTAAAATCGTTTCATTTTTTAACTGTGAAAGTAATTTTCCTTCCGTTCCTGGGAGGTAAATATGATAGGGCTCCATTTCTTCAATCACTTTTTCTTCTATTTTAGCTAGTATTACCTGTATATCTCTTTCATCATAGCTGCTCACCATTAAGGACTGCCCTTTTCCTTTAGATGCACGTAAAAAGTCGATATGGGTTAAATCCTTCTTATTATAGAGGGTCATCTGCGGTATTTGACTGGCATCTATTTCCGTTAATAAATCATTTACCGTTTTTTCATGATTAAAATAGTCAGGATTGGATGAATCCACAACATGCAGCAGATAATCGGCTTGACTGACTTCCTCAAGTGTCGAACGGAATGCTGCGACTAGTGAGGTTGGAAGATCTTGAATAAACCCAACGGTATCTGTTAGTAACACAGTAAACCCGCTTGGGAGAATCGCTTTTCGTGTCATGGGATCAAGTGTAGCAAATAAAAGGTTTTGTTCTAGCGAATCTGCTTCTGTTAACCGGTTAAATAATGTCGATTTCCCGGCATTGGTATACCCTACAATCGCAATTTGGAAGGCTTTATTTCGTTTTCTCCGCTCACGATAACGTTCGCGGTGCTTAACCACGCCCTGCAGCAATCCTTTAATATCATCAATTTTACGACGGATATGACGACGATCTGTTTCAAGCTTCGTTTCTCCAGGCCCTCTCGTACCAATACCGCCGCCAAGTCTTGACAGTTCTGTCCCCTGTCCAACGAGTCTAGGAAGCATATACTGTAGTTGCGCCAGCTCGACTTGCATCTTTCCTTCTCTTGACTGCGCACGCATCGCAAAAATATCAAGGATCAGCTGCGTCCTATCAATAATTCGTGCTTCAAACTCCCGTGAAAGATTTCGAATCTGACTTGGTGACAATTCATCGTTAAAAATAAACAAATCGGGTTCGAACTCTTCTTCAATCTGTTTAAGCTCCTCAACCTTGCCTTTTCCTATGTATGTAGATGGATGTACTCGATCACGCTTTTGTGTGACCACAAGCAAGACCTCTCCATTTGCAGTTGTTGTTAATGACGCCAATTCATCTAGTGAATACTGATAACGAGTATCATCTTCTCTTGTTTGACAGCCTACTAAAATAACCTTTTCTCTGTCTTTTTGTTCCAATTCATTCACCATCCTTATTTGCAGCTTTTTTCATCATACCAAATAAATGAAACGAACAAAACAATACCAGGTTAATCGCCAGAGAAACTTTCCTACTTTCTCTGCGATTCATGCCTTAGAAACTTGAGTTTTCGCGTTAAGGTATATGACGCGGAGAGGGTACACTTAATATTCTGCCGAGGTTTATCATGGAACATCCGTGAATCATTCAATCCAAAAAAAAAAGCTGCCAGCGTATAACAGCTTTGTGAGCTTCGTTTGCATTCTCGAGGAATATATCATTAGTATTTTAACGAGGTAATTTTTAAAATAAATATTTGAAAGAAGGATTTTCTTTAATATTCTGAAAGATTTCATGTAAATTCGATCGCTTTAAGTACGTTGTATCGTAGAAGAAGTCTTTATCTAGTAGTTTACTTTCGAATTCATTCATTATTTCTAAACATCTTTCTCCCATTTGATCTTCTTTAATTCTCAAAGCATCTCTTCTCAACAGTTCATCGCTATCGACCCATAAAACAACATATATAATTTCTACATTTTGAACCTTAGCCTTCATTTTTTGAGAAAATGTTTCTACTTCTTCTGGGAAAGCAACATAATCAATGATTACGTTTTTATTTGCCTGCATAAAATTGATACTTAAATCAGCAATATTTTCCCAAACTAACGAAAGAGATTCTTCACTTTTCCAAGGTGGAAGGTATCCGCCGACAACCATATGATTGATTAAATCACCTTCAATATAAGCACTTTGATTAAACTGTTCTGCAAGACCCTTTGCAGTTGTAGATTTACCTACTCCTGGTGGACCAGAAATAATATAAATTTTATTCATTATTCCTCACACTTTCTATGTAAATACATGGTTTTTGAAGAAATCATCCGACCAGAAATCTTTTTCAAGTCTATTTTACACATTCAAACACCTGAAATGAACTTCCTTCTCCATATCCGTTAATAACCTCATGGAGAATAACTTCACCAAAGCCAATAGTTTTTAAAATAGTTTTAAATTCGCCAGGTTCATAAAGTCGAATTGGGAAATCCATTATTTCTGATTTTACTATTCGACCATCTTTCACTAATTGATAGTTTAAGTTTATATTTAACATTCTGCTAGCTTGGTCATAATTGACTTTCTTATATTCAATAATCTCGTTGTTATCAAGGTATCTTCTATTCGTTTCCATCCAATCAGGAATATCCTCAACTGTACCTGTATTTGTCATAACCGTTAAAAGGAATTTCCCGCCTTCTTTTAAAATAGTTTTCATGTTAATAAGGCTATCTTTCACAAATTCATCTGACAAGAGTGAAAAAGAACCAAATGGTATCATGATTAAATCGTACGTATTATCGCCTTTAAATTCTTCTATTTTCCCATAAAAAACGTTTGGTTTAAGGTTTAATTTTCGACCTTTTAATTTACACACTCGCAACATTTCTTCTGAAATGTCAAATCCCTCAATGTCTATTCCTTTTTCCATAAAAGGAATAAGCATTCTCCCGTTTCCACACATGGGCTCTAACACTTTCATCTTCTTATCTTGAACAAAAGATAGAAAAAACTCCAGTTCTTTTCCGTCTGCCATCGTTTTACTATTTTCGTATATCTGTGTGCAAAGTTCTCCATAATATTCATATGACATCATCATATTTTTTCTAATTCACCTCTAAATATTAGTTTATTAATCACCCATACTACACTTTCCAAAAAATCACTTTCGCTATTTTAATAGATTGCTCACTCCGAAAATCGAATAAAGAGCTTATTATAGCTGTTGATATTGAAATAGAACAACATTAGTTTTTGAATACTATTTCAGATGCAGCGTAGTTAGCAAACCAATTCTCATTCACACTCATGTCAGCCTGCAAAAAACCAATAAGCTCAGGTACCAATCTTTTAACAAAAGGTATGGTACCTGAACTTATTTTGTTTCTATCTAGCAGTAAATGTCATAAAGGTTTTCAGCTGTTCTCCCGGTCTTAGCATTACTAATTCTTCTTTCCGGTTTAATTCATTCGTATTGGCCATCCAAGGTTCAACACAAACAAAGTCCTGTCCTTCTTCAGTCCATAAATAGACTGGTTTAAATTCTTTCCCATATGTAATGGAAATGTTCAGTTGACGATCCGGCAGTTCAAATGCGATTTCTTTTTTCATTGCATCTAATAAGGCCAGCGATTCTTTCTTTCCTGTCAGATCTAAACCATCAGACACCTGTTTGATGACTAAATCATTATAGTCGAGGTAGGTTGCAGCGTCCGTGTCATAGGCTAGATTCTTATGAGTTGTTTTGAAATATGGATGAAAACCAGCATAAAACGGCATTTCATCTGCGGACGTATTGATATATTCCTGATGTATACTTAATGACTGATTCTTCAAGACATAGGTGAAAATGACTTCAAAATCAAACGGATACGATTTTTTCGTTTCTTCATTGCTTGTTAGGGATAACGTAATTGAAGCTGAGTCATCCGTACTTGTTTTAATCACCGTCCAAGCACTATTTCTTGCCAGACCATGATTTTTCATTTGATAAGTTTGACCATTCCACTCATATTCTCCGTTTGTCAATTGACCTGAAATCGGGAACAGAATTGGAATTCCGCCTCTGACATTGGCAGCTGAATCATAAAACGTCTCCTTATTAAGAAATAAGAGTTCTTCTCCGTTGACACCGAAGCCAATAATAATGCCGCCTCTTTCTGGGGCAACCTTCACCCAAGAAGAAGTCGTTGAATCGCTTAACTCATAAATGGTATAGTTCTCATCTCTATAGTGTTTCACATCATACATAGCGTTCCACCCTTTCCTATGAGCCTATCAAAGGACAGGCAGTCATTATTGAACATTTAATATGGTACTTTCTGCGTTTATTTCTCTATAAGCTTATCTCATAAGCCACTTCGAGACAAATGTGAAAATAATAATTTTTCATTACCTATTAAAGCGGCTTGACGCAAGCTAAATACATGCTAAAATCATACGGTAATCATTAATTGAATAATGAGGGAATTTAAGATGAGCTGGGAATTTTTAAGTATGATTGGAACCATTGCTTTTGCTATCAGCGGAGCAATTATTGCCATGGAAGAAGAATACGATATTCTTGGCATCTATATACTTGGAATCGTTACTGCATTTGGCGGGGGTGCGGTTCGAAATTTATTAATCGGTGTACCTGTTTCCGCTCTTTGGGATCAAAGCATCTACTTTACCATTGCCCTTATATCCATAACTGCTGTGATGATGTTTCCTGGAAATCTACTAAAGCATTGGAGCAAATGGGGAAACTTCACGGATGCGATAGGTCTTGCCGCCTTTGCGATACAAGGTGCCTTGTACGCGGCAGACATGAAACACCCGATGAGTGCAATTATCGTAGCTGCAGTTCTGACCGGAAGCGGCGGCGGAATAATTCGTGATATTCTTGCAGGACGGAAGCCGCTTGTACTAAAAGATGAAATATATGCAGTATGGGCCATTCTAGCCGGTCTAATCATCGGTATGGGTGCAGCTACGGAATCTTGGCACTTGTATTTATTATTTGTCGTCATAACAGCGCTGCGTGTTTTATCGTATACGTACAAATGGAAACTGCCTCAAAAAAGACTTAACCCTTTGCGTTAATGAATCTTTCCAATAGAAACAAAAAGGATAGGCAGCCTAGCTGCCTATCCTTTTTGTTTCTTATAGAGTGATTCTAGCAAAAGTTAGAATGGCTTGTGGATCAAATCCGAGAACCCAGTTTCCATTTACCTTAATTTGGGGTACACCCATTTGTCCTGTTTGTTCGACAAGACGCTGCGCTTCTGCATAATCCGCCTGAACGTTAATTTCCTGGAAGGGTAACCCTTGTTCAGTTAAGAATTTTTTTGCCTGAGTGCAATATGGACAGGTATCGGTTGTATATAAGAGAATTTCATTTTCCATCGTTTCTCCACCTTTACTTGTTTTTAAGTACCAAATTTTTTCTCGGTTTTATGTCTCATGACTTAAGATCGTGTCTGTGATGCCTTTTACCCCGACTCAAGGAAATCAGCTAGAAGTATGCCTAATCAGTTTATTCATGGTCTCGTTCTTTCGTGTCTATACTAAAAACACGTTCTGTGCTTCAGTTAAAAGGTATACTCAACTGTTCCTTATATCTTTATCTACCCCGTTTATTTGCTCTTCTAACTTCTTTCACTTTCTGTTAGTAACTACGCAGATACATTATACATGTCAGACACTTATTTCATATCATAATAGACCAAGCTATATGTTTGGTATCTTTTTGTTGTTAGGAGGAAACGAAAATGGATGCATCTGAACAAACAGCCTTCATAAAATTGCTTGGGGAACCTGTTCAAAAGGACTACACACGTACACATATACTTCCTAGTCTTGTTATTGCCCAAGGTATTCTTGAATCAGGCTGGGGAACCAGTGAGCTTACTAAAAGTTCAAATAATTTATTTGGCAGAAGAGGCACCTATAATGGCAAGTCTGTCCAAAGAATAGATACTGAAATTGGCAAGGAAGGCGAACGAAACGATGTAGTCGTTACGTATCGGAAATATCCCACTATCGCTGAATCGATTAAAGACCACATTGAAAGTTTACTAACTTCTGAGATTAAGGTGAATGGAAAGCCGGTGAAAAGGTACCAGAGGGTGATGGATGCAAAAACATATAAAGATGGTGCACTGGCATTGAAGGCGTCTGGATATGCTGCTGATATAGATTATCCACAAAAGTTAATCACTATTATCGAAAAATATAATCTGCACGAATGGGACAAGATAAAATTCATCAATCACACAGTTAAACACGGTGATACTGTATATAGATTAGCAAGTAAATATGGTACTACAGCAGCCCAAATTAAATCATGGAACCAATTAAATCAGAACTATACGATCTTTGTCGGTCAAAAATTACGAGTAAAATAATACCGCTTTCCATTACTTAAAGCCTTCATTTAACTGAGCAATGGACATCCATTGCTCAGTTTTAATACGTTTGCACTTCTCATGTATTATGCCTATTTAATGATCGTCATTTAACCCTAAATCCCTGCTCTTTAATGTAATTAAATCATTCCGTTCATACGAGCTATCTAGTAACAGCCTCATAGCTTGTGCGCGTATCGCTTTTTCAATAATATTTCTCACATACCGTCCATTTGAAAATGTAGTTTGTGTAGCTTTAATAAATCCTAAATGGTCTTTCAATTTAATTTTAGCATTTTGACTCAGAATGTATTCTCTTTCCTCTAACATCATATCGGCAATTTCCATTAGTTGATCGATTGTGTAATCTGGAAAACTGATAACGAGGGGAAATCTCGACTGAAGTCCTGGATTTAAAGTCAGGAAAAAGTCCATCTCCTTTGAGTACCCTGCAAGTATTAAAACAAATTCGTGCTGCTTATCTTCCATATGTTTAACAAGACTATCTATTGCTTCCTTTCCAAAATCTTTCTCGCCGCCTCTGCCTAACGAATAAGCTTCATCAATAAATAATATTCCACCCATTGCTTTCTTAATTAATTCCCTCGTTTTCTGTGCCGTGTGGCCTATATATTCCCCAACAAGATCAGCTCTCTCAGCCTCAATCAAATGTCCCTTTGGCAAAACGCCCATTTTCAGAAAAAGTTTACCGATTAACCTAGCCACAGTCGTTTTTCCTGTGCCTGGATTACCTTTGAACATCATATGTAAACCTTGTCTTTCCGCTTTAATATTTTTTTCTTCACGTTTTTTATTAATATAGATCCATGCATAAATTTCTTTGATGACCTTCTTCATGCTATCTAACCCAACTAATGCTGACAATTCATCTTCGATTTCCTTTAAGGCAACATGTTGTGAAGGGATCTTTCTCTCATATATATCGGGAAACAATATCTCATTATCTTTATCAGGTACATTTCGCTTTTCTCCATTTAAAACGACTTTAATTTGGCCGCTATTTGTTTTATGAATAGGACGATCCAACGTTTTCACCTCTCAACTTAAACACAAACTCTTCATTTATTTATATTCATTAATTCAGCAATCAGTATCTTTAATTAAACCAAAAATACTGAGACTGATTAAAAGACGCTCAAATCTTACGTAATCCACCGGTATTAAAAATCCACATAATCAGACAATACCCCCGTCTAAACGCCATCTCAACAAAATAACTGTCGTTTCCTGCGCTTTCCCAAGAAATAATCCGAATTTTGACCAAAATAAAAACGGGCAATGTATCATTACCCGTTTTACATATTCATAGTATTAATTTATTCTTTTACTTCAAAATCAATTTGAACGTTGCGCTGCGGCGCAAATGTGGAAATCGCATGTTTGAAAACTAATTGTTGTTTACCTTCGGATTCGAATAATACGGTGAAGTTATCAAATCCCTTAATTTGCCCACGGATTTGAAAACCGTTTAGTAAAAACACGGTAACATATGTACTTTCTTTACGTAATTGGTTTAAAAATTGATCTTGAATATTCACCGATTGTTTCATTTTGTATCCTCCTTTTTCTCTCTACTTGTATTAATTCGCTTAAAGTGAAAGCTTTCCTGCTATAAATTTAGATATTTCATCTCTTTTTTTCGAAAAATTTTCGGTCTCCGTCATATCAAACCAGTCAACAGCCATTTTATTCCTAAACCATGTTAGTTGTCTCTTGGCGTAACGGCGCGAATTCTGCTTAATCGATTCAACCGCTTCATTCTGCGAGATTTTCCCATCTAAATACTCATATAGTTCTTTGTACCCAATTGCTTGAATAGATTGGCAATCACGTAATCCGCGTTTATAAAAATACTCAACTTCAGTGAACAACCCTTGTTCTACCATGAGATTCACACGTTGATTAATTCGGTCATACAGTTTATCACGATCCATCGTTAATCCAATTAATGCTGTTTCATACTTCATTTCGTTCGGCTGGCTCAGCAGCTGTTGACTCATTGTCGAACCTGTACAATGGTAAATTTCCAGTGCACGAATCACACGTCGAACATTATTAGGATGTATTCGGTCTGCACTTTCTGGATCAATCGATCGCAATTTACTTATCACATGTTCTATTCCTTTTTCAGCGACTTCGTTTTCAAGTTGCTCGCGGTAAGCTGGGTCGGATTGCGCTTCTGAAAACTGATAATCATAGATGACAGACTGGATATATAATCCTGTTCCTCCAACGATTATTGGCAATTTTCCTCTTCTGTGTATGTCCGCAATGATTTGATTCGCTCTTTCCTGGAATTCTGCTGCGCTAAATGGTTCATTTGGTTCTTTAATATCAATTAAATGGTGAGTAATTTCCTGCATTTCGTTCGTTGAGATCTTCGCCGTACCAATATCCATTCCTTTATAGACTTGCATAGAATCTCCACTGATAATCTCACCATTGTAGAGTTTTGCTAAATCAATGCTAAGTTTCGTTTTCCCAACCGCTGTTGGACCAATAATAACAAGTAATTTCTCTTTCATTTGTGTCAACATTCTTCACTGCCTTCGCTTTTCAGAAACAGCCATACTTTTAATGGAAACAAACATCTAAACAGTATGGCTGTTTTCTTCCTAATTTATACCATTAATTGTATTAATCTTCCCAGACACTATCCATTAACTTTTTCACTTCTTTTTTTCGTTTATCGGTTTCATCTGAATCACGTTCCCAAATCCCATTATTCAGGATCACAACATCACTGACCCTTACACTATCTGCAATCAGTTTTCGCTTTACATCTCTTGTTTTGCCATCCACTTCTATGACGGCATACTCACCTTCAAAACGGTCAACAATGCCTTTCATATCAACACTTCCTTATTTAGGGGTAAACGCTGTACTTGCTTTTGCTGTTTGACCATTTGCCGTAACGGTAACGTCTCCTTTAACTGTATATCCAGCAGCAGCTCTCCCAATACGGAATGGAATGGATGCAATGCCATTGGTATCTGTCACACCATTGTAGGTAGTGTCCGTAGATTTAAAAGCAAGTTTTAAGCTGACATTCGCATTGGAGACTGGTTTACCATTTTCATCACTAACCTTAACTGTCACTGTAATGTTTTCATTTTGAGTCGGTGCTTGGTTATCAATACTTGCCGTTGCTTTGATTCCTGTTTTTGAGATCGAAGCCTCAGGCTTTTTTTCAGCAGGAGCTGGATTCGGTTTTGGAGTTGGCACAGGTGTTGTCTTGGCCGTATCCTTCTGTTCGTTTCCAACAAATGTCCACGGATTTTTATTTACACTAATCGTCTTTCCATTAGTAGTGAAAACGATTGTTCCATCTGTATCATTGCGATAAATCTTTGCTCCAGCATTTGTTACATTGCTCAATACGCCAGCCGTTGGATGGCCATAACTATTTTTTCCTACTTGAATAACTGCATATTCAGGTTGTACAGCTTGTAAAAAGGCTGTGCTCGTTGAATGATCACTGCCGTGATGACCCAAAAGAAGGACAGTAGATTTCAATTTTGCCCCTGATTGGATGAGATCTGCTTCAGTGTCAACACCGGCATCTCCCGTTAATAAAAAGGAGTGATTCCCATATTCGAGTCTGATTATCGCACTCATCTCATTATTATCAGGGTCAGAGGCTGCTAGAGGTCCAATCATTTTCGTTGAAATTGCACTGTCTAGTTCCAAATTAATTCCAGCTTTAGCCGTGGTAACTTTTAACCCCTTATTTTGGACAGCCCGGAGAACAGATTCAAAGGTTTGTGTATCTTTTTGAACCTTAGGCATATAAATTTTCCCAATATCAAATGCGTCAATCACAGCGTCAATTCCGCCTATGTGATCGGCATCAGGATGAGTGCCCACCAAAATATCAACTTTTTTCACACCTAGCTTATTCAAATAGCTGACCATTCTGTCTTCATCATCATTGTTCCCACCATCAATGACCATTACCGAACCTTCAGGCGTGATAATAATCTGGGCCGCACCTTGTCCGACATCAAGAAAATGAACTTCAAGTTTAGCTGATTCATCCGTTTCAGTTCCAACTTCTTCTTTATCTATTACCTTTTCAACCTTTTTTTCTATCTTAGGAGACTCCGTTTTTTCTTTGACTGTCTCCTTTTCACTTTGTTGTACATCCTGTTTCACTTCAGGAGAAGTAGTCGTCTCACTTGGCAGCATAGCCCCGCCGACAATAAACAATACCAGTGAAAACAGTGAGAAAAGGAAGCTTGCTTTTCTAGTCTTTAATTTCAGTAATTTAACATTTCCTTTGATAATTCCTAATACCCCTAAAAAGAACCCCATTAAAGCTGCGAGCACTAAGATGGTTGCGATTCCAGTCATGTTGTAATGTTCTCCTTTTAGTTAGTATGTCACCTTCATACTATCAGAAAGAAGGCCGTAATTCATCCGCTTAAATTTGTTTTTTTCTAGCTTTCTTTCAACTCATTCCCTAATTAAAGGTCTGATCCGTACTCTGGTGACCTGATTCCCGTCTGAGTTAAGGGATATTCCCTTCTCGGACCAGCTTATTCCCGTCTGAGAGGGCCGTATTCCCGTCAGCCCCCTTTAACATACCGGGTGGGGTATAGCGTTACGGGTTTCTTATGCTACACCAAAATAAAAAAGCTGCCCTTACATTCAGGGCAGTCTAGATCAAGCTGTATAATTAGTAGATGTCTTTTCAGATGGTTTCTGAGCTGCATTTGTAAAGGGATCATACATTTTTTCTTTAATAAATATAGCTGGAATAATCCCTGCTAGTGCATAGGCAATTCCGAGTGATGCCAGGCCGAAGCCAATCGACTTTGATTCCGCAATCACCCCGATAATCATGGGCGCCATCGCTGCTCCAATTCGGCCGATATTATATGCCCCGCCTACAGCCGTCCCACGTATGTTTGTCGGAAAGCTTTCACTCATATACGTTGAATTAACAGCATATGGCATCCCATACAGAAATCCAAGGATGGTGAGAAGTGCAATAATATTACCTGGTGTATTATACAGGTAGACGATTGGCAGACATAGTGCGGTAGCTAATCCTCCGATTATATACATGGTTTTACGTCCAAATTTATCGGCAAGCCAGCCTGTTATAATTTTACCTAAAATCATGGCGGAATAAGTTCCAATTAAATAACCAGTCATTTTCGTAAATGCAAATCCTAATTCACTGACAAGGTATGTAGGCAGCCAGCTGCCTAAGCCATAATAACCAAATTGAAGGAAAGTGGAAGTTAAAATCCAGAATAAAAAGATAGTTCTCGTCTTTGGATTCGTAAACAAAGCGGCCCATTCATTTTTATTAACTTTCGATGCTTTCCTTTTCTTTACTTCTTCTCTCCAGCCTTCAGGCTCTGGAAGATTATACCGTATATATAGGGCAAGAATGACAGGTACAACAGCTATAAAATATAACGGTCTCCATCCATAAACCGGCAAAATAGCTCCTGCAAGCAAAGCTGCAATTAAATAACCAACCGAGTATGCTGCCTGAAGTGTGCCAAGTATAGTGGTTCTTTTTTTGGTTGGAACATACTCAGCCATTAACATTGTACAGATACTATATTCTGCACCAATACCAATCGCTGAAATAAAGCGGATAACAATAAATTGTTCATACGTTTGGGCAAATCCTAGTGCGGCTGTTCCGATAGAAAAGAGGACCATCATCCAAGCGGCCATCTTGACTCTCCCGTAACGATCTGACAGCCACCCTCCCATGATTCCACCCAGCGCCATGCCCATTAAAGACCACGTACTAATGACTCCAGCTGCCGTTTTGGTGATATTGAATTCATCCATTAAAGCGGGCATTGTTAAGGACAACATCTGCAAATCCATTCCATCCACCATTAACCCAAGAAAACAAGAAACAAAAACAACAATCCAGGTTTTTTTTTCTTTAGCTTTTGCCATATAACCACCGCCTCTTTAAAATCAGATGATCTGCTTGTTTTTCAAACGTTGAATGTCTTCCGTTGAATAGCCTAGTTCACTTAGTACATCTTCCGTATGTTCACCGAGAAGCGGCGGGTAATACCGGACGCTTTGGGGCGTATCACCCATTTTCACGGGAAAACCGGGTACCTGAAGATTCTCAATGGTTGGATGTTGGATGGGAATCATCATTTCTCTAGCTTTTGTGTGTGGATGGTTGAGGATTTGATCGATCGTGTGAATCGGACCACAAGGAACCCCATGACTATCTAAAATCTTAAATAAGTCCTTACTTTCCCAAAAGATAAGTTTATCTGAGATCCGCTTGACCAATTCTACGCGGTGGGCAACTCGATCGACGTTTTTCTCAAAGCGAACATCATCTAGTAAGTCAGGCCAGTCTAAAGCCGTACAGCATTTTTTCCATAAACCATCATTGGCTACAGCTAAGATAATATCCATATCTTTTGCTCGAAAGGCCTGATACGGAACAAGTGAAGGGTGGGCAGAACCCATTTTCCCCGCAGGTTTCCCTGTGGCCATATACCCGGTTGCCATATGGTTCAGCAAAGTAATCTGACCATCCAGTAAGCTGACATCAATAAATTGACCTTTCCCTGTTTTCTGTGCTGCAAATAAGCCATTCATAATTCCGTATACAGCGAACATTCCAGTGGTTAAATCGACAATGGACATACCTGCTTTAACTGGTGGTCCTCCATCTTCACCCGTAATGCTCATCAATCCGCCAAATCCCTGCAGTAATAAATCATATCCTGCACGATTTTTTTCCGGTCCTGTTCTCCCAAATCCTGAGATCGAGCAAAAAATTAATCGTGGATTCATTTCCTTTAACTCTTCATAACCAAGACCAAGCTTTTCCATCGTACCTGTACGAAAGTTTTCTACTAAAATATCAGCATCTTGAACTAGTTTCATAATGATCGCTTTGCCTTCTGTACTTTTTAGATCAACAGTGATGCTGCGCTTATTTCGATTAGAGGAAAGATAATAACAACTCTCATCATTCCAGGAGGGAGGAGTAAACCGTCTCGATTCATCCCCGCTTCTTGGTTGTTCCACTTTGATTACATCTGCCCCCATATCACCTAGCATCATCGTACAAAAAGGACCCGCTAGTGTTCGTGATAAATCCAGCACTTTTACTCCGTCTAATGGCTGCATTCTTCACAACTCCCTCCTGTTTAGTCATAATTGACTCCTATATGTTTCTTGCTCCAAGGCTTTTTCCGCCATCAACATGAAGGATTTGTCCCGTTATGTACCGCGCTTCTTCAGAAACAAAAAACAAGGCTGTATTGGCAATATCCTTTGGTTGTCCAATCATTGGGGTAGGCTGTGCTTGAATTAGTCGTTCCTGGACATCTTTCCGTAAATTGCGTACCAGCGGTGTATCAATTAATCCTGGTGCAATACAGTTCACTGTCACATTAAACTTGGCAAACTCCAAAGCCAGCGCTCGGGTCAAGCTGACTAATCCTCCTTTTGAAGCAGAATAATTAGATTGTCCGACTTGTCCTAACCAGGCACGGGAAGAAATGTTTACAATCCGGCCATATTCCTGCTTCTTCATATGTCCAAGGACTGCTTTCGAACAGATCCAGGCTCCCTTTAGATTAATAGTAAGGACGAAATCAAAATCCTCTTCGGGCATCTTTAGAATTAAATTATCTCGGACCACACCTGTATTATTGATTAACCCATCAATCCGGCCATATTTCTCGATAATTTTGGCTACCATCCTCTCTACCTGCTCTGAATTCGTAATGTCTGCTTGTAGTCCGTCCGCTTGATAGCCCTTTTCTCGTAAAGCCTGTGCACCTTTTTCGGCTTTTTCTCCATCAATGTCGTTAATGATAACGATTGCACCGTTTGCTGCCAGCTCTTCTGCAATTCCTTCCCCAATTCCACTGCCTGACCCAGTGATGAGCATCACTCGATTTTTCACATTCATGATTTAGACTCCTCTCAGATTTCTATTCAACTAGCTTCTCAGGTTTTCGTTTCATCATGATTGTCATCGTTCCCTTTTGAACTACTTCATTTTTTTGATTAAGAAGTAACACTTCACGCACGATAATTCCTCTATCTGCTTTCGAAGTTTCGCGCTTTTCGATAATTTTCATTTCAAAATGAATCGTGTCTCCAATAAATAAGGGACCTGTGAACGTCCACTCAAGTCCTAAAAAAGCAATGACCGTCCCATCAAATACCCCTAAGCGCATAACGAGACCGCTAACCATAGACAATCCGAGCAGTCCGTGGGCAATACGTGTTCCGAAAATCGTTTCCTTAGCAAATTCTTCATCAGTATGCAGTGGATTATAGTCCCCAGACAAACCTGCAAATACAGTAACATCTGACTCAGTGACCGTCCGGCCTGGACTTGTAAATGCATCACCGATTGAAAAATCTTCAAAATAGTATGCCATCGTTTTCTCTCCTTCCCAAGTTTTCTAACTAACCACATAGCCATTAAGCTGACGTAACACCTCATGAGATTCTTCTATGATGCCAGTGATGACATCTTGAACACTTTCGCAGCTGTTTATCCGTCCGATGGCTTGTCCAATTGAGAGAATACCAATTTCTGAATTTCCAGTGCTAAGCATCTTTTGATAGGCCTCACCCCCAATATAGGGCATCAATTCGTTAATGCCTGCCCCTTTACGCTCAAGTTCAAGCACACTCTGTGCTGCGGCGTTGTTATACACCCGATTAGGCTTATTGATTGAGCGTTTAATAATGACAGTGTCACTTGTTCCTGCACGAAGCAATTTTGTTTTAATCGCTTCTGGAAGTGGACATTCCTTTGTCATGACAAAGCGTGTTCCCATTTGCACGGCTCCAGCTCCGAGCGCCAGCGCTGTTACTAGACCTTTCCCGTCCGTTAATCCTCCAGCCGCAATAACCGGGATCTTCACAGCTTCTACAACCTGAGGGACAAGACTTAGTGTAGAAACTTCTTCTATTCCTGGATGACCGCCGCATTCAAAACCGACAATAACTACGGCATCGCAGCCTAATTCCTCCGCTTTTTTAGCAAATTTCACAGAAGGCACCACATGAACAACAGTTATGCCAGCCTGTTTAAACCGTTCCATATATTGAACGGGTGAATAACCTGAAGTAAACACAATCCCCACTTCCGCATTGACCACCGCTTCGACAAATTCATCCATTGGCCGGCGGATTCCTAGTGCCAAATTCACCCCAAAGGGTTTCGTTGTCTTTTTTCGCACCTGTTCGATATCTTGATGCAATTCTTTATTCGATGCATACGACCCAGCTGTTAGCAGACCTAGCCCTCCTGCTTCTGAAACAGCTGAAACAAGAGGCTCAATCCCTAGTCCCTGCAGTCCTCCTTGAATAATCGGATACTCAATGGCCAACAACTCGGTAACGGTTGTTTTGAACATCATGATCAGCTTCTTTCCTATTCATACTTTCCATTAAACATGCCAACGATCTCGAGACTTTTCCTTATACGTAAAGCGTTCATTCGAGAGAATTAAACTGCATAACGAGATTTGGGATAAAGGATTGGATTAAAGCTCTCTCATTCATGACTATCCAAGCTGCTCTATACTCACCCTCAATTGTTCGCGAAAATCGGGATGCGCAATTAATAGTAATGCTTGTGCACGTTCTTTTAGCGACTTACCGAATAGTTCTGCTGCGCCATACTCGGTTACGATATAATCAATTTCGGACTTTAACGAAGTGACAAAGGGTATTTCCGCCTTAATGCGTGATTCAGTCCCATTCTTAGCTGTAGACGGGAGAGCAATTATGGCCTTTCCTCCCTTCGATAAACGGGCACCATGGATAAAGTCCATTTGTCCGCCCACGCCTGCCACGGGATACTTTCCAACCTGCTCAGCGTTTACCTGACCAAATAGATCAACTTCAAGAGCAGAATTGATGCTATGAAAGCGACTCAATTTTGAAATCACTGCTGGGTTGTGGGTATAATCGCTTGAATGCAGTTCAATAGCATCATTTCGATTCGCATAACGGTACAATTCCTCTGTACCTGTCAGTGTCGTACACACTGTAATATGGCGGTTAATTTCCTTTGCTTCATTGGTAATGACCCCTTGCTCAATTAACTCAATGACTGGATCGGTAATCGATCCTGAATGAATACCGATCCCCTTTTTTCCGTGAAGAGCTTGAAGAATACTGTCAGAAACACTGCCGACTCCAACTTGGATTACTGAATAGTCTGGGACAAGGGACGCAACATGTATGCCGATGGCTCGTTCTACCTCTGTCGGTTCTTTGCGCTTGATTTCAAGCATTGGCCGTGTTGATGGGACAACATAATCAATATTTGAGAGATGGACAAGCGTGTTTCCTTCACTCCACGGCATCTGGTTGTTAACCTCCGCAATAATGCATACCGCATGCTTGATTAATGATTGAACAACATCTACTGAGATGCCTAGGTTGCAAAATCCATGCTCATCAGGCGGCGAAACCTGGATTAGCGCCACATCGATTTGATTTTCACCAATCCAGCGAGGAATTTCTGATAAATTAATCGGAATATAATCGCAATCACCTGTTGAGTAGCTTGCCTTGAATAATGGTGTTGATAAAAAGGTTCGAATTTTAAAGGAAAGAAGATGATCACTTCCTGCATATAAACAGGCACTGCCGATTGGCATATTATAAAGATACACATCTTCTAAACGGCCACTTTGACGGACCAATTCTTCAACTAATGTCTGCGGCTCATTACAAAAAGGCGCAATAAATACCTTTTGGCGTGACTGAATCAACGCAATCGCATCGCTGGCCGACTTTTTCTTTGTTTGGTACATATCCACGAATTTATTCATCTCCAAGCTTCTAAAGCAAGCTATTAAACTTGCAGATTTTCAACAATCGTTGTAATTCCAAGACCGCCGCCAATACAGAATGTAGCCAAACCGTATCTTTCGCCTCTGCGTTCCAATTCATGAAGCAGCTTCGTCATTAATACCGCACCCGACCCGCCGATTGGATGGCCTAGAGCAATGGCACCTCCATTAACGTTGACTCGATTCAAGTCAAGACCGAGCTCCTTAATGACTGCGAGAGATTGTGCGGCAAACGCTTCATTCAACTCAATCAACGAAATATCTTCAAGTGTTAACCCAGCCTGCTTTAAGGCTTTTCTCGTTGCAGGTGCAGGACCGATTCCCATGATTTCTGGGGAGACACCCGCAACAGCTTGGGCAATGACTTTAGCCTTTGGTTTCAAATCAAACTTTTGGGCTGCTTCGTCTGTCATTAATAACACAGCGCCTGCTCCGTCATTTCGACCGCTTGTATTTCCCGCTGTGACCGTACCATTTTCCTTGAATACTGGTTTCAACTTTCGTAATGTTTCCATATTTGTTTCCCTTGGATGTTCATCTTTATCGAATATAAAGGAGTGTTTTCGCTGCTTCACTTCATAAGGAACGATTTGTGAATTAAACCGCCCTGCTTCTATTGCATCTTGTGCCAATACTTGACTCCGTAAAGCAAATTCATCTTGCTCTTCCCGTGATATCTGATACTTTTCAGCCAAATTTTCCGCCGTTATTCCCATCGTAAGATTTCCATATATTTCGATTGGCTGGGCCCGAGGCTGACTTTCCGTATTAGAATCAAGAATCTCGGTATTGCCTACACCAAATCCGTATCGTCCATTCCGGATATAAAACGGCGCACCGCTCATGCTTTCTGCTCCCCCAGCAATGACAATCTCTGATAGCCCGCACATAATTTGCTGTGCACCATTATGAATTGCTTGTAATCCAGAACCGCATTGGCGATGAACCGTATATCCGGTTACTTCGATAGGTAATCCAGCTCTAAGTAAGGCGAGACGAGCTAAGTTCGGAGCATCTGTACTTTGCTTTGCCTGCCCCATTATCACTTCGTCAATATCTTTTTTTGCCACACCTGTTCGATTGATCACTTCTTCTATCACCTTTGCTGCTAAGAAATCAACATCCACATTCCTTAGACTACCGCCTATCCTGCCGACAGCTGTGCGAACTGAATCAACTATTAGTACATTTTTCATTCCCTTCACCCTCTCAGACTATTAATAGGATCGTGGCAGCTTGAGCACATGCTCAGCGACATAGGACAAAATAAGATTCGTGGAAATAGGCGCTACTTGATATAATCTAGTTTCTCTAAACTTTCGCTCGACATCATATTCCTCCGCAAATCCAAAGCCGCCGTGTGTCTGTAAGCAGGCATTTGCCGCTTCCCAAGAAGCATCCGCTGCTAGCAGTTTACTCATATTAGCTTCTGCTCCACAGCTTTTTCCTGAATCAAATAAGGCGGCTGCTTGAAAGCGCATTAAATCAGCTGCTTCAAGATTAATATGTGAACGAGCAATGGGGAACTGAATGCCTTGGTTTTGTCCGATTGGACGATTGAATACTACTCGATCCTTCGCATAATTCGCTGCGCGTTCGATAAACCAGCGGCCATCGCCAATGCATTCAGCGGCAATTAAGATCCGTTCGGCATTCATTCCGTCAAGAATGTAGGAGAAGCCTTTGCCTTCTTCACCAATTAAATTCTCAACCGGAACCTCCAGATTTTCGATAAATAATTCCGTTGTCGCATGATTCATCATTGTTTTAATCGGTTTAATCGTCAGCCCATTGCCGACCGCTTCATTTAAATCTACTAATAGAACGGAAATGCCCTGTGTCTTTTTTTCAACCTGTTCAAGAGGTGTTGTCCGCACAAGGAGAATCATCAAATCCGAATATTCAGTTCTTGATATGAATACTTTTTGACCATTTACAATGTACTTATCCCCCTTCTTGACTGCCACCGTTTTTAACTTCGTTGTATCGGTACCTGTATTCGGTTCGGTTACGCCAAAGGCTTGAAGTCTTAACGTCCCATCAGCAATCTTCGGAAGATATTTTTCCTTTTGTTCCTTTGAACCATGCCGCAGCAGTGTTCCCATCGTATACATTTGTGCATGACATGCACCGGCATTTCCACCCGATCGATTTACTTCCTCGAGTATAATTGAGGCCTCAGTAATCCCAAGACCAGATCCGCCGTATTCCTCAGGAATCAGTGCTGCAAGGAAACCGGCCTTTGTGAGTGCATGAACGAATTCTTCTGGGTAAGCATGATTTGCATCCAGCTCTCGCCAATAGGCGTCCGGGAATTTTTGACAGACAGAACGCACACTTTGTCTAAGCTCTTGGTGAAAGGTATTTTTTTCTTCAACTAGTTGAGCCATCGATATTTCCTCCTCATTTTTAGGCATTCACAGAATGACTGGCAGCGTATTGTTTCATTAACTGACCGGCAATAATATTTTTTTGAATTTCGGATGTTCCTTCATAAATTTTCGTAATTCGGGCATCACGGTAATACCTCTCAATTGGGTATTCTTTGATATATCCAAGTCCGCCATGGATCTGAACAGCCTTATCCGCAATCCGGTTATATATTTCTGAACCCAGCAGTTTAATCATTGCTGCTTCCTTGATCACATTCATCCCTTCGTCCACCATCCATGCAACTCGATAGGTCATAGACCGAAGCGCTTCAATATCAAGTGCCATTTCCGCAAGGTAGTGCTGAATGATTTGCTGTTCAACAATTGGCTTACCAAATTGGACACGTTCATGGGCGTATTTCAGCGAAAGTTCCAGCAGCTTTTGGCTGGATCCTAGATTTCTAGCTGCCAGTCCAGCACGACCATTTGCCAGGATTTTTAGTGCATTAACGTACCCTTGTCCTTCAACTCCGAGAACATTTACAACCGGAACCTCACAATCTTCGAAAAAAACCTCCGATGAATGAGAACCACGCAATCCCATTTTTTCCTCTGTTTTCCCAATAATCAGTCCCTTGGTGCCTTTTTCAACAATAAAAGAGGTAATCCCTTTAGCTCCCTTTGTCTGATCCGTAATCGCCATAACCGTAAATACATCTGCGATTGGGGCATTGGTTATATAATGTTTAGAACCATTTATGATATATTTATCGCCTTTTTTGACAGCTGTCGTTTTTAAAGCGGTTGCATTTGATCCGGCACTTGGCTCAGTTAAGGCAAAAGCTCCCGTCCATTCTCCCGTTGCCATACGAGGAAGGTATTTCTGCTTTTGAGCTTCTGTTCCCATTTCCACAATGCCCACCGAGCCAATACCCGTATGACAGCCGATGACCGTTGTATAGCCATTATGTGTCCGGCCGATTTCCTCATACATCACACATTTACCGACCATGCCAATCCCAAGCCCGCCATATTCTTCTGGAATACTTAGACCAAACAAACCAATTTCCTTACTCATTTTCATAATGTGTTCAGGAATGTCATCTTCCCGCTCAATTTGATCTCCTAAAGGATCAACCGTGTGATCAATAAAATGGCGGATATTTTTTCTCATCTCTTCCAACTCGGCATCTACCTTAAAATCCATTCCACTCATTTCCCTTCGTAATAAATTTATTGTCTATCCTTAAGAAGTAAACGCCGGATCTCGTTTTTCAAAAAATGCGTTGACTCCTTCGGTAAAGTCAGCTGATTCGAAGCATAAACCTTGTGCTAAACCTTCTAATGCAAACAGCTCTTGAAGACTTCCATCTATCCCACGGTTAACCAGTTTTTTTGTTAGTCCCATGGCCATGCCTGGTCCTGCAGCAAGCTTTTCAGCCATTTCATATGCATCCGTAAGCAACTGCTTATGCTCACTCACTTTATTAACTAACCCCATTTGCTTTGCCTGATCAGCCGTTATTCTTTCACCAAAAAGCATCATTTCTAATGACCGCTGACGGCCAACCAATCGCGGCAGTAAATAAGCGGAACCTAAATCTGGGACTAAGCCAACCTTTATAAAGCTTTGGACGAAAAAAGCGGAATCTGATGCAAGAATCACATCACATGCAAGGGCAATACTCGTCCCAGCCCCAGCTGCAGCTCCATTAACGGCGGCTATCACTGGCTTTTCTAAACTCATAATGGACTCAATCAACCTATGTCCAATTTGAAGCCTTTTCCTTCCCGCCTCAGAGGTCACATTTTGTAATGTACGAAGATCTCCTCCAGCTGAAAAAGCCTTTCCTTCACCAGTTAGAATCACAACTTTCACGGATTCGTCAGCAGCCATTCCCGTAAACAAGTCTATTAATTCTTCACGCATCTCCATCACTAGTGCATTTCTAATGTCGGGCCGATTCAGTTTAACAAGGCATATTCCATTTTTAGTGCTGACTTTTACCTGGCTATAGGTCAATACATCTCCTCCTCTATTGATTGCCTTATTTTCCAACAAAACGGGGGTCGCGTTTTTCTACAAATGCCTTTACCCCTTCGATGCGATCCTCGGTATCAATACAGACATTATAATGAATCAACTCTTGCTTCCTTGCTTCAAGTGTCGGCATCCCATACAATTCATTTGCCGAAGCCTTACAGCTCTGCACAGCAAGCGGGGCATTAGCGGCTATACTTTCGGCAAGCTCGAGTGCTTGCTGTTGAAGGTTTTCTGACCTGGTTAGTCGATTCAACAATCCGGCTCGATTGGCGGATTCTGCAGTGACAAAACAACCTGTACAGAGCCATTCTTTTGCTACATGCAAGCCAATTCGTTTTGACAACAATCTCGAACCGCCTCCTCCGGGCATAATGCCGCGTGTGACCTCAGGTAAACCAAATGTGGCTGTTTTCGCGGCCACAATAAAATCACAGTTCAACACCAGTTCAAATCCGCCAGCAAGGGCATATCCATCTACGACTGCGATAGTAGGTTGTTTGAGGTCAGCTAATTGATCGAACATTTCTTCAAACAGCGTATGCTGGGTCCTCCACTCATCTTCCTTTAATTGATTCCGTTCTTTCAAATCAGCCCCTGAGCAAAATGCTTTTGAATTAGATGATGACAGCAGGACCACTCGGGCATCACTTTTGGCTATCTGCCGGCAAATCTCCAAAAGTTCTTTTGCCATTTCTGTATGAAATGCATTTCTAGCTTCTGGCCGATCGAGGACAATTTCAGCAATTTTTCCGTCTATTCCTGTTCGTGAAAAATGAACAAATGACATGTATATGACCACCTTTTTAATAAATTGAAATTTCAGATATTTTAGGTTAATTTTTTCCCTATCACGCCATCCTCACGGAATTTCTCAATGCTTTCGGAAGAGTATTTAAAGCGGGCAAGAATCTCTTCCGTATGCTCACCCAACTGTGGTGAAGGTGCATAAAGCTCACCAGGCGTCGTCGAAAACTTTATTGGAAAACCAAGTTGTTTAATCCTTCCTGCTACAGGATGATTCATTTCAATCAGCATTTCTCGTTCAAGCAATTGTGGGTCAGAGAACGCTTCATCAAGATCATAAACAGGCCCCACGCAAGTATCTTCATATTGAAGTAGATTTAACCACTCGGCCTGACTTCTTGACATGAATAGATTGGACACTTCTTCTCGTAATTGATCCTGACTCTGTTCATCTCCATTTTGTAACGCAATCCAAACTGGTTTATCAACCAATTGACAAATATTTTTCCAAAATTTCTCTTCTAGTGCCCCCACTGAAAGATATTTCCCATCGCTGGTTTCATAGACATCATAACAGGCATATTTACCTGATAATCGTGTATTCCCGCGTGCAGGTACCTCTCCAGAAGCAAAATACTCGGATGCAGAAGCATACAACCAGGAAACCGAACCGTCCATCATTGATACATCAACATATTGCCCTTTGCCCGTCCGTTCTTTATGAAACAAAGCCATCATAATACCAGAAAGGGCCATCAAAGCCCCTCCGCCAATATCGGAAATTTGAACGCCAGGAACAACTGGCTTGCCCCCTTTTTCACCAATCATTCCCAAAATCCCGCTATAGCCGATATAATTCATATCATGTCCTGGCAAATGACGGTAGGGACCAGTTTGTCCATAGCCCGTTAATGAACAGTACACGATACCCGGATTAATTTCTGCAATTTCCTGATAGGAGATCCCTAATCGCTCCATTACCCCTGGTCGAAAGCTTTCAAGAATGACATCCGCTTTTTCTGCCATTCTTTTAAAAATAGACTGGCCTTCCTTTTTCTTTAAATTTAGTGTGACACTTTTTTTGTTTCGATTAATCGTCAAATGCCTTGAACCTATTCCCTCAATTGCTGGTTTCCCCCAGCGGATATAATCGCCAAGCTCAGGCTCTTCAATTTTTATTACTTCTGCCCCGTAATCGGCTAACAGTAACGAACAGTAAGGTCCAGGCAGCAGCCGGGATAAATCAAGTACCGTTATTCCAGTTAAAGCTCCCATACTTCTCCTCCGATCTAAATTGTATACGCTTACATAAAACAAAAAAGAATTCACAATCCTCCCTTTCACTTTCTCCAAAGCTTGACGGCGGCTGTAAATTCTTAGGTGTAATTAAATAGTTATCTTTCTAGTAATCTCGTGTGCAACGTTCTTGGTTATTATCCCTTTTTCCAACAGTTCCGCTTTCTCAAACTGTGCAATTGAACCGACAAGGGCTATCGCCATCTCTACTTGGTTTGCTCCATTGAATATTGGGGCGGCAATTCCAAATATCCCTTTAATAAATTCCCCGTATGTTATGTAATAGCCATCATTCCGGACTTTCTCAAAGTCTTCCTCAAACAATTCATTATCTTGCTGGTTAGAGGACTTTACACCGATTCCTCTTTTTAAATAACCATCCCGCTCTTCTTTATCCATGTATGCGAGAAAACACATGCCATACGAACCGTCGATAATCGAAAAATGTCGTCCGATGGAAACATGTACACCATAATCCTCCCCTTCGACTTTTAAGACAAAGGTCAGCTTTTCCTTTCCCACGCGATTAACAAGAACTGAAGTTAACCCCGTTTCTTTAGTTAAGCTTTCTAGATACGGTTTCACAATAGACAGATAATCCAAGTGCTCTTTGGCTCTTTCACCTAGCACAACTAAATAAGGCCCAAGCGTATATCTCTTTTTATCCTTTTCATACCGGACAATAGCCGATTCTTCAAGATACTGCAAGATTCGAAAGCAAGTGGCAGGGCTGAGCGACAAGGCATTCGCAATTTCAGTCAACGTACTTTCCTTAAAACGCTTGCGGCTCAGCAGTCTTAAGATTGCGAAGGCGTTTTCAACTGCAGGGACCGAATATTTGCGTTTTTCATGTTTTTTTTCTCCCATCATTCCCTTTCACCACCTTGCAGATTATTTTATATATAAAAATTAATTTCGTCAATAAAAAAACTGATTATTTAAAAAATATACTCTACCTGACTTTACAGTAACTTAATACCAGCCTTACAATATTCTATTTTCTTTTGGGTACACTAACCATATACACGTAATACTTCACTCAACAGCTTCTGGCGTCTTGCTCTACTATAAACGGAGGTGAAAGAATATGGCTGACTTTTTTAATGCAATTTTCATTATCGTACTCATCATGATCTTTCTCAGAATCTTTATCACTGCCTACTTGAAAATCGAAAACAGATCATGATTTCTTTAAATCCCCGCAAGACTCTTCACCCTGACTTTCCTCACAAGGCGTGCCGTAACCTGTTTTAACACGCCTACTTCTAACTTTGAAATTCATTAGAAACCTTTTTTTATCCATTACGTCTAATAGAAAAGACTAGTAGCCAATAAAAGGGGGCAGCTAATGAAAAAAGGGTTAGTCATTATTTTATTCCTTATTTTCTTGATTGGAATTATCTCATTAACAGTCAATCAGATCCACCTGTACCAATCGTAACCATTCATAATAAGGTTGTTCCAACCGCACCAGCATCTTACTGTTGGAATGGCCTTTTACGTTCTGAGTGTGTTGATACGATTTCTCCACCTGAGATTATTCAACATCAAGATCTTAAACCTATGATTGTACCTGCTGAAGCCAAAATAAAAGTTGAATTTAAAAACGAACCTCTTAAAGATACATTGACAGCATCCAAATGGAGTCAAGACCAACAATCAGAGAGTACTATGATTACTAATCATCTCTTGACTGCCCCCAAAGAAAAAGGTGTATATATATATGATATCTTTGCAAGTTGGGAAAAAGGAGATGCAAGTTATGTCTTTGTTATAGAAGTTCAATAGATAAGGAATAAAAAATCATCCTCCATAAAGAAGGATGATTTTTTTTATTCCTTATTTAAATACATCGGGATAAATAGTTTTAGCAGCTAATTCAACAGCGTCCCCTATTCGCGGTCCAGGTCGGCTCATCATGCTTTCATCAAATTGATATATCTTCCCTTCCGTAACAGCTCTAATAGACTCCCATCCTTTTCGGGATTTTATTTCACCGACCGGATCTTCCATATAACCTACGGTTGTTGTGATAACTGCTGGATTACGCTTGATAACTTCTTCTTCAGATACACTTGGCCATCCTTCTTGATCGTCAAAGATATTCGCAATTCCCGCTTTTTCAAGAATTTCATTTTGAAATGTTCCATTCCCAGCTGTATATAATTCAGGTGATGGACTGATTTCAAAGTAGATAGCAGTTTTATTTACGTTTGCTACTTTGTCTGATACATCGGTAATCTTCTTTTTAATCGTTTTTATTAATTCACTGCCTTTTTCTTCTACATTCATGACTTGGGCTATTTGATTTATATCGCTGTATACCTCTTCAAAAGATGTAGCAGATTGAATAACGAATACTTTTATTCCAGCATCTTCAAGTGGTTTTAACGTATCCATGTCACCGATTGTATAGGCAATGACAACATCGGGTTTCAGGGCGATAATCTTTTCAGCATTGATCGTCATTGAATCAGATACACGTTCGATTTTTGCTGCTTCAGCTGGGTAATCATCAAATTCAGTAGCTCCAATCACTTTATCCCCGGCATCTAATGCAAATAGAATTTCGGTATTGCTTGGCTGAAGTGATACTACTTTTTCTGGAACTTTTTCAAACGTTACTTCTTTTCCCATATCATCTGTTATCGTATACGGTAACTCCTGATTGACTGCCGTTTCAGTGTTGGTTTCAGTCCCTTTATCTGATTTATTTTCAGTTTCTTCATTGCCGCAGCCTGCTAAAATAAAAAAGACCGAGAGAAGAAGTACAATTAACCATTTCGTGTTTTTCATCATTTTTCCCCACTTTTCTAAAGTTACTATTTCTCTGGAACATCTACATAGGTGTAACGTCATAGCAAATACTGATATGAGGGATTTCTTCTACACCATGCAATTTATTAACATAGACAGCCATAACAAAGAAAACATTGGCAAGCAAGTGGGTGTAATCAAAAAGAATCCTAGGAATTTTTTGTTCTGTGCTGACTTTATGGAGCGCACGAACTGATTTCTTTGCCTCACTGCGGCAAGTATGCAGGACGCAAGCCGCTGTTGTTCCTTGTGGAAGCACAAAGGTTTCAATGGATTCCTTGACTTGTTCGCGATAAAAATCGTACATCGTACTTAAGCGATTCAAGTCCTCCTGGGTAATACCAATGCGTCCGCGTACTGAGCCATTTAAGTTATACCCCATATCACATAAGTACAATAGATCATTGTATATAACAGATATGTCTTTTGTTAATGAAGCCGCTAAACCAATACGTGTAGTCAGTGAATCCGTCCTAATTTCAAAATCCACAGTGGAAATTGACTCACGCATGTATGGATAGCACATAAAACGAAAATCTTTCTTAGTCAAAATGAGTACCCTCCTTAATAGGTAAAAGTAATGAATAAACCGCTGTATTTTTAGCTAAAAAGCCACAACGAAAAGCCGGCCAAAGGATATTGGCCGGCATAACTTCCTATTTTAAACACGCAAAAAAGGAGGTATACGCCATACAATCCTCCTAACTTCCGAAGAGCAAAATACGATCAAAAAAGGGCAGGTCTCCTGGCTTGTGCATCATTTTACTCTAAGAACCTTCCCATTTATCTCTAATGAACAGCAGTTTCGTCCTCATTCATTAGAAAAACAGTGGTTTTCTCTTATTTCATTAGCACTTACAGTTGCGGAAACAGCTTCGGATTTACACCGAATTCCCTATTGCGCTGAACTATTCAGCACCCTTTTTCTGCGAGTTTATTCATTTACAGTTAGTATACCATATTCAGGATTTAATCACTGCTGTTTTCTCCATTTATGTCGTAAATAACGTTCCGTTTACTGCTTCTATATATCGTGATGCCGACTTTTGTACTCTATGCTTGGCCTCTTCTTTAATCACACGATTGAATGCGTCATATAATTTATCAAATTTGCATTCTCTTATTCTGCGTGAAATCCTTTCTACATTATTACTTGGAAGGGGAATAAAATTCGGATAACTGTACATAAAACTTACCCATTCCCGGTCAGCTACAACTCGAATAATATCCCCTGTTAATAAAACTCCCTTCTGACTATTTCCATTTTTCCATTCCAAAATTGTACCTCCCTTAAAATGACC
This sequence comes from Peribacillus sp. FSL H8-0477, assembly GCF_038002765.1. Classification (NCBI taxonomy): domain Bacteria; kingdom Bacillati; phylum Bacillota; class Bacilli; order Caryophanales; family Bacillaceae; genus Peribacillus; species Peribacillus sp. FSL H8-0477. The sequence goes on along the minus strand of NZ_JBBODE010000002.1, from coordinate 1,567,853 downwards.
TCCTATTCGCTGCAGGATGATACCCTCTTGCAATTCAAATGACTCACCAGACCAAAAAATGATATGTTCACTGGGTCTCGTCACCCATTCTCTATCATCTTCATGAATATAAATGGGGCTGTTAAAAGCTTCAGCCCACTCTACTTGACTAGAATAATAATGAGGATGAGATAAAGCTATCGCATCAATTCCACCTAAATCTTCAATATGTCTTATCGTCGTTTGGTCAAGATAGGTTATACAATCCCACAATAAATTAAACTGCTTCTCTTTTATCAGATAAGCCGTTTGTCCAATTCCAAAACCTGGATGAGTGTTTATGCTATATAAGTGTTCTTCTTCCACAAGAATTGTATTCTTATATGCACCCTCTTCGATCATCTTATCCAAGGTTGTCCAAGTCTGGCCTTTCGAACTAATATACTGTCTTTCCTCCCCGCAAATCATACATTCTTCAGGTACTTCATTAGAGCATTCATACTGAACCCCACAAGTCTCACAAATATAATGATTCAAACAAACCACAACCCCTTTTCCTAATAAATAACCAATAATTAAAATTAGTAAATATAACTATATTATACTATAATTTTACAATATTCTGCTTTATCTCCCATAAGAGAGCAAAAAAGAAGCCGAGTATCTCGGCTTCTTTTTCTCCTACTCACTGGGGCATGTTTGGTCTATCGATCATACCAAAATCCAGCAATATTAAATCCTCTCAATGTCTCTTCTTCTCCTTTATCATTCTCAAGTGTCAGGGAGCCTATAGCATAAAACAGCTTCCATTCAAAAAAGCGCCCCTTAATCTTAAGAATTTCCACTACTGTTTCTTGCCGACCATCAGGTGTTTTCTTAGATGTTATTTTTACACATTCGTAATCACGTATGCATTGGTAGCTATCTTTACTGCTGATATACTCCTTAAACGAATCATCTGTTGGCACACGAAAAACAGATAGTAGAAAAAGAATAAAAACGCCTAAAACGATCTTTTTAGCTATATTTAGCTGCCGTTCACTTACTAAAACTCCAATTACCGAATATAGAGTAATCCCATATAGCCATTCCAACTCAAAAATTTGTGCTCCAAAATAAGCAACTGTCCCTCCAAAACAAAGGTAGGGTAAAATCGAAGAAGATGGAGAAAGTTTCCCCCATTCCTTCCTAACATTGCTTCGTAGAAATAGATAATAAAAGCAGATGACTAAAATGATACTCATAATCAAATAGTCCAAAAATCACCCTCCCAATATTTTAGTCTTTTTATCTACTTCACTTCGGTTCTAATTTTTCCAAAAAACAGTGACGGTTCATTGGCTTCTTCATTTCCCACCGGCACCCGAATCCCTCCTTTAAATTTACAGGCTCATTAACTAGTGTGCTGATAAACAGGTTCAAATCAGCTGAATTTTTTTGCTGTTTTTTTGGATTTGTAAGTGGGGTAGTAAACTCCTGAACAACAAACACAGCAAAATCTGCTTTTTGCTTCTTTGCCTCAAGCAGGGTACCAGCTATTCCGTGCAGCAGCTGGTACCTTAATGATTCAATATTCACATCCAAAAATAATTGTTTCGAAAGAAGGTTTATACGCTCGTCAATTTTAGAATTTACTGAATTATTTCTGTGGCGTTCGGCTATCGTAGGCCCAAAGGTTTCATCAGCCTTGGCCTCTATAGAGATAACAATTGAACATTCATCCTTTTTCCCAATCAATAATAAATCGTGCATTCTTCCTTTTCCAAAATTATCTAACTTTGTTGTACATTCAGGAATAACCGATTCAACCAACAACTCACTGGTTACGGGATTGCTGTTAAATAGAGACTGCAGTTCATTAGGAACAACGATTAATTCCCCATTTTTCATCCAGTATTTCGCCAATTCTTTCGCGCTTCTTCCCTCCTTCCAGTGCCGCTCACCTGCAGCCGGTGGAGAATGCCTAAACCAATCATTCAGTGAAGTAATTACTTGTCCAGAGCCACTTTTGATCTCCATCTACAACACTCCTAAAATTTACTAATATTTGAGATGTACCCTTCTTTGTATCAAAGCAAACGGCTCCTCATTTGACCTCTTTAAGTAATCTTGTCTTAAACAAACGATTGATTGTTATTAACAAAATAAGCATAAAAAAAGCATCTCATCGTTTGGTATAGTTGATTGGAAGACATCAACCTATCCACACAGAAGAGGTGCCTCTCTTAATGGTAATCAAATTCAAATAAAATGAGCATAGCAAACTATTCTCTAGGCCAACCCTGCAACGTAAGGCGATGAAAGTAAACTCACATCACTTGTATTTATAGTCTGACCAATTGCTAATTCCGGAAGGTTTTGTGATCTAAAGTTGATGGGGGAAGCCTCCACTACTGTTAATGTCCCTGTAATTCGACCACCTATAGTTGAACCATTCACTTGATTGTATACAGCAAGATAATAAACTTTATCCCCGGAAAGCGTAACAGGTGCAGTTAGAGGTAAGATGAATAGACCTGCTGTTATAGCGTTTGCAACAGTAGTCACCGCAATTACTGTAGCTTGTGTCGGACTGTCTGGTTCTAGAACAGCCATTTGAAAAACACCTGAACCAACGCCTATTTGAGTAACGTAAGCAGCCAGTCTACTTATGGTTGTTTGTTGGCCATTAAAAGCTAAGGCCCCTATGGCTTGGTTGTTTCCACTACCAGCGTTAAAAGGAATTAAATTATCAATATCCCCTATCTTCAGCGTTTCAATGAAATCACCACCACCGGTTGCTCCTGTAGGTCCAGCTCCTGTAGGTCCTGTGGGTCCTGTTATGCCTGTCGCTCCTGTAGGCCCTGTGGGTCCGGTTGAACCCGTCGCTCCTGTAGGCCCTGTGGGTCCGGTTATACCCGTTGCTCCTGTAGAAGAGGAGATTTGAGTCACTTGTTTTAATTTACTGTTTAATAACATTTCCTTTTTCACGGCCAGACTGAGGGTATCTTGCACGCTTTCATTTACTTCTAATATATTCGCTAATGTAGATGCAGGAGTTAAGCCAGGTATGGTACCTAGTGCATATTGGATTTTTTCTCCTTCTGCATTAATGATATGGGCGAGGCCTAATTCTTCCATCGCAATGGATGCTAAGAGCAAGTTAATAGCGTCGTCCCTAGTAAGGGTGATAGCAGGCGAAATATTAGGTATATTTGGTTGCGACAAATCGATTTCTCCTTTATCATTTTTGAACAATCCTGCATATCGGAAATGATAAACAAATATTGTCCTGACTATAATCTATTCAAGTAAAGAAAAAAAGAATAAGCTATAGCCTCTTAGATGGTAAAATCAGAAGAAAAACTTTTGTATATAAAGATAGGAAGATATTCTGTCCTTAAGGCTTTCAGTCAAAAAAATACCCTACAGGTAGACAAGTGTCTAACGCTGTAGGGTACAGAGGTATGAATGGAGTATTTTATTTACATCACTCGTTTGAACATTTTCTCCATATCGTAAATCGAATAGTGAATGATGATTGGACGACCATGCGGACACGTGAAGGGGTCGGTGGTGCGTCTTAGTTCATCAAGCAGGGCTTGAATTTCATCATTTCGCAGGTGGCGGTTGGCTTTGATTGATGCTTTACAGCTCATCATAATAGCCGCTTCTTCACGAAGTTTTTTTACATCGACCTTCTTCATGGTCAGCAGTTGTTCAATCATATCTTCGATAATTTCCTGTTCAATTCCGGTCGGAAACCATTGTGGATGGGCACGTACAATGAAGGCATTGTGCCCGAATTCTTCTAGGAAGACGCCTACCTTTTCAAGTTCTTCTTTATGCTCTTCAATGCGCATGCATTCGTCAGAGGAAAATTCAAAGGTCATCGGAACAAGCATTTCCTGCAATTCATTTTCAACTCTGCCTACTTTTTCGGAAAAATATTCATATTTTATTCGTTCTTGTGCAGCGTGCTGATCAATGAGGTATAAGCCATTTTCATTTTGAGCAAATATATACGTTCCGTGCATTTGTCCAATTGGATAAAGCGGCGGTACTCTTGGAGCATTCTTTTCTACCTGTTGATAAGCCGGTTGCTGCCCTTCTTCTTCGAAAACATCCTCTTGTGCAGCATTGTCATTCAGGAAATCCACATCTGTTGAAAAAGGATCTTCATTCTCGTCTGGCATAACAAATGCTTGATTCGTGCTTTGTGGAAGTACTTCTTGATTGATAAGCTGCTGTTCTTTTTCAATCGTTTCCCGAATAAGTGCAGCTTGTTGCTGCCCCTTGGCAAGAATATCTTTACCCGTTTTTACAACATGATCTAAATCAAATGCGGTTTGTTCCGAGACAGGCTGTTCTTTTTTTACAGGTGCAAAGCCTGCTGGAATCAGGACACGCTCTTTAAAAGCTTCTTTAATCGTTTGGGTAATTAATAATCCTAGTTCTTGTTCTTTACTGAGCCTGACTTCCATCTTGGACGGATGTACATTTACATCAACCAAAATCGGATCCATCTCAATTGACAACAGTACGACTGGAAACCTGCCGATTGGAAGCAACGTATGATACCCTTCAGAAATAGCCTTAGCCAGTGCATAATTTTTGATAAAGCGACCGTTTATCATCGTTGAAATATAATTACGCGAAGCTCGAGTAATTTCTGGCAGGGCAAGATAGCCGGATATCTTAAAATCTAACGTTTCACCGTTTATTGGAATCATTTTCCGTGCAATGTTTATTCCATAAATAGCTGACAACACCTGCCGGACATCACCGTTTCCATTGGTATGAAGTAACTTCTTCTCATTATGCGTTAACCGAAATGATACTTCGGGATGCGAAAGCGCTAATCTATTGACGATATCACTAATATTACCGAGTTCAGTATGAATGGTTTTCATATATTTTAGACGCGCTGGAGTATTGTAAAATAACCCCGATACACTAATATCTGTCCCTTTTCGACTTGAAGAAGCTTCATATTCCTTAATCGCTCCGCCTTCAAGCAGAATCCTTGTTCCTGGACCGTCACCTGTACTTGTTTTCAACTCAAAAATAGACACAGACGCAATACTTGGCAGAGCTTCCCCGCGGAAGCCAAGCGTTCGTATTCTAAATAAATCATGTTCGTCCTTAATCTTACTGGTTGCATGCCGTTGGAATGCTCGTTTGACATCGTCATCCATAATCCCGTCACCATTATCAATAATTCGAATCTTGCTTAGTCCTGCTTCTTCAATCTCAATTTCAATGATAGTGCTGTTTGCATCAATGGCATTCTCCAGCAATTCCTTTACAACTGAGGCAGGGCGTTCGACTACTTCTCCGGCTGCAATTTTATTGGATAAAGACTCATCCAGCTGAACAATCTTCCCCACATGATCACCTCATCGTTACGATTTTAATTTTTTTTGCAGTTTATATAAGATATTGATTGCATCGAGCGGTGTCATATCAAGCACTTCCATACTTTTTAATTCTTCAAGCACTTTTTTTTCTTTAGGACTCGCAGCACTTTGTTTGACTCCATTCGGTTCGGCAAAGAAGGATAACTGAGCCGCTTCTTCTGCAGCCGTCAGTACAGCCTCTTGCTTAACAGGTGCTTTTTTACTCACAGAAGAAACAGCTAAAACAGGTTTCCCTCCATCGCCCTTTTCCAGTTCCGTTAAAATCGCAGTTGCCCGATCAATCAGCATGGCAGGCAGCTCAGCAAGCTTAGCCACATGAATTCCGTAGCTCTTATCTGCTGCGCCTTCTTTTATTTTATGAAGGAAGACGACATGTCCATTTTGTTCAATCGCACTTACATGGACATTTTCCAGCATCGGCAATCCCTCGGATAGTACAGTCAGTTCATGATAATGCGTAGAGAACAGCGTTTTGGCGCCAATTTCACTATGAATGTATTCAATAATAGCTTGCGCTAGAGCCATTCCATCATAGGTTGAGGTCCCGCGGCCAATTTCATCAAATAATATTAGACTATTCTCCGTTGCATTGGTAATCGCATTCTTCGCTTCTAACATCTCAACCATGAAGGTACTTTGTCCAGAAATCAAATCATCTGCTGCACCAATTCTGGTGAATACTTTATCAAAAATAGGCAAAACCGCTTCAGAAGCAGGCACATAACAACCGATTTGAGCTAAAATAGCGATGAGTGCAACCTGCCTCATATACGTACTTTTACCTGACATATTTGGACCTGTAATTAACAACATTTCACGCTCACGGTTCATCTGACAATCATTTGGTACATACTCTTGTGAATCCAGCACCTTTTCGACCACTGGATGCCGCCCATCTGTAATCATCATTCGCCGTTCATCTGAAAAGACAGGCTTTTCATAATGACGCTCTTCACTGATTGTCGCAAAACACTGAAGGACATCGAGCTCACTAACGGCACGTGCAAGGGCCTGAAGCCTTGGAATATACTCTTTGACTTGTTCACGGACGGACAAGAATAAGTCATATTCTAAACTGATGCTTTTTTCCTCAGCTTGGAGGATCAAGGCTTCCTTTTCTTTCAGTTCAGGGGTAATAAACCGTTCTGCATTCGACAACGTTTGTTTTCGCTCATATCTGCCTTCTTCAAGCAGATGGAGATTTGCCCGTGTAACTTCTATGAAATAGCCAAATACACGATTATAGCCGATTTTTAACGACTTAATGCCGGAAGCTTCACGTTCCTTGCGTTCGAGTGCAGCCATCCAAGACTTCCCGTTACGGCTTGCATCTCGGTACGTATCAAGTTCTTTATTAAAGCCATCACGAATGATATTGCCTTCTTTAATCGATAACGGCGGATTGTCGACAAGCGCTTGTTCAAGCAAATCTGTTACTTCTTCGCATGCATCCAGTCGTTCTGTGAGTTTGCTCATTGTTTCATTATCCATTGCTGAAACAATTTGTTTAATATACGGAACCTGCTCGAGTGAACGTTTCAACTGATTAAGATCCCTGCCATTGACGTTACCGAACGCAACTCTTCCTGCCAATCTCTCTAAATCATAGACTTCTTTTAACCGATCACGGATATCCTGCCGTTCGAAATAATGAGCAATTAACGTGCCGACCAGCTGCTGTCTTCCTTCAATCTGCGTTTTTGCGATTAAAGGACGGTCAATCCATTGTTTAAGGAGTCTGCCTCCCATCGCCGTTTGTGTTTCATCCAACAGCCATAAAAGTGAGCCTTTTTTCCCTTTCGAACGAATCGTTTCGGTCAACTCTAAATTACGCTTTGAATAGTAATCCAATTTCATATAATGATTGATTTCATATGGCTCTACCGGTTGAAGATGGTCTAAACTCCGTTTTTGCGTCCGATAAAGGTAATTCAAAAGCCTTGCGATTGTTTCACGGTGTTTATGATCCTTCAAGATTGTTAGTAATTTCTCAAATGATGATTCTCTATCCTCAATTTGATCTTCAAATGATAAAACGGCTATTCCACGGTCTTTCATATTCTTCTGCCATTCGCTATTAAAATCGCTGGCTATTACAACTTCTTTTGCTCCTATAGTTGAAAGCTCATTAAACAGATCATCAAATCGTCCTTCAATAACGGTTGTCCTGCTTTCACCCGTCGATAAGTCTGTATAAGCAAATCCAAAACTCTGATTATGAAAATCCGTAACGGTCGCAATGTAGTTGTTTTCTTTTTCATCTAACCCTTTTCCATCCATTTTCGTTCCAGGCGTAATCAACTGGACTACTTCCCGCCGAACCATCCCTTTGGCAACCTTCGCATCTTCAACTTGTTCACAAATAGCTACCTTGTAGCCTCTTTCAATCAAAACATCTATATAATTTGCTGCAGCATGATACGGGATTCCGCACATAGGGATCTTTTCCTGCGTTCCCCCTTCACGCCCAGTCAGGGTTATTTCAAGTTCCTTTGATGCTGAAATCGCATCATCAAAAAACATTTCATAAAAATCGCCTAAACGAAAAAATAAAAAGGCATCCTGGTACTCTGCCTTTATTTTTAAGTATTGTTGAATCATTGGTGTGTATCCAGCCATGTTCCCAAAACCCTTCCAAACTAAATTATCATTATTATGTATCCACTATTATACCATAAGAAAAAAGCGAGTTTTCTATGAAATGCAGGTTGCTTCAGAAATTACAGACATATGTAAAAAAACATTTTGGAACCTTTGCCAATAAAGACAATAAGACCGGATGAAAAAAATTCATCCGGTATCTATAATTAATGAATTCTGTCTTCTCCAGTGTGATTCTGCCGGCTGATACCTAGCCATTTCAAGATAGCTCCTTATTCGTCCTCAAATTCAACAAGGAAGTCAGGATCCAGATCTTCAAAATCGTCATCTGGGTCATAGCCCCAATCATCATCACTGCATCCATCAGGACTAACGGCGACACATACTTTCGTTTCGCCAATCACCTCTACAAAGAATTCCCGCTCTACTTGAACGACAATCTTTTTCCCATCAGGAGAAATAGATGCTTCAATACAGTTTGGCTGTTGGACCGCTTTCGCTATAACTTCTTGATCTTCATGACAATCCGGGTCACGGTACTTTAACGATAAAACATCAGTATATTGTACCTTTTCAGTTACGACTTCTGTTTTTGTATTATGATTATGCGAATACCAAACATTGATTTCGTAGCTGCCGCGGATTTCCACTTTCTTACCAACCTTAATCGCTTCATATCTATGGTTGATAATCCAACACCCAAGAATGCTTGACGGATGATGAGCTGGGCTAATGGTGTGTGAAGACTTTGTAAATTTACGTCCCTTTGCCACCACCGCTTTAGTTATTATCTCTCTATAATCTGACATACTAGCGAACCCTCCTCATACAGTTTCCATTCATCCTATGCGGGTTAAAAGTCTAATGTGCCACAATTTTTCAGACTAGAAACTGAATCCCAAATCTTGAAACATACGTTATTTTATGCCCCGATTCTAGGTAATGTGCCAAGACTGAGGAGGTATTTGTTAGATTGAAAGCTTTTTAGGGTAAAAAATAGACGGATTTTTTGGTATTTACCTCCTTTAGGCTAAACAAGAAAAAACCCTTCGTTTGACGGAAGGGTTACTTTTTAAGTTTCTATTATGAACAGCTATTCCCGCCAGCACGTACCTTTGAACCGGTTTCCCCACTCAAAAGGTCACCTTCTGTCGCTTCAATAATTAGATCCGTTACTGTATTAGAAATCTGCGATGAAACCATCTGCAGAAGATCATTTACATCGACTTGAGATTGCTTAAACTCTTCTACGATTGGCAGTTCATCAATTTCTTTTTGCAAGGCATCAATTTTTGCTTGTACTTGGTTATATGCTTTTTCTTTTCCGTAATGCTGGAAATTCACGGCTTGTTTTTGCAAGCTCTTGATGCTAGCAATCATTTCGCGCACTTTTTGATTATCATTTATCTGTGCTTCAGCACGCTTGAAGAAATCGACTTCTTCCGTACTTGCAATCATTTTTGCCAGCTCTGCTGCTCGTTCAATAATATCTTCTTTTGTATAAGTTGCCATTAGCTTTCCATCCTTATTGCGGCAGCTTCTTCGACCATATTTCCATTTAATGACCATGTTTTTGTACCTGTAATTTTCACAGAAACAAGCTGGCCAATAGCGGATTTAGGTCCAATGAAGTTTACCAGTTTATTTTTTGATGTATATCCGGCCAAAACATCCGGATTCTTCTTACTTTCACCTTCTACTAACACTTCGACAATCTGTCCCATATACGCATCCATTTTTTGAGCAGATGTTTCATTCACCAAAGCATTAAGCCGCTGCAAACGCTCTTTTTTCACTTCCATTGGGACGTTATCTACCATTTTAGCAGCCGGTGTGCCTTCTCGTGGTGAATAAATGAATGTATAAGCGGCGTCAAATCCTACTTCACGGAATAGAGACATCGTTTCCTCAAATTGTTCTTCCGTTTCATTAGGATAGCCGACAATAATATCAGTCGTCAATGAAACATTGGGAATTGCCTCTTTTATTTTTGCAACAAGTTCTAAATACTGCTCACGTGAATACTTACGAGCCATGATTTTTAAAATGTCTGTGCTTCCTGATTGTACAGGAAGATGGATATGATCGACAAGGTTTCCGCCTTTTGCGAGAACTTCAATCAAGTGATCATCAAAGTCTCTTGGGTGGCTCGTGGTAAAACGGACTCTTGGAATATCAATCTTACGCATTTCATCCATTAAATCACCGAGACCATAACTGCTGTCTGTGAAATCTTTCCCATACGCATTCACATTTTGTCCAAGCAATGTAATTTCTTTATAGCCCTGTGATGCCAACTGGCGCACTTCTTGAATGATTTCTTCTGGGCGGCGGCTTCTTTCTTTCCCCCGTGTGTACGGGACAATACAGTAGGTGCAAAACTTGTCGCAGCCATACATGATATTAACCCATGCTTTCGTTTTGCCCTTTCGAACCTTAGGAAGATTCTCGATCACATCGCCTTCTTTGGACCAAACCTCAATGACCATTTCCTTTGAAAGGTAGGCTTCATTAAGAATTTGCGGCAGACGATGGATATTATGCGTACCGAAAATCATATCAACGAATGAATGCTTGGCAAGTATACGATTAACGACTGATTCTTCCTGAGACATACATCCACAAACACCTAATAATAAATCCGGTCTTTCTGTTTTTAGTGTTTTCAAATGGCCAAGCTCGCCAAATACCTTATTTTCAGCGTTCTCTCGAATCGCACAAGTGTTTAGAAGAATAACATTTGCATCATCGACTGTATTCGTAGCTTCATAGCCAAGTGCGATAAAAATCCCAGCCATAACTTCTGTATCGTGTTCATTCATTTGGCAGCCATATGTACGAATGAAAAATTTACGTCCTTTACCCATATCGCGGAATTTCTCGGCGATGGTAAAATCTTTTTCATATTTAACTTCTTCTTTGCCGCGCTTTTTTGCATCCCTCAAAGATGGAGGGACGTATACAGTCTGAAAGTAGCTGCTGTAGTCCTTTTCGGATATTTTGTCCGTGGGTTGTTCAGCATGCACTTGCTGTGATTCTAGACGCTGTTTTTCGTTCAAGAATATCCCCCTCTTTCTCATTCCCTATAAAACTGTAGCTTTTTTACTATTTTTGACTTACAACTTATCATTTTAAACCATTTATAGGTTTCAAACAATCATTTATCCATATCTTCAATATCTATCCATAATTTAAATACAAAAAAATAAACGAGGTCTGCTCCCTCGTTTAAAAGCTTACATTAACGAATAATACTCAGCTCCATTCCTGCTTTCTCAAATGCCCGCAATGCCTGCTCTAAGTCTGCTTTGCTGTGCTGGGATGTCACAATCGTCCTGATCCTTGCCTGCCCTTTCGCAACCGTGGGGAAAACGATCCCCTGAGCGAAAACGCCATTTTCCAGCAGTTTATCCGCTAATTTTAAGGTCAGTGCTTCATCTCCAATCATAACCGGCGTAATCGGCGTTTCACTTTTACCCGTATCAAACCCCAAACTCCGCAGCCCCTGTTTGAAGAATTCACTATTCGTCCAGAGTTTTTCGATTCGTTTCGGCTCTTCAATTAACACATTGACTGCCTCCATACAGGCCATTGTTACAGCGGGAGGGTGAGAAGTACTGAATAGAAATGGACGTCCCTTATGAATGATATAGTCAATTAAAACCTGCGGTCCGGCGACATATCCACCTAAAACCCCCATCGCTTTACTTAAAGTTCCTACCTGTATGTCTACCTTTCCATCCAGTCCAAAATGATTGACGGTTCCACGGCCATTTTCACCCAAGACACCTGATGCATGAGCATCATCTACCATAATTAGTGCATCATATTTCTCGGCAAGTTTTACAATCTTCGGCAGCGGTGCAATCGTACCATCCATTGAAAAAACACCATCTGTAACAATTAAGCGTTTACGGTAATTTTGGGTATCAGCCAAGGCACTTTCTAAAGAAAGCATATCCATATGTTTATAGACCGATCGTGCAGCTTTCGTTAGGCGGATGCCATCAATAATGGACGCATGATTTAATTCATCAGAGATGACTACGTCGTCCTCACTTAATACCGCTGAAAGTACACCTTGATTCGTTGTAAAACCCGATTGAAAGACAAGAGATGCCTCCGTATGCTTATAGGCAGCTAGTTTCTTTTCTAGCTCCTGATGCATAGTGAGCGTCCCGGCAATTGTTCGTACAGAACCTGTTCCTGCTCCATACTTTTCAATGGCCTTTATGGCGGCCTGTTTCAAACGGGGGTGATTGGTTAAACCTAGATAATTATTAGATGAAAGCTGGATGACTTCCCTCCCGTTGATCACTACCCTTGCCCCTTGTTCGGACTGAAGGGTAACTAATTGGCGAAATGTTCCCTCTTTCCTCATCCTATCTAATTCTTCCTGTAAATCGTTGAAGCCTTGCATATCATCCCCCCGCTCATTTATTCATTTATCCATGCTGCGGATGAAGGATTACCTTACCGCATTTGCCTTCTATCATGAGATCAAAGCCTCTCTCAAATTCCCTCAGCGGAAATGAGTGCGTTATGATGGGTAATACATCGACCTGTCTTGTTGTAAGCAAACGTGAAACTTGCTGCCAGGTTTGAAACATTCTCCGTCCTGTTATCCCTTGAATCGTGATCCCTTTAAAAACGATGTCTTCTGTAATATCAATTTCAACTGGGCGTGTCGGCAGACTTAAAATAGATACCCTCCCGCCGTTAGTAACCATTTTAAGACCTTGATTTATCGCTGCAGGGTTCCCGCTCATTTCACAAACCACGTCTACTCCATTGCCTGATGTTACTCGATCGATAACCTGCAGCGGATCTTCTTTTGCCGAATTAATCGTACGTGTTGCTCCCATTCTCTTTGCGAGATTCAGTCTGTACTCGTTTATGTCAAGAGCAATAACTTCCGCTGCCCCTGCGGCCTTAGCGACACCTGCCGCCATCATCCCAATTGGCCCGCAGCCTATAATCGCAACTATTTTTCCTACAACCTCCCCAGAAAGAACGGTATGAACGGCATTCCCCATCGGTTCCTGAATGGAAGCAACCTCCGCGGGCATATCTTTTGGATTTCTCCAGACATTTTTTGCTGGTAAAACAATATATTCAGCAAAGCAACCATGAGTATCTACCCCAATAATTTTGGTATTTTTACATATATGATAAAGACCTGCCAAACACTGCTGACAAAATCCACAGACTAAATGTGTTTCTGCAGATACAAAGTCACCTTTCTTGAGAGAAGTTACTTTGGCACCGAGACCGACCACTTCACCAGAAAATTCGTGACCAAATATAAAGGGTGGATGTACTCGATTCTGTGACCATTCATCCCAAGTATAAATATGAACATCAGTGCCGCAGATAGAAGCTGCGTTTACTCTTATTAAAACCTCATCATCCGTATAATCCGGAATATCGATCATTTGTAATTCAGCACCATAGCCATATTGATGTTTTATAATGGCTTGCATTTTCCCATTCACCATGGACACTCTCCCTAATCCTACCCACTTAATCAGTGTTAATCAGCTGTTTTATCAATATGAAAAAACATCGATAAACATGACTGTCCGATTGAGAAATACAATAAGGAGTGTAAAATGCGCGCACAATTTTTCAATATAATGATAGATATCTTGTACACCTTGTCCATCTTTGAATACTCTATCTTGTAGTCAATCAAAAAGGAGTGTTTTTCATGTCCAATTATTCAAACAATAACAATCATCATTCTAACTCAAATTCCAATAACAGCTTTACTTGTCAATGCCGATTTAATTCGCAAAATAACTCAAATACGAACTACAGCCAAAATTCTAATCAGAACAATAATAACTACAGCAACAATAACTCCAATCGAAACCACAACCACGATAACTGCTGGTTGTTTCGATTAAACTGTGGTTGCAGACGACAAAATAACAACAACAACAACAACAACAACAACAACAATAATCATAACTGCGGCTGTAATGGTTCCTACTAATCATAAAGACATCAAACAGCTAAACTGAAGTCCCCCTCCATTTAGCTTTTATATTCAAGAAAATAAAGTGAAACGGACAAGGCGGCTTATCTCCTTGTCCGTTTCATCCTTACATAAATTCCCCTGCCATTTGATCAAACGCTTCCTGACTAAAATTGAGGTCAGCTTTGCTCAATCCTTCCTCTTTAAATCCAGGAATTAATTCTTGATAGGATTGACGATCTGTATCTTGATAAATGATACCCGTGACAAGACCATCGTGTTCCATAATGGTTTGCATCGCTTGTTGTTTATCGGAAGGATCATACTGATCGATTGTGCTCAGTTTGGTCAGGTTTTCTTTAAACCACTCGTACGTATTAATTTTATTATAGGTTACACACGGACTGAATACATTGATGAGGGAAAAACCCTTATGCCGAATGCCCGCTTCAATAATAGCTGTCAAATCTTTCAAATCAGTAGAAAAACTTTGTGCAACAAAAGTTGCTCCTGCGGATAATGCTAATTCCATTGGAGAAACGGCTTGTTCGATTGACCCTTTCGGTGTTGATTTTGTTTTAAAGCCGGCTGCTGAACGTGGAGATGTCTGTCCCTTTGTTAGCCCATAGATTTGATTATCCATCACAATATACGTGATATCAATATTCCGTCGAATTGAATGAATGGTATGCCCCATACCAATAGCAAATCCGTCGCCGTCCCCTCCTGATGCAATGACGGTCAGTTCTCGATTAGCCATTTTAACACCCTGCGCGATAGGCAGGCAGCGTCCATGAATGCCGTGGAAGCCATATGATTTAATATACCCGGAAATACGTCCAGAACAGCCGATTCCGGAGACAATCGCTAATTCATCGGGTACAAGGCCTACATTAGCTGCAGCTCTTTGAATGGCAGCTTGAACAGAGAAATCTCCGCATCCTGGACACCAGTTAGGCTTCACATTGTTACGAAATTCTTTAAACGTCGCCATCAATGAACAACTCCTTGCATTGTGCATAGATTTCATGCGGCAGAAACGGGTTGCCGTCATATTTTAAGATACTGTTGATTTTGTTGATTTGCCCAACATTCATTTTCAAAATATTAGCAAGCTGACCTGTCGCATTATTTTCAATTACAACTACTTTCATAGCAGACTGAACCAGCGGGAACATTTCATCAGCAGGGAATGGGTGAAGCAGCCGTATATGTGCGTGATTCACTTTCAGTCCATCAGCCTCAAGCCGTCCAATCGCTTCTTCAATTCCGCCCCTTGTTGATATAAAACCGACGATTAACAGATCAGGTTCCAAATGAGGGGTATTTTTGTATACCGGTGTTTTAAAAGATAGCTTTTTAATCTTCCGCATCCGTTTATCCATCTGACTCTTACGATTGACCGCTGACTCAGATGGTTTTCCTGATTCATCATGTTCGACACCGGTCACATGGTGAATGCCGTTAAACATACCTGGTACTACACGAGGCGAAATACCATCTTCCGTTACTTCGTATCGTTTGTAATACTCATTGCCTTCAAGCACTGGGAGTGTACCCTGTTGCTGAAGTTTACCGCGTCTAATTTCAACTCGTCCATAATCCAAAGGCTCAACAGTCTGCTTTCCAAGCGACAACTGTAAATCAGAGAGAATGATCACTGGACACTGATACTCTTCAGCTAAATTGAATGCCTCAGCTGTATCATAGAATGCCTCTTCCACGGTACTCGGAGCCATGACAATCTTGGGAATTTCTCCATGTGTTCCATAGATCATCGCCATAAGATCAGATTGCTCTTGTTTAGTTGGTAATCCTGTCGAAGGACCACCACGCTGTGTATCAACAATCACCAGCGGCGTCTCCGTTATACCGGACAAACCGATTGCTTCCATTTTCAAAGATAACCCTGGTCCTGCTGATGCAGTAATTGCTCTTACACCACCATAATTCGCTCCTATAGCCATCGTTGCGGCAGCAATTTCATCTTCCGTTTGTATTACCGTACCGCCTAATGGCGGCAATTTCTTTATCAAATATTCCATAATTTCAGAAGCAGGAGTTATAGGATAAGCAGCCATAAATCGACAGCCTCCTGCGATGGCTCCTAAAGCTATTGCATCATTACCTATCATAAACATTCGCTTCTTGCCGTCTGCTTCTTCAAGCATCATCTTTCCAACGTTTCCAGCCAACGCTTCTTTCATATGTTCATAGCCTGCCTCAATGGCAGCCATATTTTTTTTGACAATTTCTTCCCCTTTACGACCAAATATTTCATTGACCACTCCGCTGAACACATCAATATTCATACCAAGAACAGCACATGTAGATCCAATAGCCACCATATTTTTCATCAATGAGGTTCCTAAATCTGCTGCAATCTCAGTAAAAGGAATACTGACTAGCACCGCCTTTGTATCGGGTGGAACAGGTTTGAATTTTGAATCAGCAATGATAATTCCATTGTCATGAAGTTCTTCGTAGTTAACGTCGATCGTTTCCTGATCAAAAGCAATCAGAATATCAAGGTCATCTGAAATTGATCGGTTCTGGGTTGTACTGACTCTAATTTTATTATTGGTATGACCGCCTTTGATACGCGAAGAAAAATGACGGTAACCATATAGGTAATAGCCCAGCCGGTTCAAAGCAATACAGAATATTTCCCCTGTACTTTCAATCCCTTCGCCTTGCTGTCCGCCAACTTTCCATGAAAGTTGATTGATCATATTCCTTACACCCCTTTTACGATATCTACTAGTCTACATGGTTCTAGAATTACTTTTTATCAGAATAATAGGGCTGCATTACACTATTTTAAGCCCTCGGTAATCGTTTTCATTCTAGCTTTTTACATTCGAAAAAGCAACCATTTCCTTCCATTATTAAATAAATAACTGAATAATTAGTTATTTATTATTCTTTCTAATTTATTTAAGGTTAACGTTCCGGAAAGTGTGAAGCGAAATTCATAAAGGTAATTTTTTTAGTTAAATCCGCTGAATAATGTTTCTCTAATTCTTCAATTAATAAGCCGTACCCCTCATACGAAGCAAGGTTTTCAACAGTCCGATCGATTCCGTCAAAGTCTGAACCGAAACCAACTTGGTTCTCCCCTCCTAATCCGCAAATATAATCAAGATGTTTCAGAATATCTTTTATCTGTGCACCATCTGATGATCGTAAAAAATCCGGGAAAAATGCGATTCCTATTATTCCTTGTTTCTTTAAAAGTCCTTTAATTTGATCATCTCGTAGATTCCTTGGATGTGGACAAAGTTTATATACATTGGAGTGCGAGGCAATTGGATAATCAGCAAGGTCTAAAACATCCCAAAATGAGTGCTCCGATAAATGGGAAACGTCCGTACAGATTGACTTGTTGTTTAATAGCCTGACTAAATGCTCACCAAATATACTCAGACCACTATTACGCTTCTCCAGGGCACCATCAGCCGCTAGATTACCATAGTTCCATGTCAGCCCTACAGAAGATACGCCAAGACGTATGAGTGTACTTAATTTAAGCAAATCCCCTCCGACACAATCACAGCCTTCCAGCGTCAGAATAGCTCCAATTTCATCGCCCTTCATTGCGTCAATATCATTTTTAGATTTTATATGTTTGACGTTCGGCAAGTTTAGGACTTTTTCATAAAAAATATCAATCATAGCTAACGCAGCCATATAGCGTAGATCTGGATGAACAGCTTCTGGAATATATACCGCGAAGCATTGAATACTTCCAGGTGAATGAATGAGAGATTGATAACTCACTTGCAGCTTCGAATGATCGGTAAACAGTAGATTCCGGTCCAAAAAGAGTTTCATCAAAACATCACAATGAGCATCGAATATCCTCATTACATTCCTCCTTTATCAGCATAAAAAAAGAACCTGCTTGCAACGAAGCAAACAGGAGATAATATATAGTAGGTTCTACCGAGGTTCAATAATCAACTTTATTGCTGTTCGGTCTTCTCCATCAATCTTAATATCTGTAAAGGCAGGAATACAGATTAAATCCATTCCACTAGGGGCGACAAATCCTCGTGCAATCGCTACAGCCTTTACAGCTTGATTTATTGCACCCGCACCAATTGCTTGGATTTCTGCTCCTCCTCTTTCCCTGAGAACCCCGGCGAGTGCACCTGCTACAGAATTAGGATTAGATTTTGCTGAAACTTTTAATATTTCCATCCCTAGTCCTCCTTGTTTTCCCTTACCTTGGTGAAGACTGACTCAAAAGAAGTGATTCCATTCCATTGCTACTATATTCACTAGGTGAAACACGTATGACTGTAAATCTAAATTACCTGTACAAAATGTAGTTTGTCTTTATATTTATGTTCAAAAAAAATTGCCTATGCACGTATGCATAAGCAATTTATGATTCTTAATGATAAAAAGGATGATCTTCGTTAATTAATAAACGTTCTATTTTCTTAGCTTTTCCCGTTTGATCATTAATTTCAATGATAACAGCACTTAAAACGGTTCGGCCTTCTTTAGGAACTTCAAAACGAACCGGCAAGCTAGTTAAAAAGCGATGAATGACTGCTTCCTTCTCCATGCCAAGTATTCCGTCATACGGGCCTGTCATTCCCACATCAGAAAGAAAAGCAGTACCATTAGGGAGAATACGATTATCTGCAGTCTGTACATGTGTGTGTGTACCAACAACCGCCGATACTTCACCATCTAAAAACCAACCCATTGCTTGTTTTTCACTAGTAGCTTCACCATGAAAATCGACGAAGATAATAGGAGTCCGCTTCTTAGCTTCAGCAACCAATTCCTCTGCTTTTAAGAATGGATCATCGAGCGGTGCCATAAACGTTCTTGCCTGTAAATTAATTACAGCGATTTCAAGATGATTTAGTTTTAAAAATTTCAAGCCTTCTCCTGGAGTTCCTTCAGGAAAATTCCCCGGACGTACCAGATACTTGGCATCATCAATAAACTCAAAAATTTCACGATTATCCCATGTATGGTTACCCAGCGTCACTGCCTGTGCTCCCCATTCAAGGAATTCACGATAAATTTTCTCTGTAATTCCACGTCCTCCAGCAGCATTCTCACCATTAATAATGGTAATGTGGGGACGGTACTTTTCTTTAATTTTCGGGAGATATTCCTTAACCATATCACGGCCCGGTGATCCAACTACATCACCTATAAATAGCAATTTCATGAAAAAAACCCTTCCTCTTCGCACATTTAGTAAGCTTTATTATTGTACCATAAAAAAATAAGAACAAAAAAAACAAAGTGGATTTCTCCACTTTGCTTACTTAGCATATTCAACGGCTCTAGTTTCCCGAATCACGGTTACTTTGATATGACCAGGGTAATCTAGTTCTTCTTCAATCCGTTTCCGGATATCACGAGCGAGACGATGTGCCTCTAAATCATCAATTTGCTCTGGTTTTACAAGGATACGCACTTCTCGTCCTGCTTGGATAGCAAATGATTTCTCAACACCATCATAAGATTCCGAGATTTCCTCAAGTTTTTCCAGGCGGCGAATATAATTTTCTAGTGTTTCACTACGAGCGCCAGGCCTTGCAGCTGATAACGCATCTGCAGCAGCAACCAGCACAGCAATAACAGATGTTGGTTCAGTATCGCCATGATGTGATGCAATACTGTTAATAACAACTGGATGTTCTCTGTACTTCGTTGCAAGTTCCACACCAATTTCTACATGACTTCCTTCAACTTCATGATCAATTGCTTTACCAATATCATGTAACAGCCCTGCTCTGCGTGCAAGCGTTTCATCTTCACCAAGCTCCGCAGCCAGCAAGCCTGATAATTGAGCAACCTCTACAGAATGTTTCAGCACGTTCTGACCATAACTTGTACGGAACTTCAGACGGCCAAGAATTTTGATTAGATCCGGATGAAGACCATGAACGCCTACTTCAAAGGTAGTTTGTTCACCGAATTCACGGATTTGTTCATCAACTTCACGTCTTGCTTTATCGACCATTTCTTCAATACGTGCTGGATGGATTCGACCATCCTGAACAAGTTTTTCAAGAGCTAAACGAGCTGTTTCACGGCGAATTGGGTCGAATCCTGAAAGAATGACTGCTTCAGGCGTATCATCAATAATTAAATCAATACCTGTAAGCGTTTCAAGAGTACGAATATTTCGTCCTTCACGACCGATAATACGCCCTTTCATTTCGTCATTTGGAAGATTCACTACAGAAACGGTGGTTTCTGCTACATGATCTGCTGCACAACGCTGAATTGCAATCGAAAGAATTTCTTTCGCTTTCTTATCGGCATCTTCTTTTGCACGATTTTCTGTTTCTTTTACCATAAGCGCAATATCATGAGCCAGCTCATTCTCCGTACGATCAATTATAATTGCTTTTGCCTCATCACGGGTTAAAGCTGATATACGTTCTAGCTCTGATTGCTGCTTCTGAACCATTTCATCCACTTTGCTTTCCATCTCTTCAATATGCTGTTGTCTTTGGTTTAGAGAGTCGTCCTTTTTTTCTAAAAGGCTTTCACGTTTGTCCAACGTTTCATCTTTTCGATCAAGGTTCTCTTCTTTTTGCAATAACCGATTTTCTTGTTTTTGTAATTCTGCTCTTCGTTCGCGAACTTCGCGCTCAGCATCAGTACGCACTTTATGAATCTCATCTTTTGCTTCCAATAGGGCTTCTTTTTTAGTGGCTTCCGCTTCACGTTTGGCATCATCCAAAATCGCTTCTGCGGAACCTTTTGCCCCCGTTATCTTATTTTCAAATGTAGTCTTGAAGATAAAATAACCAACAACTGCACCGACGATTAGGCCAAGCAAAATGGAGATGATGACTGTTATAGGTTCCATCGTTTCACCTCCCCTTGCTTATGAACTTTTTTTACATGGTTAAATTTGAACTTTCGGCAAGTACTTTGAGTACTTGGCTTTTAAAAATCTCAATTTGAAAAAATGTAAATTATACATATTAATTGTATAGTTGTGAATTTTTATTGTCAAGTAGCTGACCACTCGTATACACGAATATTCATATGTTTTGTTCCTTTTAGTACCTAAAATAGAAAATAAACGATAAATTACCCTTCATTATCCAATTTAACACCACAAAGAATTTACAGTTTTCGAGTTTATTTGAAAAAAACCAGGCTAAAAAAAGCCTGGTTTTTTGATCAATCTAAATCTAACTCAAGTTCTTTTTCTTTGTCATTTTCCTTTACGGCAATATGTTGGCCGTCTAAATTATAATGTTCACGAATTTTCTTGTAAATTTCATCTTGAAGCGTTTGATTCGATTTCAAGAATAATTTTGCATTTTCGCGTCCTTGTCCAAGACGGTCACCATTATATGAGAACCATGATCCGCTTTTTTGAACAATATCCAATTCCGAAGCCATATCGATAATTTCACCTTCACGTGAAATACCCTCTCCGTACATGATATCAACTTCAGCTACACGGAACGGCGGTGCTACTTTATTTTTCACAACTTTTACTTTTGCTCTATTACCAACAATATCATTTCCTTGTTTTAATTGTTCAGCACGACGAACTTCAAGACGTACAGTTGAATAAAACTTAAGCGCCCGGCCTCCTGGAGTGGTCTCCGGATTACCAAACATAATACCGATTTTTTCTCGAACCTGATTAATGAAAATAGCAATTGTATTTGATTTATTAATAGCACCTGAAAGCTTACGAAGTGCCTGAGACATCATTCTTGCCTGCAGACCCATATGGGAATCTCCCATTTCACCTTCAATTTCAGCTTTAGGAACCAAAGCTGCCACGGAATCAATAACAAGTATATTTACGGCGCCGCTGCGGACAAGAGCCTCAGCTATCTCAAGTGCTTGTTCACCAGTATCTGGCTGTGAAAGCAGCAATTCATCAATATTTACTCCAAGTTTTGAAGAGTAGGCAGGATCTAATGCATGTTCAGCATCAATAAAGGCAGCCGTGCCCCCAGCCTTCTGAACTTCAGCAATAGCATGTAAGGCAACTGTCGTTTTACCTGAACTTTCCGGCCCGTATATCTCAATTACACGCCCTCTTGGGTAGCCGCCTACCCCTAAAGCTACATCAATTGCCAAAGATCCACTTGAACTAGTAGAAATTCTTGTATCTGTCTTTTCACCCATTTTCATTATTGAACCTTTACCAAATTGTTTTTCAATTTGTTTTAAAGCCATTTCTAATGCCGCTTGACGATCACTCACTCAATTTCCTCCTCAATATTTAATTAACCAGCTATAACCAGCTAATAGTAAATTCACTATCTATAAAACCTCTTTTGTTGAGGCCGAACATTAACAATTTTGTTGTACCAGCATCCAAAAAGGAGTGTTTCCTATCCTTTAAAGCTTATCCTTACTATATACTGTTTTCATTCATTTGCCAAGTAAAAAGTCGAACATTCATTCGTTTTTTTCGTTTGACTTTTTCCTTCAAAATTGCTCTTTTCCTACTAGTAAAATGCATCTTTATGGGTTCATATCTAAAAGAAATGTAAATTTACGAGGCTGAAATTTTTTTCTCTATGAGGTAAGCACTTATCAACACTGCTTCCTGAACTCTATTTACTGATTCCCCTTTTCCCATTATGAAAACCTTTCAGCATGAACTCAAAAAAAAGAGACGGCAGCAATGCCATCTCCATGTTTCAATCAATCTTATGATAGATTATTTTCTAATTCCTGCATCAAAAAATGACAACCGTATTTCACACTGCGAACGCGATTTTGAGATCGGCTGCCCGAAAGACTCAGCTTTTTAGCCAGTGATTTTCCATTACGAAAGGCAATACCGATGAATATTGTACCCACAGGTTTTCCTTCTTGGGTATCAGGTCCAGCAACGCCGGTGAAGCTGATTCCGATGTCAGCTTTAAACTGAGCGCTGACGTTTTCAGCCATTTCAATTGCACATTCTTCACTGACGACCCCAAATTGTTCAATTGTTTTGTTTTTAACATTGAGCACATTTGATTTCGCATCATTTGTATAGCTGACAATACCGCCTTTAAAGACTTTGCCCGCACCTGGAATTGTTGTCAGCTGTTCTTGAAACATCCCTCCGGTCAGGCTTTCTGCTCCTGCAATGGTCAGCTTGCGAACAGTAAGTTCCTTCACTAATTCCTTAATAAGTGAAGTTTGGTTATTTCCATAATGAAATTGTCCGACTCTGGTTAAAATTTCTTTTTCAGCTTCAGCAATCATCTCTTCGCACTTTTCTTTTGTTTCATGCTTTGCTGTTATCCTAAGCGTTACTTCCCCATCTCCTGCAAGCGGCGCGATTGTCGGGTTGGACTGTTTTTCAATTAAGTCCTCAATCACTGTTTCTAACTTAGCTTCACCAATCCCAAAAAAGCGCAGAACCTTAGATTCGATTCGTTCATGCTTATCCATCAATTTCATAAGCGTTTCATAACCGTATTTCAAGAACATTGGTTCCATCTCACTTGGAGGGCCTGGCAGAAGCATATAGGTAATATTCTCAACCGTCAGAACCATTCCGGGTGCCATGCCATGATCATTGGCTAATATGTCAGATCCATCAAGTACAAGTGCTTGTTTTTTATTATTTTCAGTCATGACTCGGTTTGATTTAGTGAAATAGGCTTCAATGGATTGAAGGGCCTCTTGATCAAAAACAAGTTCTTTACCGAGCATTCTTGAAATGGTTTCTTTCGTCATATCATCCTTTGTAGGTCCTAAACCGCCGGTAAAAACAATTAAATCCGCACGTTTCTTGGCAATATCGACTGCATCCTGCAGTCTCTTGTCGTTATCCCCTACGACCGTATGATAATAAACGTTAATACCCATTTCTGCAAATTGCTGTGATAAAAAACGGCCATTTGTATTTACAATCTGCCCTAACAGCAGTTCTGATCCAACCGCGATAATTTCTGCATCCATCTCCCAGTCACTCCGTTCCTTACTTCGAATTAATAAATATAGATTTATTTTTCGCGAAATATTCCCAACCAGACCAAACAGTGAAGATCAACGCAATCCATAGCGCAATATATGCCAATGGGAAAGAGAACAAGGCAAATGGCAGATTGTGAAGCAATAATGCGGAAATGGCAATAATCTGTGCCCATGTTTTAATTTTACCTAATGTAGCAGCGGCTACAATTTCTCCGGACCCAGCTAAAATGGCTCTTAATCCTGTTACGGCTAATTCTCTGCTGATAATGACAATGGCAATCCAAGTTTGTCCATAAATTAAATCTAGGTCTACTAGAACCAAAAGTGCAGCAAGGACGAGCAATTTATCCGCTAGAGGATCTAAGAATTTCCCTAGGTTAGTGACCATATTCAACTTACGAGCATAATACCCGTCGATCCAATCTGTAGTGGAGGCGATAATAAAAACGAGCGTCCCTACAAGATGCGTAATTGGGAGTACATGCCCATCTACATTTAGTTCTCCCCATGACAATGGCAGGAGCATAATTAATAAAAAGATTGGTATTAAAAAGATTCTCGATATTGTAATTTTATTCGGTAGATTCACTTCTTTACCCTCCAAAAAATTCGCATTAAACACTCATGAAGAAAAATAGCCACCAATAAGATGACTATTCAGGTTTCGTGAATTGTATTGTTACAGTCTGTGTAGTACTTTTCGTTGGTGAAACCGAATATTCAAGCAGCTCTTCATTCACATAAATTTCGGTTGCGGCTGCATTACCAATTCTAACTTTTGCCTCTGTTTCTTCTGAAAAATCAATTTCTTTACTTTCACTGTCCTTTAAAATACCTTCAAATAATGACTTGCCGTTTGCATTTTTAACACTTACCCACGTTTCACCTTTTGAAGAAAGTTTCAAGAGAAATTTTTCCGTATTCTTAAGTTCATACGTACTATTGGTTCCCGCGTTGCTCACTGAGCTGAGTTCCTGTTCAAGCTCCGGTTCCTCTTCTGTTCCTTCTGACTCTTCCACTGCAGGTTCCGTTGTTTCTTCTTCAGGTTCTTTAGTTTCTTCTTTCTCTTTCTCTAATGGAGAATTCTTAGTCTCTCCATAATTAACATTGTCTTCATTTTTCACTTCAGGATTGCCGCTGCTTTTGTTATCGTTATTATAGTTTACCCATAAGACATAAACGAGAATAATAGCACCAAGAACGAAAATCGAAACGAGTATTTTTGGGAATACCTCCATAAATTTCGAAGTAGATGGAGATAATGACTTTCTTGTTCGCACTCGTGACAGCTGGTCTGGTAATTCTTGATTCGCTATCGCGGGTACTTCTGTTTTGTACTGCTCAAAAATTTCTTCTGACTCAAGACCAACTGCTTCACAATACTGTTTTATAAAAGCACGAACATAAAATTTGCCGGGCATCATACCATAGTTACCTTCTTCGATGCCTACCAAATAACGTTTTTGAATCTTAGTCACTTCTTGTAGATCATCCAGGGTCATCCCCTTGGCTGTTCTTGCTTCTTTCAGTCTATTTCCTAATTCCGTCAATTAAAACACCTGCCATTTTAAAAATCGATTGAACCAAATTCAGTTGCACCGAACTGATCGTTTTGGTCTGCTGCTTCGTATGTAATTTCTTCTTCAGGGTTGTTTCGTAACTCAATAATGTAATCGAAATCTTCTAATGTATATTCTGTATTCTGAACAAATACATCAGGATGCTCGACTACTTTCACCGCATCCATTCTCATAATTTCACGTACAAGCTGCCAATGACGTTCATTAGCACGTCGAGTTGACACAATCCCATCCAAAATGAATAAATTATTGTCATTGTACTCATCTTCAATTAACTGACTTCGAATGGTCTGTTTTAAGAGAGTGGATGAAACAAATAGCCATCTCTTATTTGCACAGACACTCGAGGCAACAATTGATTCTGTTTTTCCTACCCTCGGCATCCCGCGAATGCCAATCAACTTATGGCCATCTTGTTTGAATAGCTCTGCCATAAAGTCAACTAACAACCCTAAATCTTCCCGGACGAAACGAAACGTATTTCTTTCATCGGCATCACGCTGTATATATCTACCATGCCTGACAGCTAAGCGATCACGGAGATTCGGCTCTCTTATTTTATGCACCGTTATGGTGTCCATTGTCGACAATATCGATTCAAATCTTTCAATACTCCAGTTGTCATTTGCCACTAATAGCATGCCCCGTCTGCCTTCATCTACACCATTAATGGTAACGATATTAATCGAGAGCATACCGAGCAGTGAAGAAATATCCCCTAACAAACCTGGACGATTCTTTTGTATTTCATATTCAAAATACCATTCTTTTTTTTCCAATCCAAACACTCCTTAAGTGACAGGATCTTATTTATAAGGTAGTTTCTTGAAAAACCCGCATTTGTGCCCGGAATCGCGGAAAACTACCCCTATGATTGTCTATTTTCTATAATATAGCATAATGGGTTAAGTTAAAAGCGAAAACATTTTAAAATTCAGGCTAATCTTTACTTAATTTAAAATAATTCTTGCACCGCGGCAGGTAATTATGAACAGGTAAATAAAACCCTCATGCATCCAGCTAATAACAATAAAAAAAGCCCCATCAAATGACAGGGCCTTAAACCAGTTACTGTGTACCATTGTTTTCCACTAATTTAACCATCATACTCGCAATTGAATGCTTTTCTTCATCGCTCGCTACTGACCATAAGTCGGCAAGCACTTTCTCTTGATCATTTTGAGGTTCCACTTGTTTAGCCAAGTAGTCGCCAATTTCAAAAGCAAGATTACTTACAGTATCTTGCTGAAGGCCTTGGTGCTCCCCTTGATGCAAGCGATCTCCTAAGAAGTTTTTCCATTGATCCCAATTATCTAATACAGACATCTTTCATCATCCCTTCTTTCAATTCGTACATAGTTAGTTTGTGAAGAAGCGATTTAATTTATGCATGTTTCAGATGAGTTAGTACCAACCTCCATTAACCCCCACTATTTGACCGGTGATGTAAGAAGCTTTAGACGATAACAAAAAGGCAGCTGTTTCAGCAATCTCAATAGGTTTCCCTACTCTCCCCATCGGAATTTCATCGTTTAATTGATCAAATTCCTCTTCGGTAAACCCATCCAGCATGGCTGTTGAAATAGCACCTGGTGCAATTCCATTTACGCGGATATCATTCAGTGCACACTCTTTACTCAGTGCTTTAACAAAGGCATTTTGACTTCCCTTTACCATAGAGTAAAACACTTCACAAGCTGCACCAGCCTGACCCCAAATGGACGTTACAGCGACTATGGAAGCATTGTTTGCAGACATAAGCTTTGGCAGCAATTCACGTGTTAACTGAAAAGGACTTGCCACATGAAGTTGTGTCATCTGCTGCACGATTTGATCGTTTGTATCACTCATTAATCCATAAAAACTATTGCCGCTATTCAAAACAACAGCGTGTAAAGAAAAAATTTGAGCCGCTATTTGTTTGTAGCCATCAGGTTTCCCTAAATCAGCTTGGATGGGAATGACTTCAATATCAAATCGTTCAAGCTCACTCATTAGTTCCGTAATCAATTTTTCATTTTGATTATAATGCAGATAAAGGGAGTAATGATCTTCAGCAAGTTTTAAAGCAATTGCCCTGCCTATCCCACCGCTCGCTCCCGTAATTAAAGCAAATCTTTTTTCCATTTTCCTGCTCCTTTAATCATTCAAAAAGCCTTGTCGTAATGACAAGGCGCTCTCTTATTTTGGGATAACCTGACAGACCGTAATTTGTGATTCATCAATTAATGTTGCAGCCGTTTGTTTAATATCGTCAAAACGGATTTGTTCTAAGATTGGAACCACATCAAACAAATTCATATCATTAAATGCATATCTGGTGAATTGATTAGCAATGTATTCTGGTGAATTTAAGGAGCGAAGAAAAGAACCAATTTTTTTCTTAATAATCCGCTCCAAGCTTTTTTCATCAAGACCTGTTCCTGTTTTAGCTTGAAGTAATAGATCGGTCAATTTTTCTGACAGCTCATCTGGATGGAGCGTATCGCCTCCAAGAAGCGCAAACCCAAATCCCTGCTCTTGGGTATAGTCATAAGAAAAGGATTGGTCTATTAATCCAGTCGAATAAAGATCTTCATGGATAGGAGAGCTCTTGCCGAATAGCATTTCCAAAAGAATATTAGCACTTAATTCAGTCTTTAGAAGCTCCTTACCTTGGAGATTTACATGACGAGCTTTTATTCCTAGCATAACCTTAGGTGTCTGAACATTCATCTTCAGCTGACTCTTTTTCACAGCCACCTCACTCGGTTCGTCTGCAAACTGCCGTTTAACTTCCGGCTGAGGCTGGTAATCTTTTGTTTCTTGATTCGAGCGAATCCTATCCATGATTTCTTCTCCATTTACTTCTCCAACAATAAATAGAAGCATATTACTTGGATGATAAAACGTATGATAACATTCATAAAGCATATCTTTGGTAATTCCAGCAATCGAATCAATCGTCCCGGCAATATCGATTTTTACTGGATGGGTATGATACATATTTTGTATCGTGCCAAAATATAAACGCCAATCAGGATTATCATCATACATATTAATCTCTTGTCCAATAATCCCTTTTTCCTTTTCAACTGTTTTTTCGGAGAAATAAGGATCCTGGACAAAATCAATTAATGTTTTTAAGTTTAGTTCAAATTCAGATGTACTTGAGAAAAGATAGGCTGTTCTAGTAAACGAAGTAAAGGCATTTGCTGACGCTCCTTGCTTGCTGAATTGCTGAAAGACATCACCATCTTCTTTTTCAAATAGCTTATGCTCAAGAAAATGTGCAATTCCGTCTGGTACCTTCGTATAATCGTCCTTATCTAGCGGGACAAAATGATTATCAATGGATCCGTATTTGGTCGTAAAGGTTGCAAACGATTTATTAAAACCTTTTTTAGGAATGACATACACCTCTAAGCCATTCGCCATTGTTTCATGCAGAATTTCTTCCTGTAATTGATCAAATTTGATTTTTTCCATTACTGCGGTACCTCCGTCCCAGTTAAGAAATATACCGTATCCAACTCGATTTTCTTCCCTGCTTCAACTATTTCCGACTTTGTTATCTTCTCGGTAGCTTGCAGCCATTTTTCTAATGGAATATCAATTTTTGCAATGACATTGTGATAAAGAATTTCCACAAGTCCGCGCGGAGAATCTATCGTTTCAAGAATCTGATTTCGGATAACAGCCTTTGTTTGTTCTAGCTCTTGCTCTGAAAATTCACCGTTTTTCATGGCTTTCATCTGTTCTGAGATAATTTGAACAGCTTGACGGTAATTGGCCGTTTCTATCCCGCTCATCACAATCAATAATCCCTTATGACTTTCCAGCCTAGAAGCAGCATAATACGCAAGACTTGCTTTTTCACGAACATTAATAAAGAGCTTAGAATGGGAAAAACCGCCAAAGATACCGTTGAATACTTGAAGGGCGTAATAATCTGGATCACCATAAACGATTTGCGTCCGATATCCGATGTTTAACTTCCCTTGTTTAACATCATCTTTCTCCAATACCTCTTTTGCCTCTACCACGTCTTTTTGAATCGAACGCATCTGCACAGGCTGACGCGGCTCCAGCTGAAGGTAGCGGTCTGCAAACTGCTCTACCTGTGTTTGTTCCACATCGCCGATTACATACAAATCGATTTCGTCTTCTGCAATCGCTTGTTTGTAGTAACTGTACAGCGATTCTGCAGTAATTGCCTCAAGGTCTTTGTTATTCCCCAGCGTCTCTAGGCTATAAGGTTCCCCTTGACACATTTCTTCAATGAGTCTAGTCGATGCGAAACGCATTTTATCATCGAAAAGTGATTGAATTCTTTGCTTAAGTGAACGTTTTTCATTCGTAAAGGATAGTTCATCAAATGCAGTATCCGTACTGTTAGGCTTTAAGAGAATATCAGCAAGCAGCGCAAATCCTTTTTCGAGTAAAGGTGCAGGATCACTAAGGAATTTTTCATTCGCAATTTCCATTGTAAAGCTGATAACATCGTATTCTCCTTTTTTACCTACATCCACATAAAAGCTGGCACCATATAATTCATCAAGGTAGGAGCGAAGTTGAGGGGTGGTTGGATAGTTCTTCGTACTCGCTTGCAATACATATGGAAGCAAAGAACGCTGCGTGACACTTTTTTCCGATAAGGGAGCCTTCATTTTAAGTACTAAGGTATTCGTCTTATATTGGGTCGTTTGTATTGTATGCAGTGTATATCCCTGCATACTTTTTACGTTATCTGTAGCTATTGCCATACAAATCCTCCTATATATATGTATTTGAAGTAATGTTTCTATTATTTGTCTAGCAAAACCCTTTTAATCATCTACTTAAAATATACCGTCAAAAGGAAAATTCATGCAAGCTTGAAGACTTTTTTCATATGTATACGAAAAAACGGCCAGACAAGAAATCTGTCCGGCCGTTTCTATATTATCTTTTCCCTTTAATATAAGGCAAACCGGATGCTTTCGGAGCATCTGCTCGTCCGATAAATCCTGCTAAGGCAATAATTGTTAATACATAAGGAGCAATTAACAAGTACACAGCTGGAATATCTTTAAAGAACGGAAGGCTCGCACCAACAACACTTAAACTCTGCGCAAGTCCGAAGAATAAAGCAGCACCCATAGCACCCAGTGGATGCCATTTACCGAAGATCATTGCGGCAATAGCCATAAACCCTTGACCATTAATTGTCGCATGACTGAAATCATTAGAGAATGAGATCGCATATATGGCACCACCGATACCTGCAAGGGCTCCAGATATAATAACCCCAGCATACCGGATTTTAGTAACACTGATCCCCATTGTATCAGCAGCCATCGGATGCTCTCCCACGGCACGAATCCTCAAACCAAATGGTGTTTTATAGATAATATACCAAACTACAAAAGCTAAAAGGATAGCAATATAAGAAATATAGTAACCATTTGAGAAGAATATAGTACCAATATACGGAATATCACTAAGAATTGGAATATCTACTCTTGGAAACGGTTCTGTTATAATATCCGTTTGACCCTTGCCGTAAATTTTCTTCACAAGAAAGACCGTTAATCCGACAGCCAGAAGGTTAATTGCCACCCCGCTGACTGTTTGGTCTGCCCTAAATGTAATGGCTGCCACGGCATGTAAGATGGAGAAGAGTGCGGCCACAACCATTGCGATCAACACTGAAACCCAAGGGGTCCATGCTCCCAGAGAATCGGCCAAAACCAGGTTAGAAACAATACCCGTAAATGCCCCAATAACCATTAATCCTTCTAAACCAATATTTATGACACCGCTTCGTTCAGAAAATACACCGCCAAGCGCAGTGAAAATAAGTGGCGCTGCCAGCGCGATCATTGCTGGTACAATAATTCCTAAGATTTGATATAAGTCCACTTATTTCACCCCCTTTTTAGTAATGCGGCCAATGATGTAACGGATAAAGTAGCTAGAAGCTACAAAGAAAATAATTAAGGCAATGACAATATCAACGATTTCACTCGGAATTCCAGCTTCATATGGCATATTTAAAGCTCCTGCCTTTAGGCCTCCAAAAAGGATGGCAGCAAATACAACACCAATGGCTGTATTTCCACCCAGCAAAGCTACGGCAATACCGTCAAAACCGATACCGGTAAACCCGGTTTTAATCGCTGCATATCCGAAGGTTCCAAGGCCTTCCATTGCACCGGCAAGACCTGCAAATGAACCGGAAATAACCATTGAAAGAACAATATTCTTATTCACACTCATACCTGAGTATTCAGAAGCATGCTGGTTAAATCCTACTGCCTTTAATTCAAAACCTGTGGTTGTTTTTTCAAGAATAAAATACATGATAAAGACACAAATAATCGCTACGAAAATACCCCAGTGCATCCGTGATCCTTCTGTAAGACTTTCAAAGAAAGGGGAACGGAGACTAGCCGTGTCTTTTATTACACCCGTTTTATCCATTTTATCTGTCAAAACATTATTAATGATATAGTTCGTAACATGAAGGGCGGTATAATTGAGCATAATCGAAACGATAACTTCATGTACTCGGAATTTTGCTTTTAAGATCCCAGGGATGAATGCCCACAAAGCACCGGCAAGACCGCCGGCAAGAACAGCCACTGGTAAATGAATGATCGCTGGAAGATCAAATGTGATTCCAACCCATACAGATGCCAGCCACCCTACAATTAGCTGTCCCTCAACACCTATGTTGAAAAGACCGGTTCTAAAAGCAAATGCGACAGCAAGACCTGCAAGAATATAAGGGATAATCTGTCTGACTGATTCTCCTAGATTAAACGAGTCACCGACGATCCCTGTTACCATAGCCGAGTAACCTGCTACAGGATCGTAACCGCTTACCAACATAATTATTGCGCCAGCTATAAATCCTAAAACGACCGAAAGCACTGGGATGCTTATCATTTTTAGTTTGTTAGACATTTGCTGTATCCCCCGCTTCTTTACGCTTACTTCCTGCCATAAGCAGCCCTAGTTCTTGTTCTGTAGTTTCTTTAGGGTTAACAATAGCCACAATTTCACCTTCATAAATCACTGCAATTCGATCGCTGATGTTCATAATTTCATCTAATTCAAACGAAATCAGCAATACCGCTTTCCCATGGTCACGCTGCTCAATAAGACGTTGATGAATAAATTCAATCGCTCCTACGTCTAGACCTCGGGTAGGCTGTGCAGCAATTAGTAGATCCGGATTACGATCGACTTCCCGGCCAATAATCGCTTTTTGTTGATTACCTCCCGACAGCGCTCTCGCCGGAGTATACTCATCTGGGGTACGAACATCAAATTCTTTAATTAGTTTTCTTGCTTTGTCATACACATTCTTATCATTTAAAATCCCCATTTTGGAGATAGGTTCTTGATAATAGGTTTGTAACACCATATTTTCTCCAATTGTATAATCAAGGACCAAACCATGCTTATGACGATCTTGGGGAATATGTGCGATACCGGATTCAGTTATTTTTCTTGGTTTTAAATTCTGAATTTCCTTATTTTTCAGCTTGATCTTTCCATCGGTAACTTTTTTCAATCCTGTAATCGCTTCAATTAGTTCCGACTGTCCATTACCATCTACACCTGCAATCCCGACAATTTCTCCGGATCGAACCGTAAGAGATAAGTTTTTAACTGCTTCAATCCCTCTAGAGTCCTTTACCTTTAACTCTTCTATTGCTAAAACAACATCTGTGGGGCTGGCTTCTTTTTTGACTGTTTTGAAAACTACTTCTCTACCTACCATTAAACTAGCAAGTTCTTCTGGGTTCGTTTCATTGACGTTAACAGTCCCAATTCCTTTTCCTTTACGAATAATGGTAACTCGATCACAAACCTCCATAATTTCCTTAAGCTTATGAGTAATGAGGATAATCGATTTTCCTTCTTTCACAAGTGCCTTCATAATAGAAATCAATTCTTTAATTTCTTGAGGCGTAAGAACAGCAGTCGGCTCGTCAAATATTAGAATTTCTGCTCCTCGATATAATGTTTTTAAAATTTCGACACGTTGCTGCATACCTACAGATATATCGGCAATTTTCGCATCTGGGTCAACATGTAAATGATATTGCTCAGATAACTCTCTAACTTCTTTTTTTGCTTTTTTCAAATTAATCTGTCCAGCTTTGGATGGTTCTTTTCCGAGAATAATATTTTCGGTGACCGTAAAAGGATCGACTAGCATAAAATGCTGATGAACCATTCCAATGCCAAGATCATTGGCAATGTTAGGATTAGTAATCTTAACAGGTTCTCCATTTACGCGAATTTCGCCTTCCTCAGGTTGGTACAATCCAAACAAAACGTTCATCAGAGTTGATTTTCCTGCTCCATTTTCCCCTAATAGAGCATGAATTTCTCCTTTTTTCAACTGCAGAGTAATATTGTCATTCGCAACGATTCCAGGGAATTCCTTACGGATATTGAGCATCTCAATAATATGTTCCACTTTTAATCAACCCCTACAAGAATATGAGTCTTTCTAAAGACCAAACGGTTTGCCTTAAAAAAACAAAGGAAAAACTATAAACTGTTATAGTCTTTCATTCAGTTTTTCAGCAATGTATGGAACAGAGGGCAAAAGCGCCCTCCTACTCCCATATCAGTCTATTAAAATCCCATTTCTTTAAGCTCTGCACGTGTGCTCGGAACTTTTTGATCACCGGATTTAATTTTCGCTGTATATTCATCAACCGCTTTCAATGCTTCTGGAGAAACATTGTCTTTTGAATCCGAGACCATAATTGCATTTTCTTCAATACCATACTGAATGATTTTACCGCCTGGGAATTTATCTTCAAGAGCTTGTTTAGATAAATCTTGAACAGCAACATCTACACGTTTTACCATTGAAGTTAATGTTACATTATAATCTTTTCCATCTACAGTCACTTTACCTTCTTCTACTTGGTCACGGTCAACACCGATTACCCAAACATTGCTTTCAGGATCTTTCTTCTTCAATTCTTTAGCTGCAGAGAATACACCATTACCTGTTCCGCCGGCAGCGTGGTAGATGATATCGATTCCTGATCCATACATACTGTTTGCAATGGCTTGCCCTTTAGCAGCATCACCAAAACTTGCAGCATACTGTACGTTTACATCGGCCGTTTTATTAACTGTTTTAACACCGGCAATGAATCCAGTTTCAAATTTATTGATAAGTTCTCCATCTACTCCACCTACAAAACCAATTTTGTTTGATTTAGTAGATAAGCCTGCGATAACACCTACAAGGAATGATCCTTGATCTTCTTTAAAGTTAACGCTTGCAACATTGTCCTTTTCTACTACAGAGTCAACGATCGCAAAATTTGTCTCTTTTTTGCTGTCAGCTACTTCTGTTAAAGATTCTGCAAGTGCATATCCAATTCCAAAAACAAGATTAAAATCTTGACGAGCTAATTTTTGAAGATTGGTTGTATAATCAGCATCAGATTTAGACTGTAGGTACGTATATCCATCGGGACCTTCTTTAATTCCATTTTCTTTACCAAAGGCTTGTAAGCCTTCCCAAGAAGATTGGTTAAAGGATTTATCATCAATACCGCCAATATCTGTTACCATAGCTACTTTAAAGTTATCTTTCCCGCCTTCTGATTTTTCTTTTGTATCCTCTTCTTTGTTCCCACAAGCACCAAGTAATGTACCAGCAGCAAGAACGACGGACAACGCTAAGCCTAATTTACGTTTTTTCAAAATGTTTACCCCCTAAGGTTTTGGTTGATTAGATAGGAATTTTCTGAAAAGGAAATCTTGTTTCCGTTTACATATCTCCATAAAAATTATTTAGACACGCTTACGAAGGACATGAAAACTAAACATATCCGTTTTAAAGTAATTAACTGAATAAAGAATTGGTTCATCCGAGCTGTCGTAATGCATTTGTTTTAAGACAAGCAACGATGCTTCAGGTTCACATTCCAAAATAGGCGAAACCTTTTCATGGTAGCCCATTGGCTCAATATTCGCTACAGCATAGCTGATTCTCCTGCCAGCCTCTTTTTCTAAGATATCCAGCAGCGATTCATCACCCTGAATAGAACTTTCAGGCAGAATATCTGTAGGGATCTTGTCCACACAATAAACTACCGGCTTCCCATTCGCTGTCCTGACACGCTCGACTAAAACCATTCCACTATCCAAATTACTCTTAAATCGGCGAGTATCGTCATCCGTTGATTCCTGGGTTGAAGAGCTTAAGAAAATAGTGCCAGGCTTCATGCCTGCTTGTTCAATCATGTCAGTGACACTGTTAAGTTGTTCTATTCCTGAAGAAACCATCGGTTTGGTATTCACAAAAGTACCAACCCCATGCCTGCGAACAATTACATTATCTTCTTCAAGAATTCTCAGGGCCTCACGCAGTGTAGCTCGGCTTACACCCAGCTTCTTTGCCAGCTCAAATTCAGAGGGTAGTTTTTCTTTCTCTTTATAAACACCCTTTTCAATATCGAGCTTCAAATGATCGATAACCTGTAAATATAAGTGCCTGTTATCTGACTTAATAGACATGCAGCTTCCCCCAACTAAGTTCTTAAGACATCAGACCTCTGATGTATTATCAATTCCTCTAATCGAACATACTATATCATTAATTTGATTCAAAATAAATAGCGTTTTGCGAATTCACAAAAAAATCATTTTAGGAACATTATCCTATCCATACTTTTCCGGATATGTGAACATCATCCTATATGTATATTTATACATACTACATTAGTCATATAATGGCAATATAACCGTATTTTAGCTTATAACTGGTTGCTATTGATAAAGAATTATTCAGTTTTTTGTATACTTTTTACGGTCAATCCTGACAAAGATACCTTATCCTTGGATGCGGCTTATACTTTTGTTGTATAATAAAATGAAATATTTTTTTTGGAAGGATGATTACATGTTAACCATTACTGGTTATAAAGTTGAAAAATTAAAAGACCCGTTTGATATCTTAACTGGGGATCGCTATGAACTATTCCTTGATATCGAGGTGCCTGAAGATGATGAACTGGCAAGTGAAAAAGGATTGTACATACGTGTTCTTTATGTTGTAGACGACAACACTTCTAAAGTTGTAAAATATGACCTGTTAGAGCGTGAAACTGAACAATTATTAGAATTTGATTTAGAAGATGATGAATTAGCCATGGTCGCTCAATTTTGCAAAGAACATTTAAAAGAAGAAGAATTGTAAGAATGAAAACTCCCCCCTATAAACAGGGGGGAGTTTTCATTCTATGATAAATTTGCTTCACTATTTGGATCTCTAGAAACTAAGACATGTCTTGGCTTACTTCCTTCGTAAGGACCGACAATTCCTCTCGCTTCCATCTCATCGATTAACCTTGCTGCTCTTGTATAGCCTATCCTGAAACGTCTCTGAAGCATCGACACTGAAGCTGTCTGCATCTCCATAATTAAAGAAACCGCATCCTGATATAGATCGTCTTCGACTTCCCCTGTTGTTTCTACAATTTCATCTGGTATCATTTCTTCGTTATATTGAGCTTTTTGCTGTGATATTACATATTCGACCACTTCTTCTACTTCATGATCTGAAAGAAATGCCCCTTGCACGCGGACGGGTTTGGATGCCCCTGCCGGCAAGAATAGCATATCGCCTTGACCTAGGAGTTTCTCTGCTCCCCCCATATCAAGTATGGTTCGGGAATCCGTCATTGAAGATACACTAAAGGCAATCCGAGATGGTATGTTTGCTTTAATGACTCCGGTAATAACATCGACAGATGGACGCTGTGTCGCAATAATTAAATGAATTCCCGCTGCACGAGCCATTTGAGCTAATCGCGTAATAGCATCTTCTACCTCAGAAGAAGCGACCATCATTAAATCTGCCAGCTCATCGACAATTACGACAATATAAGGAAGCAATGGCTGCTTATCATCTTCCTCAATATTAAAATGATTCACATATTCATTATAGCCTTCAATATTACGGGTTCCAGTATGTGAAAAGAGCTCATATCGGCGCTCCATTTCACTAACAACTTTTTGCAAAGCCTGAGCTGCTTTTTTAGGATTCGTTACCACAGGAGCCAATAAATGTGGAATTCCATTATAGACATTCAGTTCTACCATTTTAGGGTCAATCATCATCATCTTGACTTCGTGAGGTTTAGCCCGCATTAAAATACTCGTGATAATTCCATTAATACAGACGGATTTCCCGCTTCCAGTTGCACCTGCTACAAGAAGATGGGGCATTCTATTTAATTCAGCCTTGACCGCTTCACCAGAAATATTTCGTCCTAGTCCAATTTGCAGCTTCGATTCAGGCTTATCTACGTCCTTTGCCTCTAAAACTTCTCTCAAAGAAACAATGGCCACTTCAGCATTTGGCACTTCAATACCAATGGCTGACTTACCAGGGATGGGTGCTTCAATCCTGATATCTTTTGCAGCTAAGGCTAGCGCTAAGTCATCTGAGAGACTAACAATTTTAGACACTTTTACACCGACATCGGGATGAACTTCATATTTGGTAACCGCAGGACCTAGGTGTACTTGTGTCACTCTTGCTTTGACACCAAAACTTGTGAAGGTTCTTTCCAATTTCGCTGCGTTTTCATGAATTAATTGATATTCACCACTTTGATCTGCTTTTTTTGGTTCAGTAAGTAAGGTTAAGGGTGGAAGGCTGTATTCTTTATTTTCTACTTCAGTAAACGTTATATTTGGCGGTGAATCATTTTCTTCCGATGCCTTGCTTTGTTCGGTCGACTTTTGAACACTTGAAACGGGTTCCTCAGGTACCGGCACGCCGGCATAGGCTGTGTCAGCAAAGTTAGAAATAAGACGTTCAGCTGCTACCTCCGCAGACTCCTGCTCCGTTTCCTCTTCGTGTACGGGTTTTCGTTTTTCAGGTTTTTGTACTTCTTTTGGTTTAGCACGTTCTTTTTTCTTTTTTTCTTTTTTATCTTGATTCCATGTCTTCATGTCATCTATAAAAGCCTGCCATTGTTCAGACATAAACCTGGTCACTGTCCCAAACACTTTTCCCAGCGTATCGCCAAGAGATTTCCCCGTCAGCAAAATAATTCCGATTAGGATAAAGATCAAGACACATATTCTAGAACCAGCTTGATCAAATAAAAAGTAAGAAGCTGCAAAAAGAATTGCCCCAAACATCCCTCCGCCTAAATCGCTGGTACTCGCGGCTCCTCTAACTTCCATCCAAAATAATTCCCAAGTATTGCTGATGACACTCGGTTTTTCAAATGGGCCTCCTCCTGCTAAATTCTCAAATAATTTCACATGACTGAGAAGCAGAATACTTGCCGTAAGAAAATAAATACCAATCAGCTGGCGTTTTAAGAATACGGGAATGGATCGTTTAATCATTAAATAAAACCCGCTGACCATAACGCCTAAAAGGAGTAAG
Organism: Peribacillus sp. FSL H8-0477; assembly: GCF_038002765.1. Classification (NCBI taxonomy): domain Bacteria; kingdom Bacillati; phylum Bacillota; class Bacilli; order Caryophanales; family Bacillaceae; genus Peribacillus; species Peribacillus sp. FSL H8-0477. Next base: position 1,528,958 of record NZ_JBBODE010000002.1, on the reverse strand, counting down.
ATGTACCATTCACCCATAAAAAAACGAACAAATAATACACTGCTTTTTCCTACAGCTCCTAAATTTGCAATGGCAATGGCCGCTAATGCAATTAATACGAGACCCATTACTTCAAATTTCATCGTACTTTTTAGTGTATCCGTACGTTTTGTTTTTTTACGTTTATTTTTCGCCAATTTAATCACCTTACTTTTCCTGATTATCTTCTCCTCTATCATTTTAAAAACGGTTTATGTATGTAAATTATCGTATAGAAAGAAGAAAGCAGCCAGATGGCTGCTGATATTCAATAGTAGTCCCAGTATATCATAATTTCACCAGTTTCGCCGTGTTATTCTAGTTTTCAAACTGAATAACCGGAAGAAAAACGCCTGGTTGTACAGACTGATTCAGGTAATCGGCTGGATCTGTACTTAAAACGCGATCCACTCTAAACGAACGCCCTCCTTGATAGTGCACCTGAAGAGGAACACCTTGATATTGAACTTCAAATACCTGTGATAACGAAGGTGCTGCTTCAGCAAAGATTTGTTCCTCAGGTACAATCGTATAAATGGTCACTGTATGAGTCCTCCATTCGTCAGTTCATTTTTTTTATTCATCAATTCATCAAGTTTTCGCATAGCTTGACCAACACCGCCAACCGCATGCATTAATTTATTGTCAACTGCTTCTTGACCGATAATGTTTGTTCCAATATCTCGCGTTAAATTACCTTTGGCAAACATTAATTCCTTAAATGTTTCTTCCTCTATAGCTGAATGTCTTGTTACAAATTTAATCACTCGTTCTTGCATTTTATCTAAATATTCAAACGTTTGCGGGACGCCGATAACCATTCCTGTCAACCGGATTGGATGAATGGTCATTGTAGCTGTTTCCGCAATAAATGAATAATCACAAGAGACCGCAATAGGCACGCCTATTGAATGACCTCCTCCTAAAACGATAGAAACGGTCGGTTTAGAAAGTGATGCGAGCATTTCTGCAATTGCCAATCCTGCTTCGACATCTCCCCCCACCGTATTCAAAATAACTAATAAGCCTTCAATCGAAGGATTTTGTTCAATCGCTACGATTTGAGGGATAACATGTTCATACTTAGTTGTTTTATTTTGCGGCGGCAGCTGCATATGACCTTCAATTTGCCCGATGATCGTTAAGCAATGAACTTTTGAGTCTTTAGACAATTGCGGGACATTGGTTTGACCCAGCTGTTGAATTTTTTCAATTAACGTTGAATTTTTTACTTCTTGACGCCCTTCATCTGGGCTTGGTGTTTGCTCCACTATAACGTTCCCCTTTCTATTTGCGTATGAATTTATTATTGTCCCTGTTGCAAAAGTTCATCCCTTTTATAACTAAATCAAAAAAGCCCCTGACTGAACCAGTCAAGGGCTTCATTGATACGTTTATGAAATTTCCATAATGATTGGTAAAATCATCGGGCGGCGTTTTGTTTTTTCATATAAAAACGAGTTAAGGGTATCGCGCATATCCTGCTTGAGGGTCGACCAATCAAACGGCTGGCGCGAGCCATTTTTCTTAACTACTGCTGTAACAACTTCCGTTGCTTCTTCAAGTAATTTTTCAGACTCTCTAACATAAACAAAGCCTCGTGAAATGATTTCAGGTCCCGCTGCAATCGATTTATCTGATCGATTCAAGGTTACAACTACAAGCAATATTCCATCTTGCGAAAGCAGACGGCGATCACGAAGAACGATATTCCCAACATCTCCAACTCCGCTGCCATCAATCAGAACATTTCCTGCTGTAACTTTGGACGCTAGTCGAATTCTGTCTTTTTTCACTTCAATGATATCGCCCTTATCTGCAACGATAATGTTCTCTTTCGGGATTCCTGCAGCGATTCCCACTTTTTCATGAGAAAATAGATGACGATATTCCCCGTGTACGGGAATTAAGTATTTAGGTTTCATTAAATTAATCATCATTTTTAATTCTTCTTGGCTGCCATGGCCTGATACATGAACACGCTGTTTAGATGAAACGACATTAGCGCCGACTCTAAAGAGCATATCTACGGTTTTAGACAGAATTAATTCGCCCCCTGGAAGCGGTGAAGCTGCAATTAAGACTGTATCTCCTTGCTTAATTGCTACTTGTTTATGTGATTGCTTAGCCATCTTTTGAAGTGCCGTAATAGGCTCTCCTTGATGCCCTGTTGAAAGGATGACAATCTCTTTGTCTTCATAGTGATGGATTTCCGATACGGGAATAATACTCTCTTCTTCCACATCTAAATAACCAAGGTTTAAGGCTGTTTCGTATACACGTTGAAGACTCTTGCCAACAACCGCAACTTTTCTGCCCGTCTGAACAGCAGCATTAAACACGAGTTGAATACGATTCACATTCGAAGCAAAGCAGGCTACTATGATTCGACCTGGCGCATTATAAAAGGCTTGGGCCATTTCCGTTGCAACTAGAGCTTCTGATGGGGTATAGCCTGGTTTTTCCGCCCCTGTACTGTCAGACATTAAGCAGAGAACTCCTTCTTCCCCGATTCTTGCCATTTTCCCAATTTCAGGTTTATAAATACCAGCAGCTGCTTGATCGAATTTAAAATCACCCGTATAGACAATTGCGCCTTCTGATGTATGAATGACAATCCCTACTGAATCCGGAATGCTGTGATTGGTCTTAAAAAAGGTAATGTTTGCTTCAGGAAACTCAAGAACAGTGTCAGATGTAATTTCTACAAATTCCGCATCTTCATAATAGTCTGCTTCTTTAAGATGGGCTTGTATAAGTGCAAGTGTAAGCTTTGCTCCGTAAACAGGTACATCAATATATTTCAAAACATAAGCAAGGGCGCCCATATGATCTTCATGACCATGACTGATAAAAATCCCTCTTAATCTATGTTTATTCTCCATAATATAACTTATATCTGGAATGACAGCGTCAATACCCAGCATTTCTTCTTCTGGAAACATCAATCCTGCATCAAGCATGAATAGATCTTCATTTACCTCTACCACATACATATTTTTGCCTAATTCCCCTTGTCCGCCAAGGGAAATAATTTTGATGCCTTGGTTCTTTTTGTCTCTAGCCAATCGGGTTTCCTCCTTCAAATATATCGCCGTGCACGTTATTCTCTACCCATTATAACCGAAGAAGAAAAAACATGACAACTTATTACTTTTTTACGGATTTATGTAAGTTTATAAAATACTGAAAAGTCGCAAGAGAAAAATAGTAATCGCCTTCATCTTTTATAAAAAAACAAGTCAATTCACTTAGAATCGACTTGTTTAAGTAAAAAAACTTATTTAGACAACAGATCGCTTAAAGTTGTTCTTTCTTGTTCAGTTAGTGGAACCAGCGGAAGCCGTACACCTCCGACATCAATACCAGAGAGCTGTAGAGCGGTTTTAACAGGCGTAGGGTTAGGTGCTGCAAACAAAGCAGTAGTCAGCGGCAAGAGCCTCTGGTGTTCTCTAGCAGCCTCCCTTAGGTCGCCCGTTACGAAGGATTGAATCATCTGCTGCATATCATTTCCTACAACATGAGAAGCAACAGATACTACCCCTGCGCCTCCAATGGCTAACACAGGAAGGGTAAGTGCATCGTCCCCGCTGTATAATCGGAAGTCTTCGTCCGTATTCGCAATTATTTCAGTCATGGCGTTCAAATTACCGCTCGCTTCTTTAACTGCGACAATATTAGTGATTCTAGAAAGCCTGCAAATCGTTTCAGGTTCAATATTAACAGCGGAACGGCCGGGAATATTATACAGCATTACCGGCAGGGCAGTACTTTCTGCAATCGCCTTAAAATGCTGATACAGTCCCTCTTGATTCGTTTTACTATAATAAGGAGCTACCAGCATCACTGCATCCGCACCGTTCGCTTCTGCCCTTTTCGTTAACTCGATTGAAGCATATGTGTTGTTACTCCCTGTCCCCATAATAACAGGAACCCGCTTATCCACGACGTTTACAACATGGCGGAGCAGAGCAATTTTTTCTTCTGCTGAAAGCGTTGGAGATTCCCCTGTCGTTCCAGCAATAACCAATGAATCTGAGCCGTTTTCAATTAAGTAATTAATCAGCGTGGCAGTCTTGCCAAAGTCAAGGTTACCCTTTTTATCAAATGGCGTAACCATCGCTGTTGACACTCTTCCAAAGTCAATCATTAAACACACCTCTTTATAAAAATACTATCTTTCTGTCAGTGGAGATGCCGACGCATCTTCATGTAAATGGAAAGCATCATGAAGTGAGTTTACAGCTTCCACTAGGTCTTCAGCTTTTACCAGCACCCAAATAGTTGTATGGCTGTCTGCAGACTGAAGAATTCCAATTCCTTTTTCTGAAAGGGCTGTGACGATTTTAGACGCTACTCCTGGCACACCATTTATCCCGCCGCCGACAACAGACACCTTCGCGCAGTTTCGTTCAACAAAAGGCTCATAGCCCATGTTCGTCAATGTTTCAATAGCTCGTTCAGTCATTTCTTCCGTCACCGTATAAACGACCGCATTTGGTGATATATTGATAAAATCAACACTGATTGAAGCTTTTGCCATGGCTTTAAAGACCTCTGATTGCAAGTTGTATTGATCTTTTTTTGCTTTCACCTTAATTTGGGTGATATTAGAAACATGAGCAATACCGGTTACTAACCTTTCGCGGATATCGCTGCCCTTTGTACCCTTGGTCACATTAGTTACCAGTGTTCCGATACCATCTGTATAAGTGGATCGAATTCGAATCGGAACTTTTGCCTGCATAGCGATTTCCACCGCTCTAGGATGAATCACTTTAGCTCCCTGGTATGCCATATTACATACTTCATTATACGTAACGACTGAAAGCGGTCTTGCATGTTCAGCTATCCGAGGATCGGCTGTCATGATTCCCTCAACATCAGTAAAGATATCAACCCATTCAGCGGAAAGTGCTGCACCTAGTGCAGCTGCAGAGGTATCGCTGCCACCGCGGCCAATTGTCGTAATGTCACCCGTTTTCGCAGCTCCCTGGAACCCGGCAACCACAACAACATCATTGGTCTCTAATTCTTTTACCAGCCGTTCACACTTCATTTCCATTATTTTAGCATTGGTATGATCGCCGTTCGTATGGAAACCAGCTTGAGCACCTGTAAAAGCTGTAGCTTTTATATCATGCTGAAGAAGCATATTCGTAAAAACTATGGAAGAAATTGTCTCTCCGACCGAGAGCATTAAATCCTGTTCACGTTTGGTTAATTTACTTTCAGTTCCTCCCGCAAGAGAAAGTAGTGTGTCAGTTGCGTACGGTTCCCCTGCTCTGCCCATTGCTGAGACTACAGCCACTACCTTATAGCCTTCACTTATTGCTTTTTTTATATGTCGCTTAGCATGTGAACGGCTTCCCTCGTCACGGACAGAGGTTCCCCCGAATTTCTGGACGATGATTTTCATTTAGCACACCTCAAATACAAGCCAAGTTTACCCCTGGCGCTGCGTTTTCATAGTACATTTATTTACTAGTCACTAATTTTAATTTAAGCAGGCTTTCTGCAATTTGTACAGAATTCCACGCCGCTCCTTTTAGAAGGTTATCAGAGACAATCCATAAATGGAAGCCTTTTGATTCATCAAGGTCTTTTCTTATTCTTCCGACAAATACTTCATTTTTGCCAACGGATGTGGCAGGCATAGGATAAACTTGATTATCCGGATCATCTTGAAGAACAACTCCCGGCGCTTCTTTCAGTAATTCTTTAATATCTCCTGCTGAAATCCCATCCGTGTTAATTTCAACGTAAACAGACTCAGAATGACCTGTTTCTACAGGGAGACGTACACAAGTAGCTGCCACACTCAACTCCGGCATGTGCATAATTTTTTTAGTTTCATTAATCATTTTCATTTCTTCAAATGTAAACCCATTTTCTTCAAACTTATCAATCTGCGGGATAACATTAAAAGCAATTTGGTAATGATTCTCCCCACTGCCTACCGGAAGAATTTTAGGTTCAATTTCCTTGCCTTCAAGAAGGTCACGTGACTGCTCCTTTAATTCTGCAATAGCAGCGGCTCCTGCCCCAGACACAGCCTGATAGGTTGAAACAACTACTTTGCTTATTCCATATGCTTTGCGCAGCGGTTCTAAGGCTGCTACCATTTGAATAGTTGAGCAGTTCGGATTAGCTATAATGCCATTATGTTTAAGAAGATCCTGTTCATTTACTTCTGGGACGACGAGCGGAACATCCACTGCCATACGAAAAGCGCTTGTATTATCGATTACGATTGCTCCGCGTTCTACGGCTGCAGGAGCTAATTCTTTTGATACATTTCCTCCTGCACTGAATAAAGCAATATCTATTCCTTCAAAGCTTTCAGGTTTTGCTTCCTGAACAACGTATTCTTTATTTTTAAAGGTAACTTTTTTCCCTGCTGAACGAGCCGAGGATAAGAGAAGAAGATTTTTTATCGGCAGATTTCTAGATTCAAGTGTTTTAATCATCTGCTTTCCAACCGCACCGGTTGCTCCAATAACTGCTATGTTTAGTCCCTGTATCTCTACCATTGTCTATTTCCCCTTTTCATCAAACCTTGACTGTAAAAAGCCAAAAGCGTTAATTATCATTTTTATGTTAGAATATCACCCATTTTAACATATTAACGTCTCAAAGAAATAGACTTTTACTAAATATTCGGGATATATAGCAGTTGATATGGAACTCATTTACTTATTCTTCTTTATAGCGCTCAATAATGACCGGTTGCAATTGTTCTCCGCTTAACGCGGCCACGATGGTTTCTCTAATTAAACTCATTCTTGCAACCATACTGTTCGGTTTATTAATCGGATCATCCTGCCCATAGGGAACAAAATATAAGTCTTTTGCTGCCATAAGCCTCATTAAATTAACACCATTAAGACCTAATGCATCGTTGGTGGAAATTCCAAGAACTACTGGCCGGTGATTCCTCATTGTGGCCTTCGCAGCCATTAATACAGGGCTGTCAGTCAATGCGTTAGCCATCTTACTCATCGAATTGCCCGTCATAGGAGCAATGACCATGCAAGCTAACGGCATTTTAGGTCCCAGCGGTTCTGCTTTTACAATTGTATCGACAACAGGATAACCCGTCAATTTTTCAATACGGGCAACCCAATCTTCCCCTTTGCCAAACCGAGTTTCCGTATTCTTTACTGTCCCAGATACAATAGGAATGACATCTGCTCCCTCATTAACCAGCTTTTCTATTTCAGGATACACATCATCATAGGTACAATGGGAACCCGTTAACCCAAAACCAATTCTGACACCCTTTAGATTCATTTTTTCTTTCCCCTTTCATTTTTCAAATCTTCTTGAATCAACTGTGATAAGGCATTAGCTAAGATTCGTCCTGCCGTTTTAGGAGCAACAATTCCTGGAAGGCTCGGTGCAAGTAATGCTTTAATCCCCCTTTTTTCAGCATAGCGAAAATCAGTGCCTCCAGGCTTTGAGGCTAAATCAATAATAAGTGTATGAACTGGCATGGCTGCAAGTACACTAGCTGTAAGAATCGGATGGGGTACAGTATTTACACAAATATCCACATCCCTCATCACATGAACCAACTCATTAAAATGAAATGGCGTTAACCCCATTTCTATGATGCGGGCGATATCTTCACTCTTGCGTGCCCCTACCTTTACTTTTGCCCCCATAGCTTGAAAGGTTCTAGCGGTCGTCATTCCAACACGTCCAAGTCCGAGCACGGCAATAGTAGAACCATGAATGGTAAAGTCAGTATGCTGAATGGCCATCATAATTGTCCCTTCTGTAGTAGGGATGGAATTATAGATAGCGACATCATCTCGTTCAAATAGCAAAACTAAACGACGATTGGTCTTTTTAACTAGCGTATCTAAATAAGTATTGCTGATTCCGGAATAAATCGTACAATGCGACGGAGTTTTAGAAAGGACTTCATCTGTAAGGTACACTTCTTCATTCGAAAAGATGGTTTCCACCTTTCCCTCGAGATTCGTTCCAGGAACAGGCAGGATAATGGTATCTACTTCAGAAAAATCAACATCTTCAACCTTCTCTTTGACTGCACCAGTAAAGGCGTGATCGAGTTGTTCAAAGCCTATTAAACTAAGCTTCGCATCCATTTCGGTTAATTTACGGATAACCTCAAGCTGACGCGCATCTCCACCTATTACTGCAATTTGCATGCCTGTTAGCATCAAACGGTCACCTTCTTTATTGAAAATGGCTTCTTTCCGTAATTCGTACATTCACAGTGTATGTGGTTAAAAAAAATGAGTGTTTGGACTGTAGGGAATGATTTTATCTTCCGCAGATTCACTAGCAAAGCAAAATAAAAAGCCGCTTGATAGCGGCTTCAATCAGCGAGACTATTCAGTTGATGAAAGTAAAACCTCTCTTGCCTTGCCTTGATACAGCCTTCCGCACTGAAAAGCACCTGAAGTGCACATAATTAGACAGACATGCAGGCAGGTAGAGCACCTGGTCGATATGCCCTATATTCAACAAAATCTAGGTATAAGCAAAAAAACTCAAAACCTGTCTCAAGTACAGGTTTTGAGTGATTTATTTCCAGTCATCCATCGGACTGACTAGGGATATTGAATAATGATCAGTGAAAATACGATTAGCAAGCATGTTGACACTTTCAATTGAAACTTCGTCAATTAAGTATATGATATCGTCTAGTGAACGATGGTTTTTAAGGAGCAGCTCATTTTTACCATTACGGCTCATTCTGCTGTTTGTTGATTCTAATCCTAGCATTAAACTTCCTTTTAGCTGCTCTTTGCTATTTCTTAGTTCTTTTTCACTTATGCCATCTTTCTTTAATAAGGCAATCGTCGATTGAATCGTTTCGAACAAGCTGTTGAGTTGATTAGCACCTGTTCCTCCATAGACAGTAACCATTCCACTGTCTTGATATGCAGAATGATACGAATACACTGAGTATGCTAGTCCTCTTTGTTCACGCACTTCCTGGAAGAGCCGGCTGCTCATACTGCCGCCAAGAATATTATTTAACGTGATCAGGCTGTACATATCAGGATCACCTATTGGCAGTCCTTCAAAACCGAGACATAAATGAGCCTGCTCTGTTTCTTTCTTACGTGTTAATTTGTTTTGATGGAAAACGGGTTTATCCAGAACATGATTCGTTGTACCGCCGGTATAAGAACCAAAGAAATCTTCCGCTTCCTTAATTAATTTTTCATCTACATTTCCAGCAATTGAAATGACTACACGATCTGGAGTATAAAAATCATGGACATATTGTTTCATTGTGCTGCTTGTAAATGTTTCGAGCGTACTTTCTGTTCCGAGTATTGGATAACCAAGTGCGTTATCCTCATAAACAGCTTTGCTTAATAAATCATGGACAATGTCGTCAGGTGTATCTTCATACATCTTGATCTCTTCGTAGACAACATTTTTTTCTTTTTTCATTTCTTCTTCATCAAAAGTAGAATTGAAGAACATATCGGCCAGAATCTCTAATGCAAAACTAGCATGCGTATCAAGGACTTTCGCATAGTAGCAAGTATATTCCTTAGAAGTGAAGGCATTAACCTGCCCTCCGATGCTATCGAACGCCTCAGCAATTTCTCTAGCATTTCGAGTCGCTGTCCCCTTAAAGAACATATGTTCCAAGAAGTGAGAAATACCATTTAATTCAGGTGTTTCATCTCTTGAACCGGTTTTAATCCATACACCAATTGCAACTGAGCGGACTGTTGGGATATTTTCTAGTACAACTCTTGCTCCGTTTTGGCATGTATATTTCTTAATCAACAAACATTCCTCCCTAGTTCTTGTTGCTCATTTCGCTCTCACTTACTCATGCGTATGAACGATTCTCTTTTCATCTACTGCTTCTGTTACAGTTACAACATGAAAATTTTGTTTCTTAAACTCCGTAATTAACTGGTCAAGTGAGTTTGCTGTCGATTCTGTCGGATGCATTAACACAAAGGCACCAGGGTGAATTTTGGAAAGGACCCGCTTTTGCAATAATTCCGGACTCGGTTTTTGCCAATCAATGGTGTCCACACTCCATAATACCGTATTTAAACCGAGTGAGTCTGCAATTTTGACTGTTTCTTCTCGAAAACTTCCACTCGGCGGAGCAAACCAGGTGACATCCCTGCCCGTAACTGCTTTTATTACTTCAGTCGTCTTTAGAATTTCATCCTTGGAAGCTTGACTGGAAATCCGCTCCATATTCGGATGTGAATACGAATGGTTGCCGATTTCATGCCCGCCCTCTGCTATCATCTTAGCCAATTCTGGATTGTTTTTAGTCCATCTTCCTTCTAAAAAAAAGGTCGCTTTCACTTGATGTTTTTTGAGGACTGCCAACATGTCCTGAAGATATTCATTCCCCCAAGCCACATTAATCAGCAAGGATACGGTCGGTTTCTCTGGATGGGCTCGGTAAATAGGTACTGGTTCTAGTTCATTCATATGAACAGCAGGAGGGATTTGATTGAAAATGAGTTTCTTTTTATCGAATACCCCGTTCTTTTTCATTAGCTTGTAGGAGTCCTTAACGTTTACCTGCAGGCCATTTAACCCCGGAACCAACTTCCATACCCGATCAATTCGTGCGTCTTGTGGAGCTACCTCATATTTAGAGGCACTTTGTTCAATTTCTAAATAAAGCGAATCCTTCTCTTTAACCGTACCTGTGACGACAACAGATGGTTTTGTTAAACCAGCTACATATTGATCAGTATAAGGATTTTGCACCAATAACCATGATATACCTGCTATCATACAAATCGCAACTAAACGTTTCCACTTATTGCCCATTTCCACTGCCTCCTTCATACATAGCTTGCTTTCGCAAGTACCCTTAGGATGGCTTTGCTCAACCTCTTTAGTCATAAAAGATATACACTCTTTTTTCCCAAAGAAAAGAAAAAAGCTCTATTCCCTTGTCCTTATTAAAAAGAGTATGAAATAGAGCAGTGGCGTAGAACATTGAATGGGTCTTTAGCATAGCAAAAAAGGCAGTGCGAATTCACAAGGAACCGCCTGCCTTTTTCCTTAATTCTCATTATTCTTGAGAATTAGCTGCTTCTTTTTGAGCTTTTAAAACGGCTTTGCGAGAAAGATTAACCCGCCCTTGCTTATCAATTTCAGTAACTTTCACTTCAATTTCATCACCAATTGCCAAGATATCTTCTACTTTGCCGACTCTTTCCTCAGCAAGCTCAGAGATATGGACTAGCCCGTCTTTACCAGTAAAGATTTCAACGAAGGCACCGAATTTTTCAATCCGTTTTACTTTACCGAGATAAACTTCGCCAACCATTACTTCACGAACGATATCTTCAATAATTTTCTTAGCCTTTTCATTCATATCTTGTTCAGTAGACGCAATGAAGACTGTTCCATCTTGTTCAATGTCAATCTTCACACCAGTTTCTTCGATGATTTTGTTGATTTGTTTTCCGCTTGGTCCAATAACATCGCGAATCTTATCAGGATTGATTGACATCGTCAATATTTTTGGAGCGTATTTAGAAAGCTGAACACGTGGTCCATTAATCGTAGCCAGCATTGATTCAAGGATATGCAAACGACCGCGTTTTGCTTGCTGTAATGCTTCCTCAAGGATTTCTCTTGAAAGTCCTTCGATTTTAATATCCATTTGCAGGGCAGTTACACCTTGAGCTGTTCCGGCCACTTTAAAGTCCATATCGCCAAGATGATCTTCCATTCCTTGGATATCAGTAAGAATCGAATAATCTTCTCCAGTTTTCACCAAGCCCATTGCAATACCAGCAACTGGTGCTTTAAGTGGTACTCCAGCATCCATCATTGCCAATGTGCTTGCACAAATGCTAGCCTGTGAAGTCGATCCATTTGATTCAAGAACTTCAGAAACAAGACGAATGGTATAAGGGAAATCCTTTTCATCCGGAAGAACTTGCTCTAGAGCTCGTTCACCTAATGCACCATGTCCGATTTCACGACGGCCTGGTCCACGTAATGGTCCAGTTTCACCAACACTGAAATGCGGGAAGTTATAATGATGCATAAAGCGTTTTGACTCTTCTGTACCCAGACCATCAAGAATCTGAACATCGCCCATGGCACCAAGTGTACAAATTGAAAGTGCTTGAGTTTGTCCGCGAGTGAATAATCCAGAACCATGAGTACGTGGAAGAATCCCTACTTCTGAAGATAAAGGTCTAATTTCATCCGGATTACGGCCATCTGGACGTACTTTCTCTTCCGTAATTAAACGGCGGACTTCAGATTTAACCAGTTTATTTAAGATTTCTTTAATTTGTTTTAGTTTATCTTCATCGGTTTCTTCAGTATAGTTTTCCATTACACTGTCTTTAACCACTTTTATTGCTGCTTCACGTGCATGCTTTTCTTGAACTTGTACAGCTTTGTTCAAGTCAGCTCCACACATGCCTTTAAGTTCAGCTTCTAATTCTTGATCAAGCTGATACAGTTTAACTTCCATTTTTGGTTTGCCGATTTCAGCAGCAATCATCTCTTGGAATTCAATTAACTTCTTAATCTCATCATGTCCGAACATGATTGCTTCAAGCATTGTTTCTTCCGGTACTTCCTTCGCTCCGGCTTCAACCATGTTGATTGCATCCTTTGTTCCAGCAACAATCAGATTGATATCACTGTTTTCCATTTGTTCAACAGATGGATTGACAACAAATTCATTGTTGATACGGCCGACAATAACACCGGCAATTGGACCACCAAAAGGAATGTCAGAAACACATAATGCAAGTGAAGAACCGAACATCGCAGCCATTTCAGATGAACAGTCTTGTTCCAAGCTCATAACCATGCTGATAAGCTGAACATCATTCCGGAATCCGTCAGCAAAAAGCGGACGAATTGGACGATCAATTAAACGACTAGCCAAGATTGCTTTTTCACTTGGGCGGCCTTCACGTTTAATAAATCCTCCTGGAATCTTACCTACTGCATATAATTTTTCTTCATAATTCACAGTCAACGGGAAGAAATCAAGGTTTTTCGGTTCTTTTGACGCTGTAGCTACACTTAGTACTGCTGTTTCTCCGTACCGAACTAGAACTGCTCCGTTCGCTTGCTTAGCCAATTGGCCAATTTCAACAGTCAAGGTGCGTCCTGCCCATTCGTAAGAGTACGTATGTTTTTCTTGTCCCATTCTTTAATAAACCCCTCTCTAAATCTTCACTATAGAGGTTCGGTATCTATTACCTAAACCTTTACTTACATGTATGTGTTAAGTTGTTGAAAACTAATTAAACCAAACTATTCCTATTATGCACGAAAAAAACGTGCATTAACAGCAAAATGAACGTTTCTAAAAAATATCTATTAAGCGTTCAATGCTTTTAACATGACTCCTTATGTATAAAACCGTTTTTACTATACGGTATTTACTTCTAATAACATCAAAAAAGCGGGAAAATTCCCGCTTTTCCTGATTGCTTATCGACGAAGGCCTAAGCGTGTAATTAATTCACGGTAACGTGCTACGTCATTGTTACGAAGGTAAGATAAAAGATTACGACGCTTACCTACCATTTTAAGAAGTCCACGACGTGAATGATGATCTTTTTTGTGAATACGTAAATGTTCGTTCAAGCTGTTGATATCTGCAGTAAGTACAGCAATCTGTACTTCTGGAGATCCTGTGTCAGTGTCGTGAGTACGGTACTCAGCGATAATTTCGTTTTTGCGTTCTTGTGTAATTGCCATTGTTAAATTCCTCCTAAAGTTTCTTGTAAAATCACCAATTACTGAGCCAGCGCCGGAGTTGCAACTAGCCGAGAAACGGTTATTTCATACTTATAAAGAATACATCTTTTCCGGTGCATTTGCAAGTCTATTGATTTAATAGCATAAAATAGTTTACGGCTTGTTCTTTATCGGCTTCAATTTGCTGAACCAATGCATCCAATCCAGAGAACTTCTGCTCGCTCCTAATTCGTTTATGCCAAGCAACCTGCAGCTTCTGTCCATACAGGTCTCCAGTAAAATCGAGAATATGGACCTCGACAGCCGGGAACTCCGGTTTTTCTTCATTGAATGTGGGTTTATAGCCTACATTACAAACACCGTTGAACCAAGTTTCGTTTATTTTCGCACGAACCGCATACACTCCAGTGGCTGGGAATATATACTCATCATCTATTCTGAGGTTAGCCGTAGGAAAACCAAGTTTCCTTCCCCGCTTTTCTCCATGAATAACAATGCCTTGAGAAAGATAATAACGACCAGTTAAATGATAAAAACCAGTGAAATCTCCCATCTTTAAGATGGACCGAATTCGTGTCGAACTGATTTTTTCATCTTCTAGTGTTTGTTTAGACACCACGGTAATGAAAAACTGACCTTTTGAGTGGCTTTCGAGCGTTTCCATCGTTCCTTCACCATAGTGTCCATATGTATAATCAAAACCCGCAACAACATGCTTAGCGTTTATCGCGATTAAATATTGATCAACGAACTGCTCTGGTAAGAGGCGTGCAAATTCCTTAGTAAATCTAATAATGAATAAATAATCTACACCCGTATCCCTGATTATGTCTATCTTATCATCGAGAGGTGTGATGTAACGGATGTTTTCATCCCTCTTGCCTAACACGACAGAAGGATGGGGATCAAAGGTCATAACAGCAGATTTTAAGCCAAATTCCTCTGCTTTCGATCTTGCTGTTTGAATGACCGCTTGGTGTCCAATATGTATTCCATCGAAAAAACCAAGTGCGATTGAAAGTTTCGGGAAATCGGCTTGGTTAAACGATTGGGGATGCTCAATGACAATAACTTCCACGACAAATCTCCTCTTTCTTACATTACAGACTGCTATTATCCAATTTCCAATATTTTTACAGGTTTAATCAACTGGTCCTTTTCAGGATGCAGCTGGTATATGGCTAATGCCTTCTCATTTAAATCTACCATAACAAACGGAACACCCCGTTGAACGGTTAAATCGGCTGGCTGCGGTAAAACCGCTCCATTTAGTACTTTCTTTGCTACTGTATCATTAATCTGATATTTCGGCAAATGATACAAACCTCGTTCAATTGGCTGTAAAAACTCAGCTTCTTTTCCCTGTTCCATCAATTCAGAAACTGCTTCTAACGTTTGGCAATCTGCCAGTGTAAACCCTGCACTTTCGGTTCTTATTAAATTTGACATATGAGCAGGATATCCAAGTTTTTCACCAATATTAACAGCTAGTGTGCGTATATACGTCCCTTTAGAGCAGCTTACTCTGAAGCGGAAAGAAATTCGTTCTCCAGTAAATACTTCACGGTCATCAAGCAGTGTTAATTCATGAATCGTTACTTCCCTTGACGGTCTTTCTACTTCTATGCCTGCTCGAGCATATTCATAGAGCTTTTTGCCATTGATCTTAACCGCTGAAAACATAGGAGGTGTTTGACGAATAATGCCCGTGAAATCTTTTAACACATCGAGAATTTGCTTTCGGGAGAACTCCTCCACAATTGCTCGTTCTTCTACTACTTCACCGCTGGCATCTTCTGTTGTAGTAGAAAACCCTAAAGTCACTTCTCCTTCATACGACTTCCCAGCTTCCGTAATGTACTCCGCAACCTTTGTCGCTCGGCCGATACAGATGGGCAATACTCCGGTCACATCGGGATCAAGTGTGCCAGTATGACCAACTTTTTTTGTCTTTAAGATTTTTCTTAATTTGAACACACAATCATGCGATGTCATTCCCTTAGGTTTTAATAGTGGTAAAATTCCATCCATTTGTGAAGGTCTCCTTTTCATGAAGTGGGCAGAAAAAAAGATAGACAAATTGATGTCTATCCTTTTTCCGCTTAACACATTATTCTTCTTCGTCTTTTGCAGGTTTATCATCTGAATTAATCTGATGGATTAACGTATCAATCCGGTGTCCATACATAATGGATTCATCAAACTCGAAAGAAATCTCCGGAGTTTTCCGTAAGCGAATTCGTTGTCCAATTTCAGAACGAATGAATCCTTTAGCTTGGGAAAGACCTTTTAGTGTTTTTTCTTTCTGCTCTTCGTCTCCTAAAACAGAAATATAAACGATAGCATGCTGCAAGTCACCAGTAACCTCTACATCTGTTACGGTAACAAAGCCGATGCGGGGATCCTTGATTTTCCGGCCAATGATGTCACTCATTTCTTTCTTCATCTGTTCACCAACACGATTTGCACGAAGGCTCATACTATTCACCTCGCTGACTTATAGCCATTCTATATTTGTTAGTGTGCGCTCTATTTCAGGAAATGAATCCAGAAATAGAAGGGCATTTTGTAATTCTCTCTCAGTTGCCATTCGGGAGGAGGATACAGTAACAATGGCAAGCGCACTTCGCTGCCAAAGATCCTGGTACCCAACCTCAGCCACAGAAATATTGAATTTCTGCTTAAGTCTTGAAATAATACGCTGCAGCACGGCCCGTTTTTCTTTTAAAGAATGCGCATCATAGATGATACATTCAAATTCGGCAGAGCCGACGATCATTTACGTTCGATCTCCTGCATTACGTAAGCTTCAATAATGTCGCCTTCTTTAAGATCATTGAAGTTTTTAATCGTAATTCCACACTCATAGTTCTGTGCAACTTCTTTTACTTCGTCTTTGAAGCGTTTTAAGGTATCAAGTTCGCCTTCAAAAATAACGATGCCGTCACGAATTAAGCGGACACCCGAGTCACGAGTTAATTTACCTTCAGTTACGTACGATCCAGCAATTGTACCCACTTTCGATACTTTGAACGTAGTCCGTACTTCTGCTTGGCCGATGACTTTTTCTTCGAATTCAGGATCAAGCATCCCTTTCATCGCTGCATCAATTTCTTCAATTGCTTTGTAAATGATACGGTGTAGACGAACATCAACATTTTCTGAGTCAGCTGCACGTTTCGCATTTACATCTGGGCGTACATTGAAACCAATAACGATTGCATTAGAAGCCGCCGCTAGAATAATATCGGATTCAGTAATCGCACCGACACCTGTATGAATAATTTTAACTTTTGCACCTTCTACTTCAATTTTTCTCAGTGAGGCAGCAACGGCTTCAGCAGAACCTTGAACATCCGCTTTTAATACGATATTCAATTCTTTGATGTCGCCTTGTTTCATTTGTTCAAACAAGTTATCTAATGTAACAACTGATTTTTCATTACGTTGTGAAGCCAATTGGCGTTGAGCCCTTGTTTCCCCAACTTGGCGAGCTGTCCTTTCATCATTAAAGACGATGAAACGATCTCCTGCTTGCGGAACTTCATTTAGACCTGTTAACTCAACAGGTGTTGATGGGCCTGCTTCTTTTACTCGGCGTCCTAAATCATTCAGCATTGCTCTTACACGTCCAAAGCTGTTACCTACTACGATCGGATCTCCGATTTTAAGGGTACCATTTTGAACAAGAAGTGTAGCAACTGTTCCGCGGCCTTTATCTAGACGCGCTTCAATTACTGTACCAATAGCGTTACGCTCTGGATTAGCTTTGTATTCATTCACTTCACCAACAAGAAGAATCATTTCAAGAAGACTTTCGATTCCTTCGCCATTTTTCGCTGAAATCGGTACGAAGATAACATCTCCGCCCCATGCTTCAGAAACAAGGCCATGTTCAGTTAATTCTTGCATAACACGATCAGGATTAGCTGATGGTTTATCCATTTTATTAACAGCTACAATAATTGGAACCTCAGCCGCTTTTGCATGGTTGATTGCTTCAATTGTCTGCGGCATTACACCATCGTCAGCTGCAACAACTAGGATTGTTATATCTGTAATTTGAGCACCGCGGGCACGCATCGTTGTGAACGCAGCATGTCCTGGAGTATCTAGGAATGTAATTTTCTTTCCTTTGATCTCAACTTGGTAAGCTCCGATATGCTGTGTAATTCCACCGGCTTCGCCTTCGGTTACTTTTGTATTCCGAATAGAGTCTAGTAATGTTGTTTTACCATGGTCAACGTGTCCCATGATCGTAACAACTGATGGACGTTCAATTAGATTGTCGGCATTGTCTTCTGTTACCAATGACTCAAGATCCGTAAGATCGACCAGTACTTCTTCTTCAACCTCTACGCCATACTCACTAGCAATCAATTCAATTGCATCTTTTTCAAGTGATTGGTTAATGGTTGCCATTACACCAAGCATGAAGAGTTTTTTGATGATTTCAGAAGGCTCACGGTGCAGCTTCTTAGCTAATTCCGTTACAGTCAGAGACTCTGTAAATGAAATTTTGGTTGGAAGCTCTCTTTCTTTTCTTTTTTGCACGGGTGCAGCCTGTGGTGAATGAGAAGGCTTGTGCTTCACGTTATTCCGGTTACGATTGTTGCCGCGTCCGCCTTTATTAAAAGGTTTTGACCCAGCTGCAGCCGGTTTAACAGGTGGTTTTTTCTTAAGTTTTTCTTTGCTTGCTGTACCAGTACCTTTTTCATTCGCTTCTTCTTCGTATTTTTCAACGACTTTTGAAGCCGGCTGGCTGTTTGTGCTGTCTGCTGTAGTTGATTGATTTTTATTTAATGTATCGTTTAATTTATTAACCGTAGAATCGTCTAATGCTGTCATATGATTGGATACCTCTATGTTCATTTCTTTGAGTTTATTTATTACGTCTTTACTTGAAACATTTTTCTCTTTTGCATATTCGTACACGCGCATTTTAGTCATACGTTCACCCCCGGAAAAATTCAATCGAGCAACGTTTGGAGTTTTTTAGCAAAACCTTCATCCAGAACTGCAACGGCGACACGTGCTTCCTTGCCTATTGCTTTTCCCAGTAATTCCCGATTTTCGACTCTTTTGAGAGGAACTTTGTAGAAGATACATTTATCAGTTAGTTTTTTTTCTGTATTCTTAGAAGCATCGGCAGCTAAAATCACCAATTTGGCATTGCCGTTTCTGATATCTTTTAGCACTAATTCTTCTCCAGAAATCAATTTACGCGCTCGATTGGCCAAACCTAATAGAGACATCCACTTTTGTTGGATCATGATGGTCACTGTTGCTCCTTATCCACTATTGCAAGTAATTGTTCATAAAGGGAAGGATCGATGTGTGCGCTGAGTTGATTAGCCAGCACATTTTTCTTCTGTGCTGACAAAATGATTTCCCGGTCAAGCGTCAAGTAGGCTCCACGCCCAGACTTTTTGCCTGTGGGATCAATGCTGACTTCCCCTTCTTTAGATCGTACGATACGAATTAGCTCTTTTTTCGGCTTCATTTCACCGCTAGCAATGCATTTGCGCATCGGTATTTTCTTTCGGCTATTCATTGTCGATCACCTCTTACTTATTCTTCAACATCAAAGTCTTCATCGTTATCATAGCTGTCTTGGCTAAGCAGCGGTTCTTGATCTTCAAGTGGATAGATTCCAGCTTCGCGGGCTTCTGTCTCACTCTTAATATCAATTTTCCAGCCTGTTAGTTTAGCAGCAAGACGAGCGTTTTGTCCTCGCTTACCGATAGCAAGAGAAAGCTGATAGTCAGGCACGATCACGGTCGTTCCTTTGTCGTCTTCTTTAATCAATACTTCAAGCACCTTAGAAGGGCTTAATGCATTGGCTACGAATACAACTGGATCTTCTGACCATTTGACAATGTCTATCTTTTCGCCTTTAAGCTCATTAACAATCGCTTGGACACGCTGTCCTTTTTGACCAACGCATGAACCTACTGGATCGACTTCTTCGTTATCCGAGTGAACAGATATCTTCGAACGATCTCCAGCTTCACGGGCTACTGATTTTATTTCAACTGTACCATCAAAAATTTCTGGTACTTCAATTTCAAATAAGCGTTTCAACAAACCAGGATGTGTACGTGAAACAAAGATTTGAGGGCCTTTTGAAGTCTTCTCAACCTTCGTGATAAATACTTTTATACGATCATGTGGTTTGTACGACTCATTTGGCATCTGTTCATTAATTGGAAGAAGCGCCTCTATTTTACCTAAGCTGACATAGATAAAACGTGAATCTTGGCGTTGTACAATTCCCGTCATGATGTCTTCTTCCCGATCAATAAATTCGGAGTAGATAATGCCGCGTTCAGCTTCGCGCACGCGTTGAGTAACAACCTGTTTAGCCGTTTGAGCAGCGATGCGGCCAAAGTCCTTCGGCGTTACTTCCATTTCCACAACATCATCAAGCATGTAGTTCGGGTTAATTAATTGGGCCTCTTCAACAGAGATTTCTAACCTTGCATCAAATACTTGATCAACAACATCTTTGCGGGCAAAGACTCTCATCGATCCCTTATCAAAGTTCATGTCAATACGAACATTTTGTGCTTGGTTAAAATTACGGCGGTATGCCGATATAAGTGCAGCTTCAATGGCATCAATTAAGATATCCCTTGATATGCCTTTTTCTTTTTCTAAAATATAGAGAGCATCAAGTAACTCCTTGCTCATGGTTGATCCCCCTTATGCATTCACATAAAAATTTTTGACGTTTTCCTAAGTTTATCTATTAGGAAAATGTAACGGCCAAGCGTGCTTTTGCAACTTTTTCATACGGAATGACGATTAATTTAACTCTTGTTTTGATTTTAACTTCTAGTGTTACTTGTGTGCCGTCAAACTCTAGAAGCTTTCCTTCAAACTCTTTTTCATTAAGAATTGGTTCATATGTTTTTATGTAAACATGTTTCCCAATCGCTTTTTGGAAGTCTTTGTCCTTCTTAAGCGGACGTTCTGCTCCAGGTGATGAAACCTCAAGATAATAATTCTGCTCGATTGGATCGGTTTCATCCAGCTTTTCGCTTAATTTCTCACTAACTATGCCGCAGTCCTCGATATCGACGCCTGTTTCTTTATCGATATAAACACGAAGAAACCAAGACTTTCCTTCTTTTACATACTCGACTTCGACTAGTTCTAGTTTCAGCTCTTCAAGTATTGGTGTGACAAGCTCTTCTACTGTATCAATTACTTTGCTCATGTGTTCCTCCATACATGTTTCGTCGTACGTTCTGTGTAATGGATTCGAATTTTTAGTAGAGTACAACAAGAAAGAGCGGGTTTCCCCACTCTTGCCATTGAATCTTCTTAAGTATTTCCAATTAAAATATATCATAATCGCCTTATTTATGCAAATGAAGCGGCTTTGACTGTTAGTCTGCCGGTACAATATACGTTTTTTAGAAAAGTGACAGCTGATTTTGTTCAGGTAAGTCACCCAGGCAGCCATGCTTATCCAGAAACTCAATAATAGTTTTTGAAACTTTCCCACGCTGTTGTAAATCTTCTTTTGATAAGAACTCACCGTTTTCACGGGCTTTAACCATATTAATTGCAGCATTCGTACCAAGACCAGGAATCGCATTAAAAGGTGGTATCAACGTATTTCCGTCAATAATGAATTCATCAGCACTTGATTTATATAAATCAATTTTCTGGAATGAAAAACCACGTTCACACATTTCTAATGCGAGTTCAAGTACTGTCAGGGTATTTTTTTCTTTTGTTGACGCATCGAGACCCTTAACTGTAATCTCTTCAATTTTGGTACGCAGGGCATGTGAACCCCTAGCCATCGCATCAACTTCAAAGTCTTCTGCACGGACAGTGAAATACGCTGCATAATAGACTAAAGGTAAATGAACTTTGAAATAGGCAATCCGTACGGCCATCAAAACATACGCAGCGGCATGGGCTTTCGGGAACATATACTTAATTTTTTTACATGAATCGATGTACCATTCCGGCACTTCGTTCTTACGCATCTCCGCTTCAAATTCATCTGACAGTCCTTTACCCTTACGAACGGATTCCATGATTTTAAAGGCAAGCGATGGATCGAGTCCCTGATAAATCAGGTATACCATGATATCATCACGACAACCGATTACTTCACTCAAGGTACAAATTGAATTATGAATAAGTTCTTGTGCATTTCCAAGCCAAACATCTGTACCATGTGACAGACCTGAGATCTGAACAAGTTCGGAAAAAGTTGTCGGCTTCGTGTCTTCAAGCATCTGACGTACAAATTTCGTTCCGAATTCGGGAATCCCTAAAGTACCTGTTCTACACATGATTTGATCTTGTGTTACACCTAATGATTCCGTACTGCTAAAGATTTTCATTACCTCTGGATCATCAGTCGGAACCGTTTTTGGATCAATTCCGCTCAGATCCTGAAGCATTCTGATAACCGTTGGATCATCATGGCCAAGTATATCAAGTTTTAGGATATTATCATGGATGGAGTGGAAATCAAAATGAGTCGTTTTCCATTCTGAATTCCGATCATCTGCCGGAAATTGAATCGGCGTAAAATCGTAAATATCCATATAATCAGGTACTACGATAATACCGCCTGGATGCTGTCCAGTTGTTCGTTTCACACCGGTACATCCAGATACAAGCCGGTCCGTTTCAGCGCCGCGGATAATCATATTATTATCTGCCGCGTACCCCTTAACATAACCATATGCAGTCTTTTCAGCAACCGTTCCTATCGTTCCTGCTCTGAAGACGTATTCCTCACCAAACAGTTCTTTCGTATAGTTATGGGCCTTGGGCTGGTACTCACCGGAAAAGTTCAAATCGATATCGGGTACCTTATCCCCTTTAAACCCAAGGAAGGTTTCAAACGGAATGTCATGGCCATCCTTTTTATAGCGCGTCCCACAGTTCGGACAATTCTTATCAGGTAGATCAAAACCTGAACCAACTGACCCGTCATCAAAGAACTCCGATTTTTTACAGTTGGGGCAGACAAAATGCGGCGGAAGCGGATTTACCTCTGTTATCTCTGTCATAGTTGCAACTAGAGATGAACCGACTGATCCCCGTGAACCAACTAAATATCCATCATCCAATGATTTCTTAACCAATTTATGCGAAATGAGATAAATAACCGCAAAACCATGGCCGATGATACTTTTTAATTCTTTTTCAAGACGTGCTTCAACAATTTCAGGCAATTCTTCACCATAGATGCTCCTTGCCATTGTGTAACTCATTTCTTTCATTTCTTCTTCGGCGCCTTCAATTTTCGGTGTATACAGTTCGTCTTTGATTGGTTTAATGTCATCAATCATATCGGCAATTTTATTCGTGTTTGTAACAACGATTTCTTTAGCTCTCTCTTCACCTAAAAATGAGAACGATTTAAGCATCTCATCTGTGGTGCGGAAATGAACGTCTGGCAATGAATGGCGATTAAGTGGATTTGCACCACCTTGTGAATTAATCAAGATTTTTCGGTAAATTTTATCATTAGGATCAAGATAATGAACATTACCTGTTGCTACAACCGGCTTGTTTAATTTTTCACCCAAGTCAACCAGATTCTCGAGGATACTCTCCAATGATTTTTGGTCGCGTACATACTCTCGTTCGATCATATGCTGGTACACCTCTTTGGGATGTACTTCAATATAATCGTAAAACTCGGCAATCTTCAGAACTTCCTCAAAGCCCTTTTGCATCATTCCTTCAAACACTTCGCCCTTATCACAACCTGAACCGACTAAAATACCTTCACGAAGTTTAGCCAGTTTCGAACGTGGAATTCGAGGCACTCGGTAATAAAAGTCAATATGGGCTAGACTCACAAGTTTAAATAAGTTCTTTAACCCTGCTTGAGTTTGTGCAATCAACGTGCAATGATACGGACGTGAACGTTGATACGCATTACCTTGTCCCATATTTTCATTAAACTGATCATGATAAATGATTCCTTTTTCAGTGGCATCTTTCAGCATTTTGAGCAATAAATAACCTGTTGCTTCAGCATCGAATATCGCCCGGTGATGTTGAGTCAGTTCAATGTCAAATTTCTTCGTTAACGTATTTAAGCGATGATTTTTAAATTCAGGATACAAGAAACGGCCGAGTTCGAGCGTATCAATAACCGGGTTTTCTGCTTTCGGATAGCCTAATTTTTTGTAGCCTACATTTAGAAATCCCATATCAAAGCTGGCATTATGTGCGACAAGTACTCCATCGCCTGCCCAGTTACGGAAGTTCTCAAGAACTTCTGATACTTCTGGAGCATTTTCAACCAAATCATCTGTAATTCCTGTTAAGTCAATCGTTGTGGTTGATAAAGGATGATGCGGGTTCGCAAACGATTCAAAACGGTCAATGATGTCCCCATTATGAATTTTCACGGCCGCGAGTTCAATAATCGTATCGTATACTGCTGAAAGACCTGTTGTTTCAAAGTCAAACACCACATACGTTTCGTCTGCTAATAAACGATGCGAATCATTATAAGCAATTGGCACTCCATCATCGACAAGGTTAACTTCTACACCATATAGAATTTTTATATCATGTTTCTTTCCAGCACTATACGCATCAGGAAAAGATTGCACACCTGCATGATCAGTTACTGCTATCGCTTTATGCCCCCATTTTGCTGCTTGGGCAACAAGGCTCCCAACTGGGGTGACAGCATCCATTTGACTCATTGGGGTATGCAAATGCAGCTCAACACGTTTTTCATCTTTGGGTGCATGATCAAGCCGACCTATTTTCGTGATTTCATTAATATCATTGGCAATCATCACTAAGTCACGAACAAATGTATCATTTTGAATACTACCCTGCGCTCTGACCCACATTCCTTTTTTCACATTTGCTAAAATAGCAGCATCTTCTTTATCACGAGAAAACACCTTAATTAAAATGGAACTTGTGTAGTCAGTCACCTTGAATGTTAACAGTGTTCTTCCGCTCCGAAGCTCTCTAAGTTCTGAGTGGAAAACATACCCTTCAATCGCAATTTTACGTTCTTCGTCAATAATTTGTTCAATTCTACGGAAATCGGCATCTTCTTTGATGGTATAACCAATTTTAACGGGTCCGTGGTATTGATCATCACTGCCTTTTTCAGATTCTTTCTTTTGCATCTCAGTCAAGGCTGCAAGTCCCTTGGCTTCATCTTCTTTTTGTTTGTCTACAAGGAACTGCTGATAATCCTTATCTTCCTTCATTTCAGACACTTCTGCATCAAGAGAGAAAGCTGGGAAACCAAGTGATTGATAGATATTTGAAATCAATCCTGAATATTTATTCTTCAGCTGTCCCGCTTCCGCTCCATTTCTTGCCTTCACAAAAATTCGATTCCCAACAATTTTTGGTTCTTGATCATTTAATAATGAGAGTAAGGCTGGTGACATTCCGTCAAGTTCACTAATACAGTGCCGCCAATACTCTTTCACCAATTCATCAGAAATGTTTGGATTCTCTACTTGAAACGAAAAAGTCACTCTAGCAAGATGCGCAAAAGTAGCCGCAAGATGGTTGGCAAAGCGAGTGTTCACACTGCATGGCAGCACATCATTCAATTTAAAAATAAAATGCCAAGACTTTGCATCCCGGTCTATAGACAGCTTCACAATTTCAGCTTGATAAAAATAGGTAACAAACGCATCCTCTGTTAGATCCATTTGCTGCAGCAAGAGTTGAAATCTTTCTCTTCCCGTATTCGGATTTTGATCCATTTCCGCTCTCCCCTTATATTCTCTAGTTAATCTATTGTTTGTTTCGCTAATAATCACTAAGTAATAGAGAGGTAATTATAACATATCGACAACATTCGCTAATGAAGTTCCTAGATATTTTTTTGATATGTTGCTGGTAAAACAAATACAGGCCTACGCCAATAAAAAAAGCATCATCATGATGACTGATGCTTTTTTATTTTTTTACAGAAGCCCTTTTAGCGTTTCAGCAAGTTCTGCTTTAGTTACCTCGAGAACTTCACCAGTTTTTCTAATTTTCACTTCTAGGATTCCATCGGCTGCCTTTTTACCAACCGTCACTCTAACAGGTAAACCAATTAAATCAGAATCAGCAAATTTAACTCCCGCACGCTCTTTACGATCATCCATCAAAACAGCTAATCCTTGTGTCTTAAGGTCTTGATACAATTCTTCAGCAACAGCTGCTTGTGTATCATCCTTCATATTAACAGGAATCAAATGTACTTGATACGGAGCTAAATTCGATGGCCATAGCAAACCGTTTTCATCATTAAATTGTTCAGCGACAGCAGCAAGTGTTCTAGAGACTCCAATGCCATAACAACCCATGATCATTGGTTGGGAGCGGCCATTTTCATCCAGATAAACAGCGTTCATCGCTTCACTATACCTAGTACCGAGCTTAAAGACATGTCCTACTTCGATACCTTTAGCAAATTTAATCGTACCCTGACCGTCTGGTGAATTGTCTCCTTCTTGAATGAAACGAAGATCTGTATACTGTGATACTTCAAAATCACGATTTGGATTCACATTCATATAATGGAAATCTTCTTCATTTGCACCTGTCACCGCATTAACAAGGAATTCAACTTCTTGGTCGGCTAGTACTTCTACTTCTTTTAATCCCACAGGTCCTAAAGAGCCCACTGAACAGCCTAGTATCTCTTGTGTTTCTGCTGGTGAAGCAAGCTCCACAGATCCAGCATCATAGAAGTTTTTCAATTTAATATCATTTACTTCATGATCGCCGCGAACTAGAACCGCAACATACTTATCATCCACTTTGAATAATAACGTTTTGATGCATTGCTGCTGAGATACCTTAAGAAATGCTGCTACATCCTCAATCGTTTTCTGTCCAGGTGTTGCAATTTTTTCTAACGGTTTTTCTGTTTCAGTACTTCTTTCTTTAGTTAAGATAACTGGTGCCATCTCAACGTTGGCTGCATAGTCAGAAGTATCAGAGTAGGCAATTGTATCTTCACCGACTTCAGATAAGACCATGAATTCATGCGTATCTTTTCCACCCATAGCACCGGAATCGGCAATTACAGCTCTAAAATCTACTCCACAACGGGTAAAGATATTGGTATAGGCTGTGAATAAACGTTGGTACACTTCATCCAGACTTTCTTGATTAGCATGGAACGAATAAGCATCCTTCATAATAAATTCACGTCCGCGCAGCAGTCCAAAACGAGGGCGTTTTTCATCACGGAACTTCGTTTGAATTTGGTAAACGGTTAACGGGAGACGCTTATATGATTTTACTTCATCACGTACTAAACTTGTAATTACTTCTTCATGTGTTGCACCAAGCGCAAACTCACGATTGTTTCGGTCTTTCAATCTCATGAGTTCCGGTCCATATGAGTACCATCTGCCAGATTCCTGCCAGAATTCTGCTTGTTGAAGAGCAGGCATTAGCATTTCTACCGCTCCAGCATTTTCCATTTCTTCTCGAACAATTGTTTCTATTTTTTGAAGAACTCGTATTCCAAGCGGCATAAAGCTATACACACCACTTGAATTTTGCCTCATAAATCCTGCTCGTAATAAAAGCTGGTGGCTTTTTATTTCAGCATCTGCTGGTGTTTCTCTTAAAGTTGGGATTAATGTCATCGTTTGTTTCATCTTTGCACCTCTTCAATTACATATATTAAAAAGCATCAAAACAAAAGCGCTATAACCTTAGCGCTGCTTGCATTTTCCTTATCTTGCTTATCGTCCAATTATACATGAGATATCAAGATAAGAAAAGCTGAAGCAGTGAAAAAACAAGCCAGCCGAGATTGTCTCAGCTGGCTGTTTTTACTTTCCCTCACGTACTAGAGGAAAAAGCGTTGAATATCGTTCCAAGTTACCAAAATCATTAAGAGCATTAATAAAGCAAAGCCCACAAAATGGACAAGGCCTTCTTTTTGCCGATCAATCGGTTTCCCTCGTAAGAATTCTACCAAGAAGAACAGCAATCTTCCGCCATCAAGTGCAGGCAGCGGGAGTAGATTCATAATTCCTAGGTTAATACTTAGCAATCCTGCCCATTTCATTAAGTAAAAGATTCCTGATTTAGCGACTTCCTCCGTTGACTTATAAATGCCAACCGGACCGGATAACGCATCAAGCGAGAACCCTCCAGTAATTAGAGAACCAAGAATAACAAAAATCTGCTTTGTCCAAAAATAAGTTTCTGTAAACCCATATTTGAAAGCATTAATAGGAGACTTCTCTACAGGAGGATAGACTCCAATTACACCGACCTTTTCTCCTTCACGATCAACTTCTTGTGGAACCACTAAAATTTCTTCTGTTTTATTCCCACGCTCAACAACAAATTCAATTTCTTTACCCGGATTTTTCTGGATGGCTTCCTGCACATCCTGCCAGCTTGAAACTTCATTGCCGTCAATACTTTGAATTTCATCACCATTTTTCAAACCAGAAGTGATAGCTGAACCGTCTGCGGTTAACTCCCCAAGACGTGGTTCATCCACAGCCACTCCTTGAAATAAACCGATAATGACAAAAATGACAAAGGCTAAGACAAAGTTCATCATAGGACCAGCAAAAATGGTCATCGTCCGGTGGCCTAATGACTTCGAGTTAAATTGGCGTTCAAATGGAGCAATTTGATTCTCTACTCCCTCACTCACTACCACTGCATCTTCAGCGATTTTAAACGTTTGAAGCGTCTCTTCTTCGCCTTCTTCATAACCCTGAATCATCATTTTATGTTCAAGATCGGCCGCCTCTACTTCAATCACCCGTAAATCCGGGTATTTGTCCTTATTGTCGAGGACAATCTTTGTAACTATTCCTTCTGGATTAAATAGCAAACCGACCCGATACCCTGGTTTGAGTTCTGGGTTCTCGGCATCCTCTCCAGCCATACGGACATAACCGCCAAGCGGGAGTAACCGGATGGTATACACGGTTTCGTTTTTTTTGTAAGTAAATACTTTAGGACCAAAACCTATAGCAAATTCACGGCAGAGTATTCCTGCTCGCTTTGCAAATACTAAATGACCAAGCTCATGAAAAAAGACAAGTGACCCAAAGATCACAATAAAGGCTACTATTGTTTGAACGGTCAGCACGTGTTTCTCACCTCTCTTTTACTAGTGTATGGACCAACTGACGGGTACTTTCATCAACTTCTTGAATGGTTGCTAAATCTGGTACAGCTATCACCGTATGATGATTCATTGCCTTTTCAATCAGCGTTTCTATCCCTAAGAAAGTTACCTTCCCATCAAGAAAAGCAGCCGCAGCTACTTCGTTCGCTGCATTCATCACAGTTGGCATCGTGCCGCCTATTTTACCTGCTTCATAAGCAAAACGCAAACATGGATAACGATTAAAATCCATCTCTGCAAAATGAAGCAATCCAAGCTTCGCAAGATTCAGCCGGTTGCTTGAAGCAAGAGGCAGACGATCCGGATAGGTTAAGGCATACTGAATCGGAACCCGCATATCTGGACTGCCCAGCTGAGCCATCACACTGGAATCATGAAATTCAACCATTGAGTGAATAATGCTTTCTTTATGTAGAAGTACATCAATTTTTTCATATGGCAAATCAAACAACCAATGAGCCTCTATGACTTCAAGCCCCTTGTTCATCATTGTTGCTGAGTCAATCGTAATCTTTGCACCCATTGACCAATTCGGATGGTTCAAGGCTTCTTCAACCGTGACCCCAGCCAGCTGTTCACGTGTTCGATCTCTGAAACTACCCCCCGAAGCGGTAATAATCAATCGTTCAATGTTTTTTTCCTGCTCACCCTGTAGTGCTTGAAAGATTGCAGAATGCTCACTATCAACCGGAAGCAGGCTTATACCAGCTTGTTTAGCCGCATCCATCACAAGATGACCTGCCGTTACTAATGTTTCTTTATTGGCTATGGCAATGTCTTTTCCCGCTTTAATTGCTTCGAGAGTTGGAAATAATCCAACACTGCCAATTACTGCATTCACAAGTACATCCGCTCGATGATATACAGCCGTTTCAACTAATCCTTCATCACCATAGGTGAAGGCAATTCCCTCTTTTGAAAATTCACTCTTTAACTGATCATAATCACTTTTTTCTTGGACTGAAACAAGCTCCGGCTTGAATTCAAGAATATATTCTCTTACTAGATTAATATTTCTGCCGGCAGATAAAGCAACAATCTTGAAATCTTGAGGATGCTCCCTGACAACTGCTGCCGTTTGCTTCCCTATTGATCCTGTTGCTCCTAAAAGACTAATACATTTCAATTCCTGTTCATCTCCTGACCAAAATGATGTCCAATTAATGATACGTCATTCAATACCGCTAATAGAACTTTTTTATAAAAAATGTAAAAAATGCAGAATCGGCAGGATAAAAAGTAAACTGTCGAACCGATCAAGTATGCCTCCGTGACCCGGAAGGATTTTCCCTGAATCCTTTACCCCATAATGACGTTTATATGCGGACTGTACAAGATCGCCCAATTGTCCGAAAATAGCTATAACAATACTCATTGTCAGCAATTTGACAGCGCTCATGTCCGTAAATAATAAGAACAGCACACCTACCACAAGAGCAGAGATAATTCCTCCTACAAAACCTTCAACGGTTTTATTAGGACTAATTGTCGGCCAAAGTTTGTTTTTCCCAAACGCCTTCCCAATAAAATACGCACCGGAATCCGTAGCCCAGATGGTAAAGAGCGCAAGGAATATATACATAATTCCCACTTCACGTGTCTCGAATAAATAATAAAAGCCCATACCTACATATAAGACAGAAATCACCATAAATCCTGCGTCGTCAAACGTAAATTTATTCTTCGTAATAACAGAAGCTAGTAAATACAGCAATATTCCTATTAACACCATTTGACTCTTATCGTACCCATGAGAAGTCAAATAGTTGAGAATCTCACCATCGGCAGGAAGAAGCAGGATCCATAATAGAATAAAGGAAATCACCGAAGGAACAGAAAATAAAGGTGTTTTTTTCATTCTGATTAATTCATATAAACCGATAGTGGCCATTAAATACACTAAAGCTAAAAGCGGCAGGCCGCCTGCTATGATAATTGGCAGAAATACTGCTGCTGCTATAACAGCCGTGATAATTCGTTGTTTCATAACTAGTTATTTCCTCACCTTCTAAACTACACACCGCCAAAGCGGCGAGAACGCTTTTGATATACTTCAATCGCTTCTACTAAGTGCTCATCTTTAAAGTCTGGCCAAAGTACATCTGTAAACCAGAGTTCAGAATAAGCCAACTGCCATAGCATAAAATTACTTAACCGGATTTCACCGCTTGTTCGGATTAATAAATCAGGATCTGATAATTTATCCGTCATTAAATAACGATTAAACACTTCTTCAGTGATATCAGATTCGATGCCTCCAGACTTAATGTCCTGTGCCGCCTTATTAACCGCAGCAAGTATTTCAGCCCGACTTCCGTAATTTAACGCAAAATTGAGTATCATACCGGTATTATCCTTGGTCTCCTCCATTGCTTTCTCTACAGCTGCAATTGTATGAGCAGGAAGTGAATCTTTATCACCGATCATCTCCACTCGTACGTTTTCAGAAATAAGCTCTGGAAGAAACGTTCCGAGAAATTCTTGGGGTAATTTCATTAAAAAGTCTACTTCAGTTTTTGGTCGTTTCCAATTTTCAGTAGAAAACGCATAAACACTTAGGACTTTTACACCTAATTGATTGGCGAGCTTCGTCACTTTTTTTACAGTTTTCATGCCTTCGTGATGTCCAGCAATTCTCGGAAGTGCTCGTTTCTTCGCCCAACGACCATTACCATCCATAATAATGGCTATATGCTGCGGCACTTCGCATTTTTTTATATCCATAATTCTTTGGTCTAAAGCAGAAGAAGCATCCTTTTTACACCAACGCTTCCATAGTGAATACATGCTAGTGTCCCCCATTAAGTTGTACTCTATCTCAACCATATTTTCTAGTTCTCTGTATTATGTAAAAAGAATTACAGAATCCATATAATAATAACAAAAAAATTTACCTTATCCTATTATTATGATGAAAAAAAATCTCACAACAGACGAAATATGTCAACTTCATCACAGTCACCCTGTAATTAATAAGGAGATCTAACTTAAAAAGGCCGGACCTAAATCAATGGAAAAAGCTTTAAGATGTATGATACCCCTGAAAAACGAAAGGAAAGTATCCTTTCGTCTATTTTGGCATCATAAATCCATCATGTCTTTTTTCCATTCTTTAGCATCCAGCCCTTATTTAGAAGCAATTGTTCAGTTACACGTCCATAATTTCTTTTTCTTTATCTTTCGTGATGTCATCAATTTTACTGATATGACTATCTGTCATTTTTTGTACTTCTTCTGAATATGTTCTCAACTCATCTTCAGTAATTTGGCTGCTTTTTTCAAGCTTTTTAAGATCATCATTGGCATCACGACGTACATTTCTAATCGCAATTTTTGCTTCTTCTGATTCTTTACGCGCCACTTTAACTAAATCTTTACGACGCTCTTCAGTTAAAGCAGGAATTCCAATACGGATAATCGATCCATCATTAGAAGGATTTAACCCTAAATCAGATTTAAGAATGGCTTTTTCAATATCGCCTAAGATCGTCTTATCATATGGCTGAATGACCAAAAGTCGGGCTTCTGGAACAGATACCCCAGCAACTTGGTTAATCGGAGTTGGTGCACCATAATAATCCACGCTGATTCTATCAAGAAGAGAAGCATTCGCACGGCCAGTACGGATCGTAGCTAACTCACGAGTATAAGCTCCAATCGCTTTTTCCATTTTTGTTTTAGTGTTGGCAATTATTTGTTTTGGCATATTATTTCCCCCTTACGATCGTTCCTATAGTTTCACCTAGAACGACACGTTTAATATTTCCCTCTTCCATGAGTGAAAACACGATTAATGGGATATCATTGTCCATACAAAGTGAAGATGCAGTAGAATCCATCACTTCAAGACCTTCTTTTAATACATCTAGATAAGAAAGCTCATCGTATTTAACTGCATTCTTATCTTTAACTGGATCAGCGCTGTAAACACCATCAACATTGTTTTTAGCCATTAAAATAACATCGGCTTCAATTTCAGCTGCGCGAAGAGCGGCAGTTGTATCTGTAGAGAAGTAAGGATTACCAGTTCCGGCAGCGAATATAACCACTCGCTTTTTTTCAAGATGTCTTATAGCCCGGCGTCTAATATAAGGTTCTGCTACCTGTCTCATTTCGATAGAAGTTTGAACGCGTGTTTCAACACCAAGCTGGTCTAGGCTGTCTTGCAGAGCGAGTGAGTTCATGACTGTCGCCAGCATGCCCATATAATCAGCATTAGCCCGGTCCATTCCCATTTCACTGCCGATTTTTCCGCGCCAAATATTTCCGCCGCCTACGACAACAGCAACCTCTACATCTAATTCTGCAATTTCTTTGACTTGTTGTGCAATTGATTTAATGACAGAAGGATTGATTCCAAAACCTTCTTCACCGGCAAGTGCTTCACCGCTTAGTTTTAATACGACACGTTTATATTTAGAGCTCATATGAACCTCCAACTATGTAATCTTTTATCCCGCTCTTTGCGGGTCTGGTCCTGGTTGTTCAAAAATAGGGAACACTAGTGTGCTCCCTATTCAAACATGTTAGTCAATTAGTCCTTTTTAACTTGGTTCATAACTTCTTCTGCAAAGTTTTCTTGGCGTTTTTCGATTCCTTCGCCAACTTCAAAACGTACGAATTCACGGATTTTTCCGCCTTTAGATTCAACGAATGCGCCAACTTTTACATCAGGGTTTTTAACGAATGCTTGTTCGTTAACACAAATTTCTTCATAGAATTTGTTAATGCGGCCTTCAACCATTTTAGCAACAATTTTCTCTGGTTTTCCTTCGTTTAACGCCTGTTGTGTCAACACTTCACGCTCACGCTCAAGTTCACTTGCATCCACTTGGTCACGTGATACATAAGATGGTTTAATAGCAGCGATGTGCATTGAAACGTCTTTAGCTGCCTCTTCATCTGTTGAACCTTCAATAACAGATAACACACTGATTCTTCCGCCCATATGAAGGTATGCGCCGA
The DNA here is from genome assembly GCF_038002765.1 of Peribacillus sp. FSL H8-0477. Taxonomy (NCBI): domain Bacteria; kingdom Bacillati; phylum Bacillota; class Bacilli; order Caryophanales; family Bacillaceae; genus Peribacillus; species Peribacillus sp. FSL H8-0477. Next base: position 1,495,108 of record NZ_JBBODE010000002.1, on the reverse strand, counting down.
ATGAATCACTGTCTGTTTTTGTCATAACTACAAAACGACGAAGCGTTAATTTTTCACCAATTTTTGCAACAGCTGCATTGATGTGGTCATTTACTTTTGCACCATTCGCTAATGTGTACTCAAGTGCTGCTTCAACACTTGCAGGTTTTTCTGCAAGAAGGAATTCAGCAAGCTCTTTAACAAGCGTTTGGAAGCCTTCGTTTTTAGCAACAAAGTCAGTTTCAGAATTCACTTCAAGGATAACTGCTTCGTTTCCTTTAACAAGAATAGAAGTTAATCCTTCAGCAGCGATACGATCTCCTTTATTTGCTGCTTTAGCAATTCCTTTTTCACGAAGGAAATCAATTGCTTTTTCCATATCTCCATCTGTTTCTACTAATGCTTTTTTGCAGTCCATCATCCCTGCACCTGTTTTTTCACGAAGTTCTTTTACTAACTGAGCTGAAATAGCCATCTTTAAAATCCTCCTCATTTATATGTAACTAAAATGTAATCATAAAATTAGATGTGAATAACGTCTGCCCGTTATATGGCAGGTAATCATTAGCCAAAAAAAGGTGATAAAAGGCATTATCCTCTTATCACCTTTTTTTTGGTAGAAATGATTAAGCAGTAGTTGTTTCTGCTGCTGTTTCTTCACCTTGTTTAGCTTCTAAAATCGCATCAGCCATTTTACCAGTCAAAAGCTTAACTGCACGGATTGCATCATCATTCGCAGGAATGATTACATCAATTTCATCCGGATCACAGTTAGTATCAACAATACCAACAAGTGGAATGTTCAATTTATGTGCTTCTGCTACAGCAATACGCTCTTTACGAGGATCGATAACGAAAATAGCATCAGGAATGCCCTTCATATCTTTAATTCCGCCTAAGAATTTTTCAAGGCGTTCTAATTCTTTTTTAAGTTGAATAACTTCTTTTTTAGGAAGAACTTCAAACGTTCCGTTCTCTTCCATTTTTTCGATATCTTTAAGACGCTTAATACGCTTTTGAATTGTTTCAAAGTTTGTAAGCGTTCCGCCCAACCAACGTTGGTTAACATAGAACATACCAGAACGGATAGCTTCATCTTTAACAGATTCTTGAGCTTGCTTTTTAGTACCAACGAAAAGAACAGTTCCTCCGTTAGCAGCGATATCTTTAACGAAGTTATAAGCTACATCAACCATCTTCACAGTTTTTTGAAGATCGATAATGTAAATGCCGTTACGCTCAGTGAAGATATATTTCTTCATTTTTGGGTTCCAACGACGTGTTTGGTGACCGAAGTGTACTCCAGCTTCAAGCAATTGTTTCATAGAAATTACTGACATTTAATAGTTCCTCCTAAGTGGTTTTGTTTCTCCTCCGTGCCGATCATTTCTATACAGAAACTGTTTTAACAGCACCATCTGCATAAATCACGGAACGTGTGTATTAACACCAATTCATAATATAGCATAACTGTAATTTAGAAGCAAGTTATTTTTTTACTTTTTCGTTGAATCTTAATAACAGTTCAATCTCTGTCTTCCCTTTTTTCAGGGTTCTTGCAATTTCTTCTATTGAAAGACCTTTACTAGATAATTGGACAACTTCTTCAACAAGACTCAAAGGAGCTTGGCTAGTGTTTTTGATTTCTTTATCCAAGGTCTCACGGAAACTTTTCTCGGGTGACTTAGAATCATTCTCTTCACCCTTTCCAGAATACTGCGTAAGCTCTAGTTTATCTTGAATGGTTACTGGTAATTCCAAAGAATCTAGAGGTGTTACAGTACGGTAGGGATTAGGAGCTTTGGGCAGACTTCTGACTGATTCTTGCAAAGGGGAATCAGCTTTTGATTCACTCTTTGCTAAATGGACAGACCTCTCACCCTGTTCCTTACTCGGTTTTTCACTTATACGCTGGACATACTGTATAAGTTCATTATTTTCTGCTTGCATCTCGATCAGATGGGCAGCAAGAACATCTTCCATTTCAGATATAATGGATTGCTGCTGTTTTTCAAGATTCGTAAAATTGCCTTGTCTAACATACAAAACAATAACTGCGAAAATCGTGAGTATATTAATTAAAAAGAGAACAAATAGAATAAGTGCTGACATAATACCCCTCTTTATCCGGAATAATCGATACTTTTCCCTTTATATGGGTGATCAGCATTAACCTCTTCCTGTGGATCCTTTTTACGTTTCTTGGAGGTATAAAGATGAGTATCTTTGCTTGACTCCTTTTCGTGAAAGGCCGCTTCTCTCAAGTCTTCTTGGCTAGTCACAGTTGTTTGCTTTCTTTTCTCTTCCTTATGTACCTCCACCACTGCTTGATCATTAAGGTTTTGACTCTGTCGCTGCATCTGTTCCTGAATTTTCCCTGCGTCTTGGGTTCTAGGCAGAGCTATTTGCAATTCCAAAACTCTCAGGCTCATAAATACCAATCCTTATCTTTGGTTTTTATCTTCCTTTTTTTCATGATTTTTCATAATAATTCGCAGTTTAAAAATGGACTTAGAATGAATCTGTGAAATTCTTGAGGTAGATAGCCCCATGACTTGACCGATTTCAGTTAAAGTTAATTCTTCCTTATAAAACAATTGAAGGACGAGTTGTTCCTTCTCATTTAACGTTTCAATTATTTTAGCCAGTTCTTGATATAATTCCTTTTTTTCCAACTGTTCGTCAGGAAGAATTGCTTTCGTGTCTTTGATATGAAAACCCGTCTCTTTTTCTTCGTTTTCCTGCGGACTTTCGTCCATAGAAAGGACATTGGCAAAAAAGTGTTCATTCATTGAACTATATACTTCTTCTTCAGAGATATCTAACGTTTGAGCAATTTCCTTAGGTGAAATGTTACGCATATGCTGCTGCTCTAACTTTTCAACTGCTGCCTCTATTTTCTTTGCTTTTTCTCTCGCACTGCGAGGAAGCCAGTCTTCTTTTCGCAGTCCGTCATAAATCGCTCCACGGATTCGGAAGGACGCATACGTATCAAATTTTAAATCCCTGGTCGGGTCGAATCGCTCTAAGGCATCAAATAGCCCCATTAACCCTAAGCTTCTGATATCATCCCGGCTAACGTTTTTTGGCAAGGTAACAGAAATCCTCTGAACATGGTAGGATACAAGAGGCATATACTTCCTCACCAAAATGTCACCTGCTTGGGAATCACGGCAGTCGATCCAATTTTTCCAATATAACTGCTCTTCTCCGGAAGTCAGTTGAGACATGGTATTCCTCCTAACACTAAAAAAACTGCAAGCTTTCATTGTCATCCAACAACTATTTCTAGTATAACAAAAAATAACCAATTGTTTATATATGCTTAATACCCTATATTTAGGTAAGCGAATCGTAAATTTCAGAGAACTATTTATATCGATTGTATGAATATTCTTTTTCAACACCCAGACCTTTGACTAGTTCAAATATCTTTTGTTCTCTTATTTACTGTTTTAATCGTAAGAAAACATGTTACTGGATTAAAATCAATCGTCCGCCCACTGTTTCCGCCTGTATCTTCAGCAAGAATTGGGATTCCAAGTGCAAGTAATTGTCCTTTAACGGCTTCCACATTACGCGGACCGATACGCATTAAGTCACCTGTTGAGAACTGAAACATCTGTGCTCCCCCTGCTATTTTTGCTTTTAGAGAGCTAATCCGCGATCCTTTTTCCTGCAATCTTTTTACCATCTCTACTATGGCTGTGTCAGCAAATTTCGCCACGTTAAGCTGACCAGCTCTTGATAACGATGAATCTGGAAGCATAACGTGCACAAGTCCGGCATGTTTTTTGACTGAATCATAAATAACTACCCCCACACATGAGCCCAGACCGCATGTTCTGATGATATCCGGTGAGGTGACGAGGTTCATATCTGCAATACCTACTCTAATCACTGTCGGCACCTCACTCATTGCCGGATACCCCTAAGGAAGTAAACATAATGTCCAGCGAATCTGGATCGGGCAGCAGAAAAAAATGACCCTGTATAGCCTCGTTAGTACCAGATTCAGTTAGAACAGTATCGATCAAAATAGCCAAGTCACCCGTCTGGGAAAGTTCAATCAATCCGTAACTAATAGTGGCCCCTACCATATCAATACTTAATGAAGGAACCGATGGCAATAAGGTAAGACCCGTGAAATCAGAAAGAGCTGAAAGATAGGAACCAGATAGAATATTCCCCACTTCCTGCAAAGCTGATAAGGCAATTTCGGAGTAGGGAGGATTAGTAAAACTAAAGTTCACTTCATCTGTTACTTCGTGAATAAAAAATTCTGCCTGCTTCAAGGGCAAGATAAAAAACATACTTCCCGGTGCTTCTCCCTCGAGACGAAGAAAGACACTGGCAGCCACCATTTCCGAACCACCAGCAGCCTCCATCATTTCCTCGAAAGATAAGACCCTTACACTTGGTACCTTCATATCTATTTTTCTTTGAAGTAATGTTGAGAGGGCTGTCGCGGCATTTCCAGAGCCTATATTCCCAATTTCTTGAAGAACACTAAGTTGAAATGTTGACATTTTCTCTAAGTACATCTCTTTACCCTTCTTTGACGGAGAGAAGGGTTTCCTCCGGATTCAACACTTTCTCTAAATTTAATAAGATGAGCAAACGTTTATCCAGCTTAACCACACCACTAATAAACTCATCTGCGACAGAACCCACCACATCAGGCTGTGGTTCGATCGTATCCATAAAAATATCTATCACATCATTCGCCGAATCAACAATTAACCCTGCATCCATTCCATCAAGAGTAACAATGATAATCCTCGTCTGTTCAGTATAAACTTGCTCATCAAGTGCAAATCGAATTCGCAAATCAATGATAGGAATAATTACGCCTCTAAGATTGATAACACCCTTTATAAATGGGACAGTTCTTGGCACTCTAGTAATATGAAGAATCTTTTCAATGGCCTTAACATGATTGACGGGCAGGGCATATTCTTTATCTTTTAATTGAAATACAATTATTTTCATTTCTTCTTGTTCAATTTGCTCTATCATTCATAGTCCTCCTCTGCCAGGTTACGGCGTGCATGTCAGCAAAATGAGAAAATCAAGCACCCTGTACTCGTGGATAATTAACTCTTGGTTCGTTACATAATTAACGCGTTACAATCAATAATCAACGCGACTTTTCCATCACCTAAAATGGTCGCACCTGAAATAGCAAATGCTGAGGTCAAATACTCTCCAAGAGATTTTAAAACAATTTCCTGTTGACCGATAAATGAATCTACCACTAATCCTGCCAGCTTGTCTCCTTTTCTGACAATCACTACTGAATAAAAATCATCTTCGTCTTTGACCGTAGGTACTTCCATAATATCTTTTAAGAAAAGAAGTGGAAGTACTTTCCCTCTGAAATCAATTACCTGCTGGTTATGCGCATGTAAAATATCTGCCTTCTTAATAATAGCTGTTTCGATAATAGAGGTAAGTGGTACAGCAAATTTTTCATTTTGTATTTCTACCAGCATAACGGAAATAATCGATAAAGTGAGTGGAAGCTGAATGAGAAAAGTCGAACCTTCTCCCTCCAATGAATCAATTGTTACAGAACCACCAAGTGATTCAATCGTGTTTTTAACTACATCCAAACCAACACCTCGGCCAGAAACATCCGAAATCTTATCAGCCGTCGAGAATCCAGAAGCAAATATTAATTCATAAACCTGCTTATCCGACAATGTATCTGCTTGTTGTGCAGTTAAAATCCCATTCCCAATTGCCTTGGTTACAACTCGATTTCTTTTAATACCCGCTCCATCATCTTTTATTTCAATAAAGACATGGTTGCCGCTGTGATAAGCTTTTAAGAAAATCGTTCCCTCTTCCGGCTTACCATTTTGCAAGCGATTCTCAGGCGTCTCAATTCCATGATCCATTGCATTTCGAAGGAGATGAACAAGCGGGTCGCCTATTTCGTCAATTACTGTTCTATCTAACTCTGTATCCGCTCCTACAATTTCGAGATTTACTTTTTTATTAAGATCTCTTGCCAGCTGACGAATCATTTTTGGAAATCTATTAAATACGGTATCGACGGGCACCATTCTCATATTTAATATGATATTTTGCAAGTCTCCGGTAACCCTGGACATCCGTTCAACACTTTCATGCAGTTCTTGATTATCCAACTCTTTTGAAATTTGTTCTAGTCTTCCTCTATCGATGACAAGCTCTTCAAATAAGTTTAATAATGTATCAAGACGTTCTATGTTTACACGAATCGTCTTATTACCTGCTGGTTTTCCATTTTTCGTTTTCTTTTCTTCCACTATTTTTTCTGATGACTGATTACTTATTAATGTTTTTGATTGCGTTTCTACTTCTTCTTGTTTCGTAACAGCCAATCTAAGTTCTGAAAGATCAAGCTTCGTAATAATCACTTTATCAATTTCAGAAACTTTCATTATTTTCTTTTGAAGATTTTCTGCACTTTCTTTTGTAACAACAGTTACTTTAAAACTCTGATCAAACCTCTCTTCTTCAAGTTGATCAACTGGAGGTGTTGTTTTAATGACCTCACCAGATTTTTCAAGAATTTCAAATACCATAAATACCCGAGCGCCCTTTAATAAGCAATCATCCCGTAATTCAATAGTAATCTCGTAGCTTTCAAAGCCTTGGTCACTTGATTGTTGAAGAACAGTCAATTCAAATTCATCATAAATGCTATCTTGTTCTTGTTTTTTCACTGGATTGCCTGCAGGTAGGGATAAATCATCGTTACTACTACTTAATGGAGATTCTCCATTCTCTATCCTCTGTAACTTTGCAACAACCTCTTGAACATTTCTTTTTCCATCTCCGCCGTCAGCAATTGACATTACCATTGCTTCAAGGTGATCTACAGCCTGAAAAATAACATCAAAAATATCTGGTGTTAGCACCGTTTTCTGATTTCGAATGGCATCCAGAACATTCTCCATTTTGTGAGTTAAATTAGCGAGATCTTCATATCCCATCGTAGCTGACATCCCTTTTAATGTGTGAGCAGACCGGAAAATTTCATTTACAATTGAAAGATTCTGCGGTTCCTTTTCAAGCTCAAGCAAGTGCTCACTACACATTTGAAGGTGTTCTTTACTTTCATCAATAAATACTTCTAAATACTGGTTCATATCCATAAAATTCACACCTCTCAAATATAGCTGTCTATACCTTTTGCAATTTGTTCAACATCCATTATATTATCAATAAGTCCTGTCGCAATGGCTGCCTTAGGCATACCAAAAACGATGGAGGTTTCCTGTGATTCAGCTATCGCCTTAGTTATTCCTGTTTTCTTTAATGTAATAAGTCCATTAGCCCCATCAGTTCCCATTCCAGTCATGATTACTACAATTTTTTCATAGTTTTCAAGAACACTTACTGATTCAAACATCGTATCCACTGATGGACGATGTCCATTCTGCTGATCAGTCTTATCTAAACAGACTATCAAACTCCTACCTGACTTTTTTACTTTCAGATGATAGCCTCCTGGTGCAATATAGGCTGTCCCTTTTTGAATAAGTTCTCCTTCCTCTGCTTCTTTGACTGTGATGGCAGATAGCGAATTTAGACGCATTGCCAAAGAATTTGTAAAGCCTGGAGGCATATGCTGGACGACAAGAATTGGTGCGTTTATAGATGAAGGAAGTTTGGATAATACCGTTTGAAGTGCCCTAGGGCCTCCAGTCGACGTACCAATTAAAATGATTTTTTTATCCGTTTGGCTTTTTTGTAACAACTGTTCTGTATTTACCTTTATTTCTTTAGGTCCGATATCACTAATAACAGCAGTAGTGTGAGCTTGCACTTCGTATTTCTCGGCAGGCTGTTGCAGCCTTTTAACATTTGCAGTTCCTGCACAGATTACCTTAGATATCAAATCACTCTTAATTTTATGTAAATCAAGTGAAATAGCCCCCGAAGGCTTTGCTATAAAATCAAATGCTCCGAGGTGCATCGCTGTAAAGGTATTTTCAGTCCCTTCCTGGGTTGTACTCGAAAGCATGATTACAGCAGTAGGACACTCCTCCATAATGTTCTTTAAAGCATCAATCCCATCCATAATTGGCATTTCAACATCTAAAGTGACCACATCCGGCCTAAAGTCCTTAACTTTTTTTATGGCTTCTATACCATTTCTCGCTGTACCCACAATCTCAATTCTTTCGTTCTCAGTAAGAAACTCTGAAATGAGTTTTCGCATAAAAGCTGAGTCATCTACAATAAGAACGGAAATTTTTTTCATTTGTGCGCCTTCTTTCCAAGAAAATATCTTTTTAAATTCCCTAGAAAATTCCTATTTTTCACCGTTAAATCATCAGAAAAAGATTGTTTGATAAACCGAGAAGCTATTTCGATGAGAGCTTTTGAAACCCTTGCTTCAGGATTAAAAAGTATAAAGGGAATCTGTTTAATTACCGCTCGTGATACAGTCTTATCGTCAGGTAATAATCCGAGTGGAGTTATCTCTTTAGTTAAAAATTTTCTTAATGCATTTTGAAGTCTCTTATTGGTATCCTGACCTTCTTTTGTTGTTTCAACCCGATTACAGATTAAATAAAATGGGATTAGATGATTGATTGAATTCAGGTACTTCATCATAGAATATGCATCCATTATCGCAGTAGGTTCAGGGGTAGTGATGACAATTAACTCATCCACACACAAAAGAAACTTACTAGAGTCTTGATTAATGCCTGCCCCCATATCAAAAAGAATATAATCATATTGGCCCGTCAAGTGAGTTAACTCAGCCAAAAACCGTTTAAATGCTGATTCCTCGAGCGAGAACAGATCAGTCAGTCCAGATCCTCCTGCAAGAAAGGATATATTCTCTGGTCCTGTTGAAATAATTTCTTTTAATGGAATCTGCTTTTCAAAAAAATCGATGATGGTAAATTCAGTATTCCTCCCCATTAATATATCGATATTCCCCATCCCTATGTCCATATCAAATAACAGGACGCGCTTTCCTAATTTCGCTAAAGAAATGGCGAAGTTCAACGAGAAGTTTGATTTCCCTACCCCGCCCTTCCCACTAACTATAGCAACTGCTTTCGCTTGACTGTTGTTCCTTTGCATTAATTTCAATCGTAAATTTTCCGCCTGATCACTCATATTGCTTACCAAGGATTTTACTAGCAATTAATTCAGGACTAGCAGTCTCAATATCATTCGGCACATCCTGTCCATTTGTTAGATAGGCAACACCAACCTGATGACGAATAATAAAGTTGAGCATTGTGCCGTATGTGGACGTTTCATCCGCTTTTGTAAAGATAGTTTGTTTTATTTTAATTAAAGAAAATTGGTGATATATATCATCCATATCCTTTTCTTTTGAAGTCAAGGACAGTACAAGGTATGTTTCCATTTCAGTATTGAACTCGATGATTCGACTTAAATCTTCAACATATTCCTGATTCCTAAAATTACGACCCGCCGTATCTACAAAAATTACATCATAATCAGCAAACCGTTCTGCTGCCTTTTTAAAGTCCTCAAGATTATACGCTACTTCAACTGGTACATTTAAAATCTCAGCATATTTCTTTAATTGATCGATCGCAGCAATCCGATAAGTATCTGTAGTAATGAAGGCTACCTTTTTATTGTGTATCAAAATGGAATCGGCAGCTGCTTTTGCAAGGGTGGTCGTTTTCCCCACACCAGTAGGACCTACAAAACTTATGAATTTTTTTTGAAACTGTGCACCCCAGTTAGATATCCCTGATATTTTTTTTACTAGTTCAGCTTCTAACCAGGAATTTACTGTCTCTACATCACTTTCCCCAGGGTTTTCATGCCATTTTTTTATGATGTTTCCCAAAAATTCGTCCTGTAATAGCGAACTCACTTCATGTTCGCTTAGTATATTGCTTACCTGCTGAATAGCGGGCGGATAATGTACAGAATTGGGTTTACCAAAAGATTGAATCATACTTTTTATATCAGCAACATCTTTGACTAATTCCTGCTGAGTCGTTTGCTGCAACTTTTGATCTGTTTTAATTTCGTATACTGAGGGTCTCTCAGCCGGTTTTTTGTGAGGTATCTTTTGTTTCTGCTTTTGTGTAGGCTGTCTAAAAGGCGGTGGATCGATAGCAGCAACCACCTCTATACTCCGTTTTTTAAATAAACCAATAAATCCATTGGAAAAAACGGGTTTTGAACTTAAAATAACCGCCTCACTGCCTAGCTCTTCCCTGATTTTTTTCATGGCTTCTGACATTGAAGAAGCTACATATTTTTTCACCTTCACTCTACATTCACCACCCCGACACTTTGAACTTCAACATTTGCTTCTAATTCGTTGTATGAAAGAATTGGAACTTGTGGAAAGTACCTCTCCGTCATCTGCCGAACATACATCCTGACAGCAGGTGAACATAAAACGATAGGAGACTGCTCCATTAGAGTGAGCTCCTCCAATTTCGACGCAATCGATTCAAGAATGGCTTGTGAATCATTTGGATCCAATGATAAATAATTACCGTGTTCAGTCTGCTGAACCGCATCAGCAATCATTTTTTCAACACGACCGGACAATGTAACCACCTTTAAACTGTCATTACCAACTGACAATGCGTTGGTGATTTGTCTAGCTAAGTTCTGCCTTACATATTCATTCAATAAATCGGCATCTGAAGTAATTTTTCCATAATCAGCTAATGTCTCAAAAATGATTGGTAAATTTCTAATCGAAACCTTTTCCTTTAATAGCTTAGACAGAACCTTTTGTACTTCGCCGATTGATAACGGACTGGGTGTGACTTCGTCTACGAGGATCGGGGCTGTTTCACGCAGATGGTCAATTAGTTGTTTCGTTTCTTGACGTCCTAACAGTTCGTGAGCATTCCCTTTGATAATTTCTGTCAAATGGGTTGAAACCACGCTTGGCGGATCGACTACTGTGTACCCCATCATTTCTGCATTTTCTTTCATATCTTCTGCAATCCACTTAGCGGGGAGTCCAAAAGACGGTTCAATTGTATCAATTCCTTCTATTGATTCATCATCAACCCCAGGGCTCATTGCTAAATAATGATCGAGCAATAATTCACCCCTCGCCATTTCATTCCCTTTGATCTTCAATCTGTATTCATTGGGATTCAGCTGAATATTATCCCTGATTCTGACGACTGGAATCACAAGTCCAAGTTCAATCGCCAGTTGACGTCTAATCATCACTACGCGATCGAGTAAATCTCCCCCCTGACTGGCATCAGCAAGAGGAATCAGCCCATATCCAAACTCAAACTCTATTGGATCAACACTTAGCAAGTTGACAACACTTTCCGGACTTTTCATTTCATCTGTTTGAATTTCTTCTTCTGTTTCTTCTATTTGTTTGATATCCTGTTTTGGTGTTCTCGTTATTTGGTATCCGCCATATGCAATAATTCCTGCCAGCGGGATAGTGATTATCTCTGGAATAGGTGTAAAGAGTCCCAAGAAAAACATAGTTCCTGCTGTGACGTATAACATACTAGGATAAGATAGTAATTGTGAAATGATATCATTGGATAGATTTCCTTTCGATGCAGCCCGTGTCACTGTAATTCCTGTTGCTGTCGAGATTAATAGTGCAGGAATCTGACTGACTATTCCATCACCCACTGTTAACATGGAAAAGTGTGCGGCTGCTTCGCCCATACTCATTTCAAGCTGCATGACACCGATAATTATCCCGAATATCAAGTTAATAATAACGATAATAATTCCGGCAATCGCATCACCTTTAACAAACTTACTCGCACCATCCATCGAACCATAAAAGTCCGCTTCTCTGCCGACTTTTTCTCGTCTCTCACGTGCTTCTATTTCTGAAATCATACCTGCATTTAGATCTGCATCAATACTCATCTGCTTACCAGGCATCGCATCAAGCGTAAACCGTGCCGCTACCTCCGAAACTCGCTCTGAACCTTTCGTAATAACAATAAAATTAATAATAATGAGAATAAGAAACACAACTAACCCTACTACTACATTTCCTCCGACTACAAATGATCCAAACACCTCAACTACACCGCCGGCTTCGCCATGTGTCAGAATTGCACGAGTAGTTGACACATTTAGGCCTAATCTAAAAAGAGTCAACAGGAGTAAAAGGGACGGGAAAATTGAAAACTCCAGCGGCTCCCTCATATTCATCGTATTTAACAATACAAGGAGTGCAAGAGATATATTTACTAAAATTAAAATACTTATTAGCCAGGTCGGCAGTGGTACAATTAACATAGCTACAATCATGATCACACCGACTAATACGGGAAAATCTCTAGCTGACATTCTCTTCTCTCCTCACCTGTGGCCGCGTTTATATTTTTCCTTTTGTCTTGTACACAAACGCGAGTATCTCCGCAATCGCCTTGAAAAATTCCTCAGGTATTGCTTGGCCGATTTCTGCCTGATCATATAGTGATCGAGCCAAGGGGCGATTTTCCATCATAATAATGTCATGTTCCTTGGCCACCAATTTGATCTTCTGTGCAACAAAATCGACCCCTTTTGCTACAACATATGGAGCATCAGATTTTTGTTCATCGTATTTCAGGGCTATTGCAAAATGCGTAGGATTAGTAATCACAACATCCGCATTCGGAACTTCCTGCATCATTCTCTGCATGGCCATTTCTCGTTGTTTTTGTTTGATTTTTGACTTAATCAATGGATCGCCTTCAATATTTTTATATTCATCCTTGATATCTTGTTTGGACATCCGGATATTTTTTTCAAAGTCATATTTTTGATAAAGATAGTCAAGTAAAGATAAAAACAGTAACGCAACAGATGCATACAATCCGACTCTTACTGTAATATCTCCGATTGTCGCCATAGCAGCTGCGACTGTTTTCTGAGACAGGGTTATTATTTCATCCATCCGTCCCCAGATGACCCAAAATGTAACCAGACCAACGAAAGAAATTTTTAGGACTGATTTTAATAATTCCACAATAGCACGCATAGAAAAAATTCGTTTAAATCCTTTAATTGGATCAATTTTATCCAGTTTAAACTGGATCGATTCAGTTGAAAATAGGAAACCAATTTGTAAAAAATTCGACGCTACAGCAGAAAGGAGTGCAACACCTAAAATCGGTGCCAGAATTTTCGCTATTTCTATAATCACCTCTGTTAATAGGAGCAAGACACTTTCCTCCGTTACAGGCATCAGCATATAAGAACGAAAGGCATGTCGTATTAACCGCAAGAATGCATCAAGCATAGAAGCACCGGTAACCATCAGAACCATAAAAACGGCGAGTAAGGTGATTGCCGTATTAATATCTTGGCTTTTGGCCACTTGACCTTTTTTCCGAGAGTCCTGTTTTTTCTTTGGTGTAGCTTTCTCTGTCTTTTCCCCTGCGAAAAATTGCAAATCTAGGTTAAGTGCCATCTATGATCCTCCGATCAGCTGCATCAACCCTCTAAGCGTGACGAGCAAATAATCAAATAGGTGTTCCACAACCACCATCATCATTCCCATTACGACTAATAGCGTCATAAAACTCGCGATAATCTTGACTGGAATTCCGACAACAAAAATATTAAGCTGTGGAACGGTTCGAGCAACAATTCCTAGTCCAACATCAACTAAAAAAAGACAGCCGACTACAGGAATAGACATTTGCAGCGCAATGATGAATGTTTGGTTAAAAGCTTTAACGAAGTATTCCATTAAGGCTTCATTACCAAATGGTACGAACAATTGATCCATTGGAACATATTGATAACTATAAAAGATCCCATCGAGTAATAAATGGTGACCATTCAACGAAAGTAATAAGAGTAAAGCAATAGTATATAAATACTGACCAGTTAATGGACTTTGTGTACCTGATTGCGGATCAATAACATTGGCAATTGAAAAACCCATCTGAAAGTCAATGAAGCCCCCAGCAATTTGTACGACGGTCATAATCATAAAAGCTGCAAACCCAATGAACAAACCCACCAGTGCTTCTTTTAAAATAAGAAGAAAGTACACTGAATCCAGCTCTAATACCGGCACATCGATTGAATAGTACATAATCCAGGCTAAGAATAAGCTAAGACCTAACCGATGTGAGGCTGGAATGGTCCGGTACGAAAAGAATGGCATCATAATAAAAAAAGCTGAAACGCGGACCAGCACTAATAAAAAAGCCGGAAAATTCTGTAGTAAATCCTCCATCTGCTACCCTACAAATCTATTTAAATTACTGAATATTTCATTGGCATACGATAGCATATGGCTCAGCATCCAAGGTCCGAAAATGACCAGACCAGCTAATACAGCAACAATTTTCGGAACAAAAGCAAGCGTCTGTTCCTGTATTTGAGTAGTCGCTTGGAAAATACTTACCAAGAGACCTACACCAAGCGCAATAATCAGTAAGGGTCCACTCACAATAAGGACTGTATATATACCTTGTTTCGCCACATCAATGACTGTCTCAGGTGTCATGCTTATTCACATCCTAAAAACTTTGTAGTAATGATTTCACAACTAAGTACCAGCCATCCACAAGGACAAATAAGAGAATTTTAAACGGAAGTGAAATCATGACGGGCGGAAGCATCATCATCCCCATTGACATAAGGACGCTGGCAATGACCATATCAATCACTAAAAAGGGAATAAAAATCATAAATCCAATTTGGAAGGCCGTTTTTATTTCACTGATTGCATAAGCAGGTACAAGTGCCGTTAGCGGGATATCCTGTATTGTTTTGGGTTTATCGATCTTGGCATAATTTAAAAATAATGCAAGATCCTTTTCCCGGGTATGTGCACTCATAAATTCTTTAAATGGTCCCGCAGCAAGCTCATAGGCTTCATCTAATTCAATTTTCTCTTCTAACAGAGGTGTCAATGCTTGTTGATTTACTTCTTGAAATGTAGGCGCCATTACGAAAAACGTAATGAACATCGCTAGTCCAACAATAACCTGATTCGGAGGCATCTGCTGAGTCGCAAGCGATGTCCTGACAAATCCAAGTACAATAACGATTCTAGTAAAGCATGTCATTAAAATTAGAATACTAGGGGCGAGTGATAGAACCGTCAGCATTAAAATGAGCTTAATAGAAGTAGAAACATTGGCGGCTTCACTGTTAGCAAACAGCTCCATAACATCATTCATCCATGTTTCTTCCTTTCTTATCGAGCACATCCAGCGCTTTTTTGCGGTCCTTCGTCAGCTCAAGTACCTGTTTTTTAAATTGTGAAGAAAAACCTTTGGAGGAACTTCCTCCTCCTTTTATTTTATCTCTCCACTTTGAGAGAATATCAGCAGGACGAATCAATTGATCTATTTTTTGATTATGGTCGTTGAGAATCTGTTCATATTCGCCTTTATCATCAATTTCCTTCAACAGCTGGATATTTTCACCGACGCCAACAACAAGAATACGCTGGCCAACCTTAATGATCTGAACAGATCGATTAGAACCAAGACTTGTACCGCCTAAATTTTCAACGGTATTTGCTTTTTGATAGGCTTTGCTCTTTTTATTAACAAACTGAAGCAATAAATACAAAAGGACGATAACAAATACCAACGCGGCAATCGTCCTGACAATGTCCAAAAAAGTAATTCCAATTTTTCCTGATTCATCACTTACTTTGGTCGTCTTTTCTTCATCTATAGCATCCGTTTTTTTCGGGGGATCTTCTATTTCTGAATAACCGTCTTTTACACTTTTCTCAATATTTTCTGCCTGAACCTGTATGCCCTGCTGGCCGCAAAAAAGAACCAGCAGGATAAGAAGTATTTTTTTTATAGAAAGCAAGATAGGGCCACCTCTTAGTGATTAGCTTAATGTTTTATTAATAGCTTCAAGAACACGATCCGCTTGGAAAGGCTTCACGATGAAATCCTTAGCACCTGCTTGAATTGCATCGATAACCATGGCTTGCTGCCCCATCGCGGAACACATAATAATCTTTGCATTTGGATTTATTTTTTTAATTTCCTTTAGTGCAGTAATTCCGTCCATTTCGGGCATTGTGATGTCCATTGTCACTAAATCCGGTTGCGTTTCCCGGTATTTCTCAACAGCTTGTGCCCCATCAGCTGCCTCTCCTACAATTTCGAATCCATTTTTTGATAATATATCTTTAATCATCATTCTCATAAATGCTGCATCATCAACAATTAAAATTTTGTGTCCCATCAGTAGTTCCCCCAGTAATTTATCTTAGTTTTTTTAATCGGTCGGTCTGGCTGACAATATCGGTAACACGCACACCGAAGTTTTCATCTATTACAACTACTTCACCCGTAGCAATAAGTCGGTTGTTCACTAATATATCTACTGGTTCTCCAGCTAGTTTATCCAACTCTATTATAGATCCAGGAGATAACTCTAGAATTTCTTTGACAGAACGCTGCGTCCTGCCTAGTTCGACCGTTACATGCAGTGGAATATCTAACAGCATGTTAAGGTTATTCGATTCATTCTGTGCCATTTGATAAGGCTGAAAACTAGAAAAGCTAGCTGGTTGAACATCGACTTGCTCACCTGCAAGATTATTTAATGAGCCAAAATGTTGTGGCTGAGCTGAATGCGATGGAGCTATGCTTTGTTGTTGGTAATTATTTTGCTGTTGACTCCCGTGCTCCCTCTCATCATGTCCAGAACTGACTTGTTGAGTTGGTGAAACAGCTTGTTCTGTTTTTGATAATCTATTATTTTCATTAACATCTTCTTGTTCATTAGAAAGTTGGGGAGAAAGTAGTTCGTCAACCAAACTATGTGCAAATTTATAGGGAAGCAGCTGCATAATGCTTGAATCTATCAACTCACCAACCTTAAGACGGAATGATATTTTCACTAATAGGTTATCTGGAGGAATTGATGATTCACCCTTTCCTTGCTCGAAATCCAATAGATCAAGGCTTGGTGGTGAAATATCAACTTTCTTATTAAAAATAGTAGACATCGAGGTCGCTGCAGATCCCATCATTTGATTCATAGCTTCCTGTACAGCACTAAGTTGAATTTCTCCAAGTAGATCTGGAGGAGATATTCCTGTTCCGCCTAACATTAAATCAGCAATAATTGCTGCGTCACTCTGTTTAATTACCAGCAAATTAATTCCCGAAAAACCTTCGGTATAATTGACTTGAATGGCGACATACGGTTGAGGAAACTCTTCAGATATTTTTTTTCTTTCAACAATAGTTACAGTTGGTGTCGTAATTTCTACTTTTTGATTTAGTAACGTTGACAAAGCCGTGGCAGAGCTTCCAAATGAAATATTTCCTATCTCACCAAGAGTATCTTGTTCCATAGATGATAAATAATCATCAACTGCGGGTGTTGTACTGCTTTCATCTATATCATCATCCGTGCCTCGTAAAAGGGCGTCTATTTCATCCTGAGAAAGCATTTCATGACTCATCATCTTCGCCTCCTCCTTTCAATGTATCAATAATCTGGATGGCTATTTTTTTTCCTACCTTACCCGGCTGACCAAGATATTTTGGAACTTCACCGACCTTGATTGACAACGGACGATCTATGTGCTGATTCAGCTCAATTACATCCCCAACCGCTAGTTGTAAAAAGTCTTGAATGGATAATTCCGTTACCCCGAGCTCAGCTGACACTGGCAGGGAAGCATGTTTAATTCTATTTTCAAGAATCAATACTTCTTCTGGCAGCCTTTCTTTTTTTGAAGCTGCAAGCCAGTAATGGTCTGATAGTTTTGGTATAATTGGTTCCAAGACAACATGAGGTATACAGATATTTATCATCCCGCTCGTATCGCCAATTTGCGTGTTCAGAGAGATGACAATGACCGTTTCGTTTGGAGAAACCATTTGGATAAATTGCGGATTAACTTCAAATTCAGTTAATACCGGTTCAATATCTATTAATGTAGCCCATGCCTCTTGAAGATTTTCAAACCCTTTTTCAAATAAATTAGACATAATTTTTGTTTCAATTTCGGTTAAGGTTTCAACTTTACTTGTACTGACTCCTCTGCCTCCCAGAACACGATCCATCATAGCATAAGCAATATGAGGATTAATTTCCATTAAAATTCTTCCATCCAACGGCGGTACTTCATAGACATTTAGAATGGTCATTTTAGGTATCGAGCGGATAAATTCTTCATATGGAATTTGATCGACAGAAGCAACTGAAATTTGAATATATGTACGTAATTGTGCAGAAAAATAAGTTGTTAATAATCTTGCGAAGTTTTCATGCAGTCTCGTTAAATTTCTCACTTGATCTTTTGAGAATCGTAAAGCCCTTTTGAAATCATACGTTCTAATCTTTTTAAGGGCATCTTCTTTCTTTAGTTCTTCTGCATCCATTTCTCCAGTAGAAATGGCAGAGAGCAGGGCATCAATCTCTGTTTGCGATAATACTTCACTTGACAACAACGTCACCTCCAAAACTAATCCTATCTCAATTTATGTCTTTATTGCAGTATTGAGGAGGTTATATACACTTGTTCGATTTTTCCTTCTTGCATCAAGTGACTAATCTTTTCTTTTAATGATGTCTGAAATTGTTCCTTCCCTTTTTTTCCTGTAAGTTCTTCTTCTTTCATTTCAGAAAGCTCCGTAATAATAATATTATTCACTTGGAAATTTCTTTGTTCTAGTTCCTCTTTAGCCTTTTTACTGTCTGTTTGAATAGTGAAAGCCATTCTAATGAAATCTCCACTTGCAAGATTCGTTGTGACTTCAGGTATTTCAACTGAAGCTTCGACAATTTCTTCAATGGAAGGAGCTTTCTCAGCTGATTCTTCCCCTGTATATTTATCAATAATTACAACTGCTACTACACCAACGAGTGTAATGGATACTAGAATAATTAACAAAATCATTAGTAATTTATTTTTCATCATGTTCCCCCGCATTATCACGTAGTCCTAGTACATTTACAGAGCGGTAAAAATCAGTGATCATCTGGACTATTACTGATTCTTCTTCACTTACAACAATTTTCTTTCCGCTCGTAAAGGTAATCGTAGTATCGGGAAGAGATTCAATCGATTCAATATACAATGCATTTATAGAAAAACTCTTTCCGTTTAATCTTTTCACCTTAATTATGATTGATAGAGCTCAGGATCAGTCAGCCCTGAGCTCCTCCCTCCCTTACTTTATCGTTTTAAGTTAACTAGTTCTTGCAAAATCTCATCAGACGTCGTAATAATGCGAGAGTTCGCCTGGAATCCACGTTGAGCAACAATCATGTCGGTAAACTCTTCCGATAAATCGACATTGGACATTTCAAGTGAACCAGCGGCGAGTGTACCACGGCCGTTACCAGCTACGTTGATGTTCGCAGTTCCAGAGTTAATTGATTCTTGGAATGTATTGCTGCCTGCCTTGGTCAAACCTGAAGAGTTACTGAATTTCGCCATCGCCAGTTTGCCTAACTCTTTCACAAGACCATTGGAGAACACACCATTTATTTCACCCATCTGACCGATATTGAAGCTTTCTAATGATCCAGATGTATTTCCGTCTGGGGTGCCAAGAAGTGTTATAGAGTCGCCTGTTTTTGTGATTCCACTCATTGATAAAGTAATTTTGTGTGAATCAGTACCTATACCTATTGACTTTAAATCAAGTATCTTAGATGTAGTAGGATTAACAACATCTACAGTTCCATCATCAGCTACCTTTATATTAAAAGTTTCAGAATTACCAGTAGCTGGTCCAGATGAATTAGTAATTTTTATAGCCCAATCCCCAGTTAATGCATCCGTAGGTGTTACAGTTACGTCCAGAACATGCTCTTTTCCGTCTTTATCTACAACTTTAAGCTGCTGATTAATACCATCACTTCCTGTTGCCTTCGTAGGAAGATTCCCTGAAAACTCAAGTACTTTTGTAACTGTGGCTGGTAAAACTGAATTTACGTTAACCGTAATATCTTTTAGTACACCCTTTTCATACGATTGAACTTTTAATCCTTCACCTGTAACCAGTGTTCCATTGTCATCTAAATAGAAGTTACCGGCACGGGAGTAGTACTGTGCATCACCTTGCTTGACGACAAAATAACCATCGCCATTGATACCAAGGTCAAGTGAACGCCCTGTAGTCTGGAGACTTGATCCTGTATGAATCGTATCAATAGTAGAGATTGTTGAACCTAGCCCTACTTGTTTTGAATTTGTACCTCCACGGTTTTCCTGTGAGGCACTTGCACCCGAAATAGTTTGGTTCATGGTATCACTGAAGGTGACCCGGCTTTTCTTGAAACCGTATGTGTTGACATTGGCAATGTTATTGCCGATTACATCTAATTTTGTTTGGAAGTTTTTCATTCCGCTGATTCCAGAGTACATTGAACGAAGCATTTAAGTGCTCCCCTTTCTTTTATGGCTGCTTCAGTCATTCCACAGCCTTGGCCCCCTTTTCAGGTCCAGCCTATTGATCCAACAGGATCGTTCCGTTTATATTAGTAAAAATCTGGGATGACGCTTCATCCCGTCCCATGGCCGTAATAACGGTGTTGTTTTTAGCGCTAATGACTAGTGCGGCATTTTGTGTTATGACCAGTGAATCTGTCACGCCCATTTTCTTTGCTTCTCTGACTTTATCTTCAATCTTTGACCAAGTGACTTGATCTATTTCAATATTTCTTTGTATCAGTCGTTTTTGCGCATGCTTACTGACTGAAAGTGCACTGTTCTTAGTATCGACAGCGGCCTGTAAATGCTTAGCAAATCCTTGTTCAGCCTGTTGCTTTACCGATGTTTTTGGAGGCAGCAGAATCGGATTGCTGGATAATGGTCTGAAAACAGTTTTATCCATAAATCCTCCTATTTACGCCTTGGCAATTTTCGTAATTTGGTTAGACGTTATTTTCGTATCCGTTCCATCATCAAGAATTAATTGTGCTTTCCCGTCTTTCATCTGTACAGCCTTGACTATGGCGGATGATTCTTCATTCTCTTCATTTAAATAGGAAATTAATTTGCCAATTAGCTCACTTGCAGACATTAAGTTGTTCCCTGAATTTGTCTGCTTAACCTCTGAAATATTCCCTGGTTCAAGCTTTGTACCATCTTCAAGGATAAACTGGACACTATTATCTTTAAATTGAATGGACGAGATCACTCCAGTTCCTTCTTTAATAATTGGCTCACCTTCTTCACTTTCAGTGATACTATGCCATTTAATATCTTTACCCACAAATTGGTTATACGTCATTAAATTACTTTGCTGCTGCATTTCCATGAACGATTCTAAGGTAGAATTGATATTAGTCATTTGTTCAAGAGATGAGAAGGTCGCCATTTGAGCAATGAATTGCGTATCATCCATAGGACTTGAAGGATCCTGATTTTGAAGCTGAGTCATTAGTAATTGTAGAAAGTCATCTTTTCCAAGGGAATCCCCTTTTACCTCTCGTTGTTTTGCTTGATAGGTAGAAAGCAAATTCGATGTATCGATTGATGTCATAAACTTCTCCTTTCTTATACTTCAAAGTTCATTAAAGCTTCTTCAAAGTTATCATTAAATTCATTCAACGGTTCATCATTTTCTTCACTTTTCTGCTCCCTAGGCTGGTTTCTCTGTTGTTGCGAAGCATCCGAATCTCTAGGAGTAAATCGTTCTTGAAAAGACGTAGTTTGTGAGATTTCAATTTTATCAACTTGAATTCCTTGACCCGCAAACGACAGTTTTAAACCCTGCAGCTGTGTATCAAGCATTTCTTTACCCTTTGCTGTGGTTGCCATAATTCTTGCTGTCAAACCTGAATCTTTTTGAATGATTTCAATTCGAAGTGCACCAAGATGTTCAGGGTTCAATTTAATCATCAGCTTTTGCATGCCAGTAGAACTAGTAAAATTAGCTTTATTTAAAATTTTCTCAAATTGTTTAATAAATTGCTCCTGATCAACTGGCTGACCGCTTTTTTCAGTTGTTAACACATACTGCTCAAGCTTTGACATTTGAAAAGGCAGTGTCCCCTGGTTACCTTCACTAGATTTCATGGTAACTGACTTACTTTTCTCAGAAGAATTCCCTTCCACACCCACAATCCGTGTGTATGTGCCTCTTAGTGTATCCAGTGAAATTCGGCTGTTTTTTTCTGTCAATAGGTTACTTTTCTTTTCTTCTATATTAGTAGTACCCGATATCTTTTCAAGCTTTGCCGAAATATTCTCAAGCAGTTGTTTTAGTTCTTTAGTCAAAGGGATATCCTGTGGCTTTATACCTTGTGTCTCTGTACCAAGCATCAAGATTTTGGCCAGCTTTACAGCCTCTGCCATTCCAGCTGCTTTTGAATCTTTCCATTCTGCATCATCTGTTGTATCAATTTCTTTAATAAGGGTATACAAATCTAAGAGATTAATCGTAAGTACTTGTTCAGGATTTACTAAACATTCATCTACATCAAGTTCTATTTCTTGTAGAGACCCCTCTTCAACATAACCCGCTATTAAGTTAATTAAAGATGGCAGATCTTTCACCATTACTTGAATGATTTCATCTGTACCGAGTTCAACTTGTTCAGTATTGACGAACGGTTGAGCAGGTATTTCTTCGAGTTCGGTAAGCGTGTCAGTATTTAAGAAAGCTATTAGGTTATTAACAAGATCTTGTTGTTCTGAAACTAGTTCTTCAATGACTATCGGTTGTTCATCTGACTTCAAAGCTCCAGTAAATACACTCCCGAACATAGTCATATTTGGATCACTTTCAGTTGTTATACCTGAAGATTGACTGCCAGCATTACTAGTAGCAGGTAACTGCAATATTCCTCCTGCATTCATTGTTTCACCTCCTCTCAAACTCTATCGTTCATTTTGTTCAACCAATATTGATAATTTTTTCATTAATCTAGCAGCATCTTCCGGTGTCATTTGTTCGACAATATCAGCAAGTGTATCCGATTTTAGACTTGCCA
This sequence comes from Peribacillus sp. FSL H8-0477, assembly GCF_038002765.1. Classification (NCBI taxonomy): domain Bacteria; kingdom Bacillati; phylum Bacillota; class Bacilli; order Caryophanales; family Bacillaceae; genus Peribacillus; species Peribacillus sp. FSL H8-0477. The sequence goes on along the minus strand of NZ_JBBODE010000002.1, from coordinate 1,472,227 downwards.
AGATTTTCACCGCATCTTCATCATTCATATTAGTAATAATAGGTGCTGATTTTTTTGCGGATATATGTTCATAGGTTTTAATGATGTCTTGATTGGGGGTCTTATTTTTACTTTGTGCCAGTCTGAGTTCATTAATCTCAGCTTCGAGCTGCTCTTTTTCTAGATTGTTGCGCTGGATAGTTTCATCCTTTGCATCTAGAATGCCCTCCATTGCTTCTAATTCCGTCTGCAGATCAGCCATTTTCGCTTCTAATTCAACGATTTCTCCCTCATGAGATACCTCATTCTGCTTGGTAGTTTTATTTGGTTTTGCTTCAAAAAAACCGGATATAAACGGAACCTTTTTAGTACCTTCCTTTGCTTTATCAAGAATATTAATATCTGTAATGGCTAAAACAATCACCGCTACAATCAGTGTAAAAATAAACGGGATAAATAAAGTTACTAGAAACCACTGAAATTTACTAGTTTTGTTATCGGTTGTTTCCGCTTGTTTATTCATCGTTGTCACCTAATTGCCTTATTTATGAATTGTCGGATTGAAATTTCATCCATATTCTTGTTTTCTATTTCTTTTATTTGATCGAGAAATTTGTCAAAATCTTTTTCTTTGATTTTTTCATATTTTTTCACTTCAATATTTTTTTCAATCAATTTTTCTTGATAAGCATTCATTCGGTACCTAGCTTCCACAACTTCCTGTTGAATACGTGCAAGTAGTTTCTCAATATTGTCCATAAACTGCTGGTGATGGCGAATCTCCTGAACTGCCATTCCTTCTTTCAATTTAACTTGTTGGAAATTTTGCATATCTTCTTTCTTTTTTAAGAGCTTATAAAGCTTTTCGGCTACTTCTTCAAACTTCTTAACTGATTCATTATATTTGGACGATGCATCATTCTTTTCTTTTTCTTTTATTGTTAAAATTTTTTCAAATTTATAATGATAATTCATAGCCTATTCACCCTTTTCCATAAGTTGTATAAGGTTAAAGACACTTTCCTCCTTAGACACTTTTTCATGGGTACCCTGCTTCAAAAATGATATAATCTGAGGCTGCCTTTTAATAGAATCATCTATTTCTTTCGATGACCCTCTTTTATAGGCGCCAATATTAATTAAATCCTCTGATTCCATATAGGTGGAAAGCGAGGCTCTCATTTGTTCGGCTGATTGTTTATGCTTTACATCTACAATATTATTCATAACCCGGCTGATGCTTTTAAGGACGTTAATCGCTGGGTATTGTCCTTTGTTTGCAATCTGCCTGTCCATTACAAAATGCCCGTCTAAAATTCCCCTTACAGCATCGGCAATTGGTTCATTCATATCATCGCCGTCGACCAACACGGTATAAAAAGCAGTGATTGTGCCAAATTTATTTGTTCCTGTCCGTTCGAGTAAACGCGGAAGAATAGCAAATACGGAAGGAGTATACCCTTTCGTTGTTGGAGGCTCGCCGACCGCCAAACCAATTTCCCGCTGTGCCATTGCCACTCGTGTTACTGAATCCATCATCAACATGACATTCATGCCCTTATCCCGGAAATACTCCGCAATTGCAGTTGCAGTCAACGCTCCCTTAATCCTCATGAGTGCTGGTTGGTCGGACGTAGCAACGACAACAATCGAACGTGCTAACCCCTCCGGACCTAAATCCTTTTCAATAAACTCTCGGACTTCACGGCCACGTTCTCCAACCAATCCAATTACATTTATATCGGCTGTTGTATTTCTTGCAACCATTCCAAGTAATGTACTCTTACCGACCCCGCTCCCTGCAAAAATACCTACTCGCTGCCCTTTACCAACTGTGAGCATACTATCTATCATTCTAACCCCTACATTAATGGCTTCATTAATAGGTGGTCTTTCCATCGGATTCGGAGGATCTTGATCAACAGGAATAGTCGTCAGCCCTTTAGGAATCGGCGAACCATCAATCGGTCTTCCGAGAGGATCTATTGCTTTGCCAATTAATTCTGATCCAATTTTCACTTCTAGAGGTCGTGATGTCCCTTCAACAATTGATCCTGGAGAAATCTCTGCAAGTGCTGTATAGGGCATTAGGATAACCATTTCTTCTTTAAAACCAACCACTTCAGCTAGAATTGTTTTTCGCTTGCTTTTTGTACCTGCATGAATATAGCAGACATCACCAATAGAGCTTTCTGGCCCTTGCGATTCAATCATCAATCCAACAACACGTTTTACCCGGCCATAATGTTTAAATGTCTCCACTTGATCAACGAGGGGCAACAAATCAATTGCTTTCATGCTTTACTCCCCTCTTCAAGCAAGTCTGTCAACCTTCGCTTAACTTCTGCGAGCTGGCTATCCACTGAAGCATCTATCCTGCCATTTGCGGATTCTATAACACAACTTCTTTCATTGAGATCCGCATCAGGATAGATATAAATATTGATTTCCTTTGGAAAAATAGCCTGTAATTCTTCTTTCTGGGCTAGAACCGATTGGTAATGAGAAGGATGAATATGAAGCTCTACCTCGGTATAGGCACGCGCTTCTTTGACTGCTCTTTTAACAATCGATATAAACGATTCTTCAGATTTATCTAATTGAACGCCAATGATTTTACCTGCTACTTCGACACCAAGATCAAGAATTGTCTGTTCGGCTTTGATTATTTTGTCTTGATAATCCATTTTGGCTGCCTCTACAACGCCCTTTGCTATTTCTATGGACTTTGTATATTCAGCTAACCCTTGGCTTTGGCCTGTTTTCGAACCGTCTTGGTATCCCTCATCATAACCAGCTTGAATATATTGTTGTTTTTCGGTTTGTTCCCAATCGGATTTAGCTTGTTCGATATTTTGGTATATTATCTGAGCCTTTTGATTGGCTTCCTCTAGTATTCGCTTTGCTTCTTTCCTGGCATCTTCTAATATGAAATCGTTCATTAATAAGCTATTCGAGTGTTCTTCTATAACTGGAGATTGATATTGATAGTCTCGGATTTTAATCGTTTTATTGGCATTTTCCTCTGTCTTTGTAAAACGTGACTTAATAATCCTAGACAATAATATCATCTCCTCCGCCGCGAGCAACGACAATTTCCCCAGATTCTTCGAGTCTTCTTATGACTGCCACAATCCGTGACTGTGCTTCTTCGACATCGCGTAGACGGACGGGACCCATATATTCCATTTCTTCCTGAAAGGTATCAACCATTCGTTTTGACATATTGCTAAAGACGACTTCCTTCACTTCATCGCTTGCGACTTTAAGTGAAAGCTTAAGATCCTCATTTTCTGAATCACGGATTACCCGCTGAATAGCACGTCCATCAAGCGTAACAATGTCTTCGAAAACAAACATCCGTTTCTTTATTTCTTCAGCCAGTTCTGGATCCTGTATTTCAAGAGCATCAAGAATTGTTCGTTCAGTCGAACGATCGACCCCATTTAATACATCGACAACAGCTTCAATCCCACCTGTTTGAGTGTAATCCTGAGTGACTGTTGCAGATAATTTTCTCTCAAGGATTTGCTCTACCTCATTAATAATTTCAGGAGAAGTGCTGTCCATGGTAGCAATCCTTCTAGCAATGTCAGCTTGAACCTCCTGAGGGAGTTCTGATAAAATCTGCCCAGCCTGCGGCGGATCAAGATACGATAAGACCAAGGCAATTGTTTGGGGATGTTCATTTTGAATAAAATTTAAGATTTGAGCTGGATCTGCTTTTCTGGCAAAATCAAACGGCCGAACTTGTAGTGATGATGTCAGACGGTTAATTATAGCGGCTGCCTGATCGTTTCCTAGAGCTTTTTCAAGAACTTGCTTAGCATATCCAATACCACCTTGTGTAATATAATCCTGTGCTAACGCAATGGTATGGAATTCTTCAAGTATACTTTCTTTATCATGTGAATCGACTTTTCTTACTCCAGATATCTCCAAGGTAAGCCTTTCAATTTCTTCTTCTGAAAGATGCTTATATACAGAAGCAGACACATCAGGTCCTAAGGAAATAAGAAGGATGGCGGCTTTTTGCTTTCCGCTAAGCCCGCCTTTTTTCTTTCTTTCTGACACCTTCATTCCTCCTAGTCTTCAGCTATCCAGCTTCGCAATAGTTTTGCAAATTCATCTGGTTTCTCTTTTGCTAATTTTTCCAGCTGTTTTCTTTTTAAGGTTGATTCCGTTTCTGTATCATTATCGAGATTAGGAACTTGTATAGGACTCTCCATATATTCTTCTTCTTCTTCTTCTTCATATTCCACTTTTCTTCTCGAACGAAGGAACAAGATTAATAGAACAATAATCACAAGCAGTAATATACCACCGACAATATAAATCCATATTGGAACGACCTTTTTCTGTTCACTTTCAAATTCTACCTTACCGTTAAACGGTTGAACTGAGAGAGCAATCTTATTATTTATCTGTTCATCATTTAACATTTCTTCTGCAGAATCCTTGTCAATTGTCGTTCTAATTATTGTTCCGAGAACTTTGACAATATCATCTTTACTTTGTTCTGAAAGGGAATTAAGGTCTTCTGCATTCGGAGGTTCCACCATTACTTGAATCCCTAAATCCTTCACTTTGTAAGGACTTTCAATGATTTCCTTTTTAATTCTGTTTACTTCACTGTTTATGGTCTCTTCTACTTTTTCATAATCGCCATTACCGTCAGAGCCTGCAACATAACTAGTTCCTAAGGAATCCGTAGAATCTTCTGATTGTGGGACGCCTCCCTGCGCTGATGCTCCTTCACCTGTATATGTCTCAGTCAGACGCTGCGCAGAAATAGTGAGTCCTTCCATATTTTCCTCATCAACAGGTGTTACAAGATTTTCTTCTCGATTTTCCTGAGTAAAGTCAACATCAGCAGTTACTGATACAACAACCTTATCCCGTCCCATAATTGTACCCAGCATGCTTTGAACTTGTCTCTGTATATCACGTTCAATTTCCTTTTTAATACCATGTTGGGTAGTAAAAGTAGAACCCGATTGAACATTTTCTTCATTATTTAGATCAAAATACTCAAAATTCTGGTTCATAATTACGATATTTTCCGTAGGGAGATTAGGAACACTTTTTGACACTAAATGGTATAAGGACTTTACTTGAGTTTCTTCAAATTGATAACCCGACTTTGTTTTTAGTACAATCGATGCAGACGCTTTTTCAGTTGTTTCACTGACGAAGACTCCATTATCAGGAATTGTTATCATAACGCTTGCGTCCTGAACACCATCAATTTTCTTAATTAAGTTAGCTAATTCAGTTTGTGTTGCATCTAGTTTTAATACATTAAATTCATTTTCGGTCATACCTAATCCCGCGTTTTGCCCAAAAAAGGAATAATCTATATTACCTGAATCTGGTATTCCTTCAGCAGCTAATTCTACTTTTAATGTATCAACACTTTCTTCCGGCACCATAATCGTCGTTCCATTATCAGCTACTTCTGATTTAATGCTTCTTCCATCCAGATTTTCTTTAATCGCACCAGTCTCTGAGGGTGAGAGTTCACTATACAACGGAACTAAGTTTGTCCGTGTACTCAGCGTAAATGCTAATCCAATACCTATTAGGATTACGAAGATAGTTGCTGCCATCCAAAGTTTTTGTTTTTTACTTTTACCTGCCCAAAAAGCAGTTATCTTATTTTTCATATTGGTCAACACATCATTCATTTTAATCCCCCGGTTAATCTGTGTGATTTATGAAAGGCGAACCTATATATGTCCGCCTGGCCATTTTCAATATTTGCGGAGTTAAAAATGAATGTTAGATGTTCATTCTCATAACTTCCTGATAAGCTTCTACAACCTTATTACGAACTTCAAGTGTCGCAGACAAAGTGATACTGGCCTTTTGAGAGGCAACCATAACATCATGTAATTCAACATCTTCTCCATTTGCCAGTTTAGTAGTTAGATTGTCTGACGCAACCTGTGATTCATTAACTTTTTCTATTGATTCTTTTAGTACCGACGCAAAACTCTTTTGTGCCTCGTATGGTGTAGTAGGTGCAGTCTGTATACTGCTTGCTTTTATATTTGAAACATTATTCAAGGCAACATCCATTACATAACCTCCTCATATTATTTCCCGATTTCAAGTGCTTTTAATAACATTCCCTTTGACGCATTTAGTACAGTAACATTTGCCTCATAAGAGCGGGTAGCACTCATTAAATCCACTGTTTCTCTTAAAGGATCCACGTTTGGCTTTTCTACATATCCATCATCATTTGCATCAGGATGATTGGGTTCATAAACAAGTTGAGAAGGTGTGTCGTCTTCAATAATCCTCGTCACTTGTAACCCTTCTCCAACATTACTGCTTTTATTCATTGCTAGATTTAAAAAGCTTGAAAATTGATCATTTTTTTCTTGAAAAACGACCGATTTACGTTTATAAGGTTCCCATTTACCATCTACATAACTGCCTCTTGTCGTTTCAGCATTGGCCATGTTTGAAGAGATAGTATCCATTCTAAGCCGTTGAGCAGTTAAAGCCGAAGCTGATGTATTAATACTTTGGAATATCCCCATTACTTGCCACCTCGTATAACATTTTGAAGGGATTGGAATTTCGAACCAATTCTATCAGATACCGCATTGTAATAAATCTGATTTGCCGCAAGACTACTCATTTCCTTGTCAACATCCACGCTATTTCCATTATTATTATATTGGACATTTTTTTGAGTAACCATTTCAGCCTGACCGCTTGATTGCATAGAAAAATCATAATGACGCTGGTTTGTTCGATATGCACTTATCGAGGAATTCAAAAATGTATCAAACGATTTTGTATTAACAACCTCTTTAGCCTTATAATTCGGCGTGTCCGCATTTGCAATATTATTAGAGATAGTCTTTTGCTTTAAGCTTGCATAGCTAAGTGCATTATCTAAAGATTGAATAGTATTGGAAAATAAGTTCAAGTTCTCAAACCTCGCTTCTTCAGAAAGTTAAATAATCCTTCAAATGGAAATATAACTTTCTAATGGAAATTAATCATATTATAGTAACTATTGTAAAGAAATATAGTGATTCTGTCTATGAAGGAACGGTAAAACTTCGTAAGTAGATAGTCCTGTTTTTATTAAAACTAATTAAACATTCGACATAAATAAATAGTGACCCATTGAAAATGCAATAATATTTACAATATACATATGCCAAAAGACCCATATTCAAACATTAACTAAATGCCTTCAAGTGATATTATCCCTATTCTATTTCTATATAACAAAGCTCTATACTTGCTTTTTGAACACTATGCCCTACTAAATATATTTAAATAACAAACATAACTAAATATTTAATATAGTCTGACTATTAAACAGTTAAGGACATCCGATTTTTATTTATTTTATGATATCTACCTAAAAAAAAGAGCAAGCCCGCAGGCTGCTCTTATATTAATTAGCTATTTTTTAATTTTTCTAATTCATGAAGGAATTTATCATTTAATACTTTGATATATGTTCCCTTCATTCCCAGCGAACGAGACTCAATGACACCTGCGCTTTCTAATTTACGCAAAGCATTAACAATTACTGAACGAGTAATTCCAACGCGATCGGCAATCTTAGAAGCAACTAGTAGACCTTCTCTGCCGTTCAATTCTTCAAAGATATGTTCAATTGCTTCTAATTCACTATATGACAGCGAACTAATAGCCATTTGAACAACCGCTTTACTTCTTGCTTCTTCTTCAATCGCTTCAGCTTTTTCGTGAAGGATTTCCATACCTACAACAGTTGCACCGTATTCTGCAAGGATTAGATCATCATCATGGAATTTTTCTTCAAGACGAGCAAGAATCAATGTACCTAAACGATCTCCTCCGCCAACGATTGGAACAATAGTTGTTAAGCCTGCAGCAAAAATTTGCTTGTTCTCAACAGGAAATGCTGTATACGCGCTTTCAATATCAAGGTTTGATGAAGTTTCAGGAATGTTAAACAAGCTCTTTGTATATTCCTCAGGGAATTGACGGTCTTCAAGCATTTGCACCATACGCTCATTTTCGATTTTCTGGTTGATCGCAAACCCAAGAAGCTTTCCTCGTCTGCTGACCACAAATACGTTTGATTCAATCACTTCACTTAAGCTCTCAGCCATTTCTTTAAAGTTAACCGGTTTTCCAGCTGTATTTTGAAGCATTGCATTAATTTTTCTTGTTTTTGATAATAAATTCATTAAAAATTTCCTCCTATAAAATCTGTGTATCCTAAGTATGCCGTTACTTTTTTCTACAGAGCAGAAAGGGTACTAGTATTTCTCTACCCTTCCTAACCCTTTTCAATCGTAATTTCTTTAAAGAATAAACTGGCTGAGATCTTTGTTTCTTGATATCGAACCTAATTTGTCTTCTACATACTGAGGGGTAATCGTAATTTTGTCCATTGTAATTTCTGGGGCTTCGAAAGATAAGTCTTCCAGCAGCTTTTCCATGATTGTATGCAGGCGACGGGCACCGATATTATCGGTATTCTGATTGACCTCGAATGCCACTTCTGCAATCTTACGAATAGCTTCGTCAGAAAATTCAATTTCTATACCTTCAACAGCCAATAAGGCCACATATTGTTTGAGAAGTGCGTTATCCGGTTCATGTAGAATGCGTACAAAGTCTTCCACTGATAATTTTTGAAGTTCTACCCTAATCGGGAATCTTCCTTGTAATTCTGGAATCAAATCAGACGGCTTAGCCATATGGAAGGCACCTGCAGCCATGAAGAGAACATGATCTGTTTTCACAGAACCATATTTCGTTACAACTGTTGATCCTTCTACGATAGGCAGGATATCTCTTTGCACACCTTCTCGAGAAACATCTGCAGAAGATCCGCCTTTTTTACTAGCAATTTTATCGATTTCATCAATAAAAATAATTCCAGATTGTTCTGCACGGAATACGGCCTCTTGAGTCACTTCATCCATATCAATCAATTTGCCCGCTTCTTCATTAGTAAGGACAATTCTTGCTTCACTAACTTTAAGCTTGCGTTTCTTTTTCTTTTTAGGCATAAGATTACCTAGAGCATCCTGCATATTCATGCCCATTTGTTCCATTCCAGAGCCTTGCAGCATATCAAACATCGATGCTTGCTGTTCTTCTACCTCTACGGTAATCAACTCATTTTCAAGTTCGCCTTTGGCAAGCTTTTCTCTAACAATCCATCGTTTTTCTTGTAGGCTTACATCCTCAGATTTAGCAGATTCCTGCTCTGCTTCTTGATTCGTTCCTCCAAAAAACATTTCTAATGGATTTTTAAAGTTATTTTGTTTTTTACCAGAAGGTACTAACAGTTCAACCAAGCGGCGGTTTGCATTTTCTTCAGCAAGTTCCTGCACACTAATTTTCTTCTCTTCTTTGACGAGGCGGACAGCTGTTTCTACAAGATCTCGAACCATTGATTCTACATCTCTGCCCACATATCCTACTTCAGTAAATTTCGTTGCTTCTACCTTAATAAACGGCGCAGCAACTAATTTAGCAAGCCTGCGTGCTATTTCTGTCTTTCCCACGCCTGTCGGACCTATCATTAAAATATTTTTCGGAACGACTTCATCGCGCAGCTGGTCCTGTAAAAGACTACGGCGGTATCTGTTACGGAGTGCAATAGCTACTGCCCTCTTAGCATCACGTTGCCCAACTATATATTGATCAAGCTTTTCAACAATCTGTCTAGGTGTTAAATTAGCTTTACTATCCATATACGCAGCTCCCTTCGATTACAGCTCTTCCACAATAATATTAGTATTCGTAAACACACAAATTTCCGCTGCTATTTGCAAAGAATTCTCTGCAATTTCTCTAGCAGTTAAACTGTCTCCTGAGAATCGTTTTAACGCTCTTCCAGCTGAAAGTGCATAATTCCCTCCAGAACCGATCGCCAAAATTCCATCATCCGGCTCAATAACTTCACCTGTACCTGAAACAAGCAGGATATCTGTTTTATCCATGACAATTAACATCGCCTCAAGTTTACGCAGAATATTGTCACTTCTCCATTGTTTGGCAAGTTCTACTGCAGCACGCTGCAAATTACCATTGTACTCTTCAAGCTTTGCTTCAAACATTTCAAACAAAGTAAATGCATCTGCCACTGATCCGGCGAAGCCTGCTAATACGGTACCATTAAAGATTCTTCTGACTTTTCTTGCTGTATGCTTCATGACGACAGAATTGCCTAGTGTCACCTGTCCGTCTCCAGACATGGCACATTCGCCTTTGTGGTGGACAGCGAATATTGTGGTTGCATGAAATTCACCCATAATGATTCTCCTTCCTCATAGTCCTAAGCTCTTGGATGCGATGCATTATATACCTTCCGCAGTTGTTCTTTGGTAACATGAGTGTAAATTTGCGTACTTGATATATTAGAATGTCCCAAAAGCTCTTGAACGGCTCTAAGATCAGCTCCATTATTCAGTAAATGTGTTGCAAATGAATGTCTTAACATATGTGGATGCAAATCGCCTTCGACCGCAGCCCTTTTAACTAATTCATTTAAAATATAACGGACTCCCCTAGGTGTAAGCGGTTCGCCTCGAAGATTTAAAAATACATAGCGATGTTCCTTGCCTTTAGAGGCTACTAGTTCAGCTCGAGCATTTTTTATGTAAGACGTAAGCGCATCTACGCAGAAGTCCCCCATCGGAACATAGCGGTCTTTCTTACCTTTACCATGGACCAAAACGGTACCCAATGAAAAATCGAGATCCTGTAATTGAATATTACAGCATTCACTTACGCGGATACCGGTTGCATAGAGCAATTCTAAAAGTGCCAGATCTCTCGAACCAGCGGTATCATCCAGGCTGATGGCCGAAAAAAGCAAATTTATTTCCTCTTCATACATGAAACGAGGAAGCATCTGATCTTTTTTCGGCAAAGAAACGAGACCAAAAGGATTTCCAGTCACAAGTTCTTCACGCATCAGGAATTTATAAAAGCTGCGCAGGCAGGATGTCTTTCTTGCTACTGATCGCTTAGATAGGTTTCTATTGTATAGACCCGTCAAGAATAATCGGACATCAAAATATTCAACAGAAGTAAATGAGATTCCTTGCTCATTCATGAACATAAAGAATTCCTCAATATCCCGTTGATAGTTTTCGATTGTATAGTGTGAAGAGTTCTTTTCAATTTGCAGATATTCTACAAATAACTGTAAGGCTTGCTCTTTACTTACCACTAAAACACCCCGCAAAGCTTCTAAATAGTAACACAGAATTTTTTTTCAAGCAATTTTTCTTACAAATTTTTCATAAATTTCTGAATAGTTTCCAATGCACGCTCAGCATGTTGTTCATTTCGCTCTTTTTTTCCTCTGATTTTTGTCTCAAAATCTGGGAATAAACCAAAGTTCGCGTTCATGGGCTGGAAACTTTTCGAATTAGTTGACGTGATGTATCTAGCCATACTTCCCATTGCTGTTTCAGCAGGGAACACTAACGGATCTTCACCTGCTGCAAGTTTCGCAGCATTAATTCCCGCTACCAATCCTGATGCTGCTGACTCTACATAGCCTTCTACACCAGTCATTTGACCAGCAAAGAACAAATCTGAACGGTTTTTAAACTGGTAGGTCGGCAGAAGGACTTTAGGTGAGTTAATGAACGTATTTCGATGCATAACGCCGTAACGGACGATTTCTGCTTTCTCTAGTCCTGGAATAAGTTGAAGTACTTCTTTTTGCGGCCCCCACTTTAAATGTGTCTGGAATCCGACAATATTATATAAAGTACCTGCTGCATCATCTTGACGAAGCTGAATAACGGCAAATGGTCGTTTTCCTGTTTTAGGATCTTCTAGCCCAACTGGTTTTAACGGACCAAAAAGCATCGTTTTTCTGCCTCTGGCTGCCATGACTTCAATGGGCATACAACCTTCAAAGAAGATTTCTTTTTCAAATTCTTTCAGCGGTACTGTTTCAGCTGCAATAAGGGCTTCATAAAAACGATCGAATTCCTCTTCTGTCATCGGGCAATTTAAATAGGCAGCTTCCCCTTTATCGTATCGTGATTTCAAATATACTTTGTCGAGGTCTATGCTGTCTTTTTCAATGATTGGAGCAGCCGCATCATAAAAGTATAAATACTCTTCATCCATGATTTGTTTAAGGCTTTCTGAGAGTGCAGGACTTGTCAATGGACCCGTCGAAATAATAGTTGTTCCTTCTGGAATTTCTGTTATTTCTTCATTAATAACCGTCACATTGGGATGATTCTTGACCATATCGGTGACTTTCGCGGCAAATTCATGTCGATCAACAGCTAAAGCGCCCCCCGCTGGAACCGCGCAAGCATCTGCTGCCGTCATAATAACGGAATCTAAACGACGCATTTCTTCTTTTAGTACTCCTACAGCATTGGTTAATGAATTCGCACGAAGTGAATTACTGCACACAAGTTCCGCAAATTTATCGGTATGGTGGGCAGGTGTTTGCTTAATTGGACGCATTTCATAAAGATTTACTTGAATTCCTCGTTTAGCTAGCTGCCAAGCGGCTTCACTCCCAGCTAACCCAGCTCCAATAACATTTACAGTTGTATTATTCATCTTACTAGCCTCCTTATAAAGATATGTTAAATTCTCTGACTATTCAAATTAAATCTACTATTAATATTTATTTGCTAAGTTGTCAGCAAATAATGAGTATAAATCCTTTATAGACGATTTGTCCACTGTTTCGCAGGAAAATCCTATATTTGGCCAAGAAAGGCAAGGAAAAAGGCAAGCATAAGCTCGCCTTTAACTAAGTGGTGCCTCTTTGTAATCACATTCCACACATTGAACTTGAACACCTTTTTTCAATTTCTTTTCAACCATGGTTGATTCGCACTTTGGACAAGGTCTTGCCAACGGCTTATCCCAAGAAATGAATTCACAGCTTGGATATTGATCACATCCATAAAAAATCCGGCGCTTCTTGCTTTTTCTTTCAATAACATTACCTTCATGGCAGGTTGGACATTTAACGCCAATTTCCTTCACGATGGCTTTTGTATTCCGACATTCTGGAAAATGACTGCAGGCCATAAACTTACCGTAACGGCCCATTTTAAAGACCATCTCATGTCCACATTCTTCACAATCTTCACCAGCAGGCTCATCTTTAATTTCAACCTTTTCCATCTCAGCTTCTGCTTTGATGAGGTTCTTTTCAAAACCTTGGTAAAAATCATCAATAACCTTAATCCATTCAAGGCTCCCTGCTTCAACATTATCAAATTCCTGTTCCATTTTTGCTGTGAATGCCGCATCAAGGATTTCTGGGAAAAATTCTCTTACTAATTCAAGAACTATTTCCCCGAGCTCCGTCGGGACAAACCGTTTATTATCAAGGGACACATATCCCCTCTTTTGAATGGTATCTAAAGTCGGCGCATAGGTAGACGGTCTGCCTATACCTAATTCTTCAAGCGTTCTTACCAGTCTTGCTTCAGTATAACGTGGAGGCGGCTGAGTGAAATGCTGTTTTGGATCCACGTCCTTAGAAAAGAAGGTATCTCCCTCTTTCACATCTGGCAGGAGATTTTCTTTTTCTTCAATTGAATCATCCGTACCTTCAACGTATACCTTCATGAAACCAGGGAATTTGATTTTCGATCCATTTGCCCGGAAAATGATGTCGCCATTTTTCAAGTCAATGCTCATTGTATCCATAATAGCGGAGGCCATTTGACTTGATACAAAACGCTCCCAAATTAGTTTATACAATCTATACTGATCTCTAGACAAGAATTCTTTAACAGTGCTAGGTTCACGCAGGATACTTGTCGGCCTTACCGCTTCATGAGCATCCTGAGCATTTGTTTGTTTCTTCTCTTTACGCAGCTCGGTCTGGAAGTATTCTTTGCCAAACATATTTTCGATAAATGATTGTGCTTCAAGCTTAGCCACATCAGAAATTCGAGTAGAGTCTGTTCTCATATACGTAATTAAACCAACTGTACCTTGTCCCTTACCTAAATCGATTCCTTCGTATAGCTGCTGAGCAAGCATCATCGTTTTCTTAGCACGATAATTTAATTTCCGAGCAGCTTCCTGTTGAAGGGAAGAAGTTGTAAACGGTGCAGCTGGATTTCGTTTTCTTTCTTTTTTCGTTACATTCGAAATTGCAAATTCATTCCCTTTAATGGCTGCAACAATCTTCTTAACATCCTCTTCAGAATGCAATTCCGTTCGTTTGCCATCCAAGCTGAAGAAAGAACCCTCAAACTGTTCTTTTCCTTTTAGGAAATCTGCTTTAATGGTCCAATATTCTTCCGGTACAAATGCTTGGATCTCTCTTTCGCGATCAATAATCATCCTTACTGCTACGGATTGTACACGACCTGCGCTCAATCCTTTTTTTACCTTTTTCCAAAGCAGTGGACTAATATTATATCCAACAAGACGATCCAGCACACGTCTAGCCTGCTGAGCATCAACCAAGTTCATGTTAATCGGTCTAGGTGTTTTAAACGATTCTTTAATCGCATCCTTGGTAATTTCGTTAAAGACGACGCGGCAATCGGATGTTATATCTACATTAAGACTCTGAGCAAGGTGCCAAGCAATGGCCTCCCCTTCTCTGTCGGGGTCAGCCGCGAGATATATTTTTTTAGCTTTTTTAGCAGCTGTTTTTAATTCTTTTAGAACGGGGCCTTTACCCCGGATTGTTATATACTTAGGGTCATAATTATGTTCGACGTCTACACCCATTTGACTCTTAGGCAGATCACGTATATGTCCCATAGATGCCTTAACTTTATATTTTTTTCCTAGATATTTTTCAATTGTTTTTGCCTTTGCTGGTGACTCTACTATTACCAAAAACTCTGACATTAAAAAGTTCCTCCTCAAGAGGGAATATAAATCTCCACTATTATTAGTTATAAAAAATTGATTTGTCAATGTTTGTTTAGAATTTCTATGTTGAATTTTCCTCTGAATACGGTTGATTCTGCTTATGTGTTTTCCAAGGCCTATGTTGCAAAATTTATAACAGTTTTACAATAATTACAACCTTTTTGTGTTAGAAAGGATAATAATCGTTGAAAAGGTCACTTCTCTTCATACCCCACACTTACTCTTTTTATTCATCGGTTTTCAATTTCTATTGCCTTTAAAAAAGTGAATGACCGTTCGAAAACAGCAGGCTATGTTTCAATCCATATAAGAAGGTGTCAACCTTGCTAGTCCCTTCACCGGTCGACTTGAGATCACGACTTGCGTCTAAAAAACACCAGAAGAATGCACCAAACCATTTGTTAGAACGCATGAAGAAGAATGCTAGTCATCTGCCTAGAGGAAAATAGTTGACTGGCATTCCTATGAAAAAACACATAGATTGAAGAGTCATCTCATTCTCACCTAAAATAGTCAGCAATCTATAGGGGAAAGCATCGGAAGTTCATCTATGATATCGTTAGCTGTCAGCACTAGTTTAGCACCTTCTTGAATTAACCGATTCGTCCCAGTTGATAAATCATGTATTGGACTTCCAGGCACGGCAAATACTTCTCTGCCTTGTTCAAGCGCACATTGTGCGGTAATCAAGGTTCCGCTCTTTTGTCTCGCCTCAACCACCAGTACTCCTCGTGACAAACCGCTGATTATACGATTTCTCATTGGAAACATCCATGGTTCCGCCCTCCTTTGCGGCGGTGTTTCAGATATAAGCAGGCCGTTTTTCATCATTTCTTGAGCAAGCGGAATATTCCCCTTTGGATAAATATGGAAATGCCCGCCGCCTAACACACCGATCGTTTTCCCTTTTTCTTTTAGTGTCAATTGGTGCGCGGCCGAATCAATTCCTTCTGCAACTCCGCTAATGATTAGATATCCAGCTTGGACCAGCGGCGGCAATAAGCTTTTTAGGGCCTGTAGACCGCTTATAGACGGTTTTCTCGCCCCTACCACACCTATCCCATTCATATCTTTTAAATAGCCTCTGTTTCCCTTCATATAAAGAATCCAAGGTGGATCATAGATTTGTTTTAAGAGGTATGGATAGTCTTTGTCAAAAAAGCTGAGTATTTCAATATCGTTTGAATCATACTGGTCAAGTAATTTTTGGAGATTGAGTGAATGAAGGTCGCGAAGAAAGGAATCAAGTTTATCAGAGGGAAGCATTAAAAGTTCTGCCCACTCTTTCGTGGATTTGGTATAGAGGGTGGATAACAGGGGATCATTAGTAAGAATACTGCGCATTGTTTTCCAGCCGGCACCTCGGCATTGATGCAAATGAATTAGTTTACTTTTCGTATTCAATTGTCTCACACTCCTATTTAGGATCAACCAAGGAACTATTATATAGAAGAAAAAATCGTTCCACACCTAATAAAAGGTATAGAACGATTCAAGAAGCTGATTTAATGTGTTTTACATTGTTCGTATAAGCCTTTTTCTTTTAACACTGCAATTAGTGTTTCACCCATTACTGAAGGAGTTTCCGCTACCTGAATTCCACATTCATTCATGACGCGGATTTTTTCGTCAGCTGTTCCTTTTCCTCCTGAAATAATGGCACCTGCATGTCCCATTCTTTTTCCTGGAGGAGCTGTACGTCCGCCGATAAAGCCGACAACGGGTTTAGTCATATTCGCTTTCACCCATTCTGCTGCTTCTTCTTCAGCCGTACCGCCGATTTCCCCAATCATAATCACTGCATAGGTTTCTGGATCTTCATTGAAAGCCTTTAGTACATCAATAAAGTTTGTTCCGTTTACTGGATCTCCGCCAATACCTACTGCAGAGGTTTGGCCAAGTCCGGCTTGCGTTAGTTGATGAACTGCTTCATACGTAAGTGTACCCGAACGAGAAACCACTCCCACATGACCTTTTGTATGGATGTAACCAGGCATAATTCCGATCTTACATTCATCAGCCGTAATGACACCTGGACAGTTTGGTCCGATTAGACGAGTCTTTTTGCCTTCTAAATAACGCTTAACCTTCACCATATCAAGAACAGGAATGTGTTCTGTAATACAAATAGCTAAGTCTAATTCCGCATCCGCTGCTTCCATAATTGCATCTGCTGCAAATGGTGCAGGCACGTAAATAACTGAAGCGGTTGCACCCGTTTCTTTTACAGCTTGTTCAACTGTATTAAAAACCGGAACACCCTCTACTTCTGTTCCACCTTTTCCTGGTGTTACTCCAGCAACGATTTTCGTGCCGTATTCAAGCATTTGCTTTGTATGAAATAAAGCCGTTGAACCAGTGATTCCCTGAACAATGACTTTGGTATCTTTATTAATAAAAACGCCCATTTTTGGTCCCCCCTGCTATTATCCTACAAGTGCTACGATTTTTTGTGCGCCGTCTGCCATAGATTCAGCAGCGGTTAAATTTAATCCTGAATCTCTTAGAATTTGTTTCCCAAGATCAACATTTGTACCTTCAAGACGAACAACAACTGGTACTTCTAGACCTAGTTGTTTTGCAGCTTCCACAACACCTTCTGCAATAACGTCACATTTCATAATTCCGCCGAAGATATTGACGAAGATACCTTTAACGTTTTTATCGGAAAGAATAATTTTAAATGCTTCCGTTACTTTTTCAGCCGTTGCCCCGCCGCCGACATCAAGGAAGTTTGCAGGATCGCCGCTGTAATGTTTGATGATATCCATCGTTGACATAGCTAAGCCGGCACCATTTACCATGCACCCAATATTTCCCGTTAACGAAATATAGCTTAGGTCATATTTCGATGCTTCAATTTCTTTTGGATCCTCTTCATCTAAATCACGGTAGTCCATAATATCTTTATGGCGATATAAAGCGTTATCATCAAAGTTCAACTTTGCATCAAGAGCCATTACATTACCGTCACCTGTGACTACAAGCGGATTAATTTCTGCAATTGAGCAGTCTTTTTCGACAAACGCTGTATATAGACTTGTCATGAATTTAACTGTTTTATTGACTAACTCTTTTGGAATATTAATATTAAATGCAAGTCTACGAGCTTGGAAACCTGTTAATCCAACAACTGGATCGATGACTTCTTTGAAAATCTTTTCAGGCGTGTTTTCAGCAACTTCTTCGATTTCCGTTCCGCCTTCTTCAGAGGCCATTAACACAACCCGTGAAGTTTCGCGGTCAAGTACAAGACCGACATAATATTCTTTTTTAATGTCGCAGCCTTCTTCAATGAGTAAGCGCTTCACTTCTTTGCCTTCAGGTCCCGTTTGATGAGTAATCAGTGTTTTACCTAGAATTTCTTCTGCATATGTACGCGCTTCATCTAGATTTTTGGCAACCTTAACGCCGCCCGCTTTACCACGGCCTCCAGCGTGAATTTGAGCCTTAACCACAACAACATCCGTTCCTAGCTCCTTAGCAGCTTCCACAGCTTCTTCCACAGTGAATGCTACTCGGCCATTTGGAACCGATACCCCATATTGTCTGAGGATCTCTTTCCCTTGATACTCATGGATATTCATTGCCCATCCCCCTTTGTTGACTTTCCGAAAATTTAAAAATAATCAGATCTTTGTATTCCATTTTACAACAAATCTACCAAACTGACATTTTTTAAGTAAAAAACGTTCGTCTGTATTTTAGACTCGATATTATTGTAGGGCATGTGAATTAGAATGTCCACTATTACCCTTAAAATCTATAAAACTTCACATTATTTCTGGCTTATGATTAAAACTCTCTCTTGTACTAATTTTCAGTTATTATTAATTTAAACCGTTCTCCTGAACCGATATATGAAATAATCGGTAAATCTTCTCGAATAATATTTCCAATTACATTTACCTTTTCATCCGCCTCAAGCGGCCGTTTGACAATCTGCAGCTCGCCGCGATACCGACCATAAAGCTCATTATCAATCGTAATACTCCCAATTTCTCGATTAATTGTATTTTCCGAAGTCAGTTTTTTTCCGTCTTGCTGTGCATAACTTCTTGTTGTTTCTGAACGAATACCATCGCGTGCCGGATCCATTCGATTTCGATGCTTGAGATTTACCAATTCGATACTTGCTTTGCATTTTGTTGTAATCGTGCATCGAAGCGGAATTTCTCCATTTTGATAGGTAATAAACTGTGATAACGTTTCAGGTTTAATGGAAGGATCCCCTAGTAAAACTTTATCTACTAAGCAAGATTTAAGATCCATGTATGCTAAAAACGGAGCCATATTCCGATGATTTTCAAGGGTAGGCAGTCCTTTAAAGAGAGGTCCTCTTAATCGATCATCTCCAGGAATAAAGGCTGTAACAAGGAACCCCCGTTCTTTCAGCCAAGTATTTCTTTGTATAAACCACTCCTTATCCAGACCCGTTTCAGGGCGCGGATAGTAATTGTGCCATGCCTCCACGCGGTTAAAATCAAGTCCCGTCACTTGAAGCTGTTTATATAGGTTATCATCAATCGTACTAGCATTAAGAGCAATTTTCATTTGCCTTGACAACTGAGAAATGATTTCCGGTTCAAACCCATAATCAAGCCGTAAGCCTGTGACGCCCCATTCATTTAAGACAGGCAGTGTTTCTATACTAAGGCCCAAATTCTTAATCGAGGTGTTAGAAATGTCACAAATTAATTCCATATTTAGCCTAGTTGTTTGTTTAGCAAGCTTCTTGAGCGTGCTGACCAATAGTTCAGGATTGTCTTCTGGAATATGCAGGGAAGTAAATATGGACTTGAAACCTGCGTCTGACATCTTCTGCAGATAATCTGCCTGTTCTTCTTCACTTTGTTTTCCAAGATAAATGGATACGCCTAGCATGTTTTTCACCCTTTCTATATTTCTATAAGAAGAAAAAGGAAGGGTTACCCCTTCCCCTTCATCATTTTATTGAATTAGCCATTTCTTCCTTGAAACCAAAAAGATAGGTAAAGAGAAAACCAAAGAAATAAGCGACGAGCAGCCCTATGAAGTAATAGAGATATTTTCCGTTTATTAATGGGATTAGTGAAAGCCCGGAAACACCAATACTATAGGCTCCTGTTTTGAAGAAGGCCTGAACTGCCCCTCCCATCGCTGCACCCAAACATGCGGTAAGAAATGGTCTGCCGAGCGGCAGGGTAACACCATATAGCAGAGGTTCGCCAATTCCTAGAAATCCTACTGGCAACGCACCCTTGATGATATTTTTTAGTTTTTTGTTTTTCGTCTTTACATATACAGCCATAGAAGCACCAACTTGTCCTGCACCTGCCATTGCAAGAATTGGTAACAGCACAGTGACGGTGCTGCTCTCAATTAACTCTAGATGGATAGGTGTTAATCCATGATGCAGGCCTACCATGACCAGAGGTAAGAAGGTTCCAGCTAAAACAGCACCAGCTAAGAATCCACCGGTATCAAGAATAAGATTAATACCACTCGTAATTCCCGCTGTTAAATACCCTCCTGCCGGCTGAATAATTAATAACGTTGTAAACCCAACAAATAATACGCTTATAAGGGGTGTAAGAATGATATCAATTGCATTTGGCATAAACTTACGAACTGTACGTTCAGTCACAGCCATCAACCAAGCCGCAAAAATGACCGCAAACAGCCCGCCTCGTCCAGGTACTAGTGCCTCACCAAAGAGTTCAACAGTCGCAAGGG
Organism: Peribacillus sp. FSL H8-0477; assembly: GCF_038002765.1. Lineage (NCBI taxonomy): Bacteria > Bacillati > Bacillota > Bacilli > Caryophanales > Bacillaceae > Peribacillus > Peribacillus sp. FSL H8-0477. Next base: position 1,451,656 of record NZ_JBBODE010000002.1, on the reverse strand, counting down.
CCGGGTTGAAAACAAAGATCCCTGCTACCGCACCAAGCGCAGGTGTTCCACCAAACTCTTTCGCGGTGTTCCAACCTACTAAGACTCCTAGGTAAGCAAATATACCTCCGCCCATGAACAATAGCAGCGATAGCCAGGTAGCCTGGTAATCAGGGTAAGCATTTTTGAAAAAGTTAGCAGCTCCATTAATTAGTCCTGAAGCAATTAATGCAGGGATAAGCGGTATGAAGATATTCCCTATCTTCCGCAGTAAATTTTTTACAGGCGTATTATTTTTCGTTTTAATATCCTGCTTCATCTTACCTGCTAAATCTTCGTCATCTTCTACTTCGCCTACACTTAAACCAGTTAGTTTACTCATTTCTGATGCTACTTTCGTAACCAAACCAGGGCCGATTACGATTTGGAGTGTTTCATCTTCAATAACCCCCATTACACCATCAATTGCTTTTAATTCACCTGCATTTACAAGACTATCATTTTTTAATTTTAGACGCAGTCTCGTCATACAGTTGGCCACTTGGCTTATGTTTGATTTTCCCCCGACCTTTTCAAGAATTTCTTGAGCCAATCTTTCTTCTTTTCTCATCTTATTCCCCCCTATTCAGCTCTCTTGTCTCTTCTTTTACGTTATAAAGCCTTTCTAACAAATCCTTCGGCAGATTTGAGACGACCTATCGCTTCATCATATGAACAATTTGTTAAAATCATGATAATGGCCGTCTTCACTTCTCCGTTTGCGCGTTCTAATACCTCTGCAGCTTGTTCATACTTGCATTCAGTACTATCCATCACAATTCGTTTAGCTCGTTCAACCAGCTTCTCATTGGTAGATTGAACATCAACCATTAGGTTTTTGTATACCTTACCGATCCCAGCCATCGCACTAGTAGAAATCATATTTAAGACTAATTTTTGTGCAGTGCCCGCCTTTAGACGTGTGGAACCTGTTAAGATTTCACTGCCTGTTTTCACTTCAATAGGATGCTCTGCATACTTGCTGATTTTTGCATCCTTATTACAAGAAATACTTCCTGTAGCAGCTCCAACTTTTTTAGCGTATTTCAAACCGCCGATTACATATGGCGTACGTCCGCTCGCTGCGATCCCAATAACTAAATCCTTACTCGACAGCTGCATGGCCGCTAAATCATCTGCCCCAAACTCTTCAGAATCTTCCGCTCCTTCAACCGCTTTCATAATCGCCTCTTGTCCTCCTGCAATCAGCCCCGTAACTAAAGTACTTGGCGTCCCAAAAGTCGGAGGACACTCAACTGCATCAAGAATACCCAGCCTGCCCGATGTTCCTGCTCCAAAATAAATGATTCTGCCGCCTTGTTTTAACACTTGTATTGCTTTCTTAGCCACTTGTTCTATGTGCGGCAGTTCTTTTTTTACTGATGCTGGAACGGTGTGATCTTCCTCATTCATCACTTCAAGGATTTGAAGCGTTGTCATTTCGTCCAAATTTGCTGTTCTGCTATTTCTCTCTTCTGTTGTCAGTTTATCTAGCATTCCTTCACCTCATTAGTTATAACATTTTAAATAATTGTGTTTTCTCTTGCATTATAAGTAATTCAAAGAAGTAATTCAATACATAATGAAATTTTAAATCATTATTTATATATCTTTACTTGAATTTTAATTTCTTAAATTACAAATTTAAAAGATACCTTTCCTGTAAACATGCAACAACAATAGAAAGAAGAAAATCTACTAAGCAAGCTGAACTAGAGGCTAAACGCCTATTTTGTTCTATACTTTCGGGGCTTTTCCTTAGTCTTGCAGCGCTATTTTCACGAGTAAGATCAGTTGAATTTCGCTTATCTATCTCCTCCTATATCTTATAATAGGAACTATTATAACTAGCTTCTTTTTCACCATAATTAGTGACATTGACCAATTCTACGTAACTACAAAATTTCACTTTACGAAGAAGTTAGCTTCCAATTGGACCGGTTTCGTATTATTAAAAACCTTTTAAAGAAATTTAAAGAAAGACAAAGACTATTCAGTTATGAGCAGCCTTTGTCTTTCTTTAAGTTACCATAAGCCCTAATATCGGTTTTAGTATTCTTGATCCCCAAAAGACATATAAGGGAGGAGATTATGTCTTGATTAAATTACAAAGAATTTTTTTCGTGTTAGGTCTTTTGTTTATGCTGATATATGTTGTTTACATAGGTGGTCATTCGACTAAATGGATTTTTAAATATGCATTAGTTATAGGATTATCCTTTTGGACCTTAGAGTTACTAATTTTATTGACGAGCGAAATTGAGAAATTAAAAAGCAAATTTAAAATCAGGAAAAAAGATTGAGTTCAGTAGTATATGTCCCTTTATATCGGTACTAAAAAGGATCTTCGATTGGAAGATCCTTTTAGCTGCTTAAACTATTAACATCCCAATTTTGTTATAAGTTATAAAAGCAGAAATTATTTCTTTACATTATTGATCCATAAAACTCTGTATAAAAGTGCAACTTCGGCTTCTTCAATACCTGTGGGGAGTTCACCATTTTCGCTTCCAACAGACCTCAGTTCATTTTTAGTAGTGCCAACCCATGCTACTAAATAAACAGGTTTGTTTTTCTCTAAAGTAACTTTTTTTCCTACTAGTTTATTGAAAGAAAAAGATTTCATGTTATTTGAATAATTCGTTGTAGCAAGCCCAAAAGGTATGCCAGCTATCAGTTTTAAAGAAGGGGTTTCGTTATTAATAGTACTTATTCCAAAAGAAATTAAGCTATCTTCAAACTTAGTATTCGGTTCATCCGAAGTAGTTAGTAACTCTTCTTTACGTTTTCCTTTTTCATACACTTCCACAAAAAATTGTAAATCCTCATCTTCCTTCAACTCGCCTTCCAACTTAAAAAATTCAATTTGTTCTACTCCTGTTTTACTGATGAGCACTCTTTCTTTTTCACTCATGTTATACGGCTCAATGGTTATATTCGCATTTAATAACGGTTTTTCTTTTTCTACACCTGCACACCCAGTAAACAACATGGCGAAAATTATAAACAAGCAACAGCCAATTAAGTTTCGCATTTTATTCTCCCAACTAACCATTTTTCTACTAATTATTTCAAATTAATCCGGTTTTTTCAATAAATAATTCAATTATATGGCCCTTTAGATGAACAAGGTTCAAGAGTATCAATTGAATACTCTATACAAATCTAATTAACATAATTCAGTTTTGTATTCGAGGTGGTAGAGGGTCTTTCAATGAATAAAAAAGAATTGAAGTACTTAGTAAAGAACAAATAGAAGAACCATAGTAAGAGCTAGCGAAGCAAGATCCAAACCATTAACAAGCGATGAAGGTCTGGAAAGAATAATCTTTTTACTTTTTCTTATTTTTAACTCGTTCTCTGGATTCGTTAAGGCCTTCAATAATGGTGTTGCCTATACGGTGAAACAAACTTAAGTACAGTGCATCGATAATATTTAACTGAGCAATTCGTGAAGCGATGCTCCCTACTCTGTTCTCCTCTTCAACATTTGGGATACAGAGCCTGATGTCAGCTAGTTTATAAAGCGTACTTTTTGCTAGAACGGTAAGTGCGATTACGGTTATGCCTATCTCCTTAGCAAATTTGGCAAGTTCAATAGCTTCCATTGTTTTTCCTGAAGTACTAATCACTAAAAAGACATCTCCAGGCTTCATCATCGATAATACCGAAACCATGTAATGAAAATCTGCAGAAGCTATGGCATGATAGCCTAATTTAATCAATTTATACTGAGCATCCATCACAGGCGGATACGAGCCGCCAACTCCATATAACGCATATTTTTCTGCATGCAAGAAGGCTTCAATTGACCGTTCAAAATCCTTTTTATCCAATGTATTTACGGAGAGCTCAAGCGCAGACTTATTTAAATAGGTAACTTTTTGGAAAAGGCTGTGCGGGGTGTCTTTAGACTGCAGCAAAGAAAAATCATTAATGGTATGTTCTGATTCGGAGTTTTCTTTTGCCAGCACTACCTTTAACATTTTAAAACTTCCTACACCGATTGTTTTACAAAATCGAACGATACTAGCTTCACTGGCTCCTGCTTGTTTTGCCAGCTCCTTCGTGGTCATTGTTGGAATAAAATCAGGGTGGTCTAAGATGTAAGAGGCTACCTTTTGCTCAACTCCTGTAAAACGATCATAATCATTTTTAATTTTTGAAAGTATTCGTAAATCACTCATAGTAAGTCTCCATTCTTATTTAAATCCGAACGATATGGGATTAATTCCCTCCTTATTATTTACCATTTAGTTCTAATTAATTCATATTTTTCATGTATACTAGAGAAATAGACAGATTCCAAATTTTGCACATTCGATAGGAGATTACCACTATGTACACAAAAAAACTTATGTTATTTTTACTTTTCCCTCTTCTGATTACCTTCTTCGGTTTAAGCTATTCGGCTGAAGCCTCAGGACAAGAGAACATCCATTTTAATAGTACCAGCCCGAAAGAGAATCAGATTATTACACAAAATGATAATACCCTAAACCTGGATATATTAGGTATTAAATCTACTTTTCAGATTAAACAAGTGACAGCTACTATTGATAAACAGACGACTTCGTTACAGTTTTCTAACGGGAATTACTTTGCAAAAATCCCACTTAGTACATTAACAGAAGGCGCAAAAAAAGTTAAGATTACAGCTACGGACGTTTATGGGAATTCCAAAAGTATTTCAACAAATTTTCAGTATATCAAACAGCCCATTCACATCACATCACCCATCAGTCACAATTTTTATAATAAAACGGACATTACAATAAAAGCCACAGCAAAGAACTTTGCCGGACCAAAGGCTAAATTTTTTGTAACCGTTGATGGCAAGACAATTGCAACTGGAACAAAAAACTCGATTAATCAAAAAGTGGATTTAAGTAACTATAACGGGAAAGCAATTACCCTTAAATTTACGATTAAAAATACCTCTACGGGTCTCCGCTATACAGAGTCCCACAAAATATACGTAGATGATAGTCCAGTAATCAGTTCTCTTGCTAAAGTAGAAGGCGAAATTCTTGAATTTAAATATGGTAAACTTCTTTATAAAAATATAAAAAATGAAATATGGATGAAGGATATTCAATCAAAAGCTAATAAAATGGTTTACGAAAATAAAACTGAAGACTATTCTTATGGATATTTAACAAAGACATCCTTATTCTTTTTGGCAAAATCAGAGACTTCAGGAAAGCAAAATCTTTATCAATATCATGACGGTATTGTAAAACAACTCGGAAGCACGATAAATCATCAAACTGTTTCTGCTTCTGGAAATTATTTAATCTGGTATGGCGGCCTCATGGAGAACTCAGCAACAAAAGAAAGCCAAGTTTATTTTAAACAGCTGGAAACTGGTAAAACAGTGTCTATTTCTGAAAATGAACCTGATAGCGTTTATGTTAATGAAGACGGAGAAAGCTACTACCATACTTCAGCTGGAACCTACAGATATAGCCATGGACTTACAAGTAGAATCTCCGATATTGGTACAATTTTAGAAGCGGAGGAAGATTTATTTTTATACGAAACCTCCAACCCAGAATTTAGTGAAGTCTATGTAAAATGGCAAGGCGGTAATGATCAGAAATTAAATACATTCAGTGATTATTACGATGAACTCATTCCAGAATACAGCCGCCCAAACGCTATTTTAAAAAATGGATTTATTGCTTTTGAAAAATATCAAAACAAGCAATTCGACATTTATCTATGGAACAAAGGGAAAGAGACAAAAATTTCATCCTTTAATTCTTCAACACGTTTAGCCTCATTATCCGAGGACGGTATGATTATGACAAAGGATCATTATTTACTTAAAAGCGAAAAAAGTTATGGAACACAACCTATTAAACTGTTTAACTTACCTATGAATACTTACTGGGATGGTAAGAATGCTTATGGTATATTTGCTGGAAATCTAGTTTCCATTACAACGGACCATACGCCTGTTACCGCTTTAAAAACTCAAGTAAAAGTTTCACTTGCTGAGAACAAAACATACAAGCTTAAGGGTATAATTACACCGGCCAACGCTACCTTTACTAAAGTAATTTGGTCATCCAGCAATGCCAAAGTGGCCACTGTGGACGCTAAAGGGAAAGTTACAGGGAAACTTAAAGGCAAGGCAACGATTACAGCACGATCCATTGATGGCTCTATTACATCTACTACAGCGGTCACTGTCATAGATGCCACACCTCCCTCAGCACCAACTATTAATAACGTAACCAGTAAAGCGAAAAAGATCACAGGAAAAGCTGAGGCTGGTTCAACTGTAAAAGTATATATCAAAGGAAAATATATGGGCAGCACGAAAGCTTCTGTCAATAAGAACTTTAGTTTTACTATAAAACCACAAAAGACAGGCAGCGTTATAAAAGCAATCGCTGTCGACAGCTCTAAAAATAAAAGCAAAGCAAAAAGTATTAAAGTAAAAAAATAAGATTACACACACGCGAAAAACCATCCTATCGAGGATGGTTTTTCATGTTTTGGTCCATTTTATAAATAAACGCAAATACCTCGGCAACCGCCTGATATAGTTCTTCAGGGATGGCTTCATTAATCTCCAGCTTCCCAAGCAGTTCGGTCAAAGATGGATCTTCTTGGATAGGAATATTTAGTTCCTTAGCTTTTTCAAGAATGTTTTCTGCTGTCTTTCCCTTTCCCTTGGCGATGACTTTTGGTGCAGACAACGTTTCTGAATTATAGGTAAGTGCAATCGCTTCTTTTCGTTTTTCAGTCATATCTTTATATCCATTCTGCTGTAGACTTCAGTTCTTATGACAGGTGCCGCTGCAGCGGGTTCTCTCTTATTTTCATCTTCAAAAACCACTCCTGAGAGTTTATATTCTTGCTGTTCTAATTTATCGCGGAGCAATGTCACAAAAGGATGTGCGGCCTGTTCAAGTACCTTTGCATTCTGATTAAATACAGATACTTTAACAATCCGGTTCTGAATTTGCATATCCACAACCGTTTCCTTAAGCTGAGCCAAATCTAGATAAAACAAAATCCGGCAGTAATTAGGATCTATATGACCATCCTTCGTCCGTCTTCCACTCCATTCTACTGTCAAATCACTTTGATGATTAGGAAGTGGAATCTGCATGAAAAGCTGTTGAATGGGTCCTGCATCATGACTCATTAACTGCTGTGCTGTAATTCGATTAAGGACTTGATCTGCCAGTTCATTAATCCCCGCACCGTGACTCTCATTTTTAAGCTGCATTAATAATGGCTTTAAGCCGGTTAACTCTGTCTCAGCCAGGGAGTCTTGAGTGCTTAACGCATGTTCCATATTCAGTCCAAGTAATCTGATGATTTCTTTTAAAAAAGGCGCAGCCGCAGCCCCCTTGGAAAGGTCTGCATACTTAAAATCATTTTCAAGAATATGTTGTACAGCCCTATTTACGTTTTCAGGTAAGTTTCTCGTAACTTGGGGTTCTTTATTGTTTAGTAGAGCAGCCAGATTGTCCCTGGCATCGTCAACCCTATTATCCGTTGTAAGCAGGTTAAGGATGATTTCACTTTGTTGAGAAGCTGACAATGCAGCGTGCAGTAAATTCCCTGCGAGAACAGCAGGCCTTTGCAAGAGAACAGGTTCTGTACCTTGAGAAATACCCGATAACGTATGAATGGCCTGCAGCAGCTTTTCTGCATTCGGACGATGTCCGCTTTGAAGACTTTGAATATAGGCGGTTAACAGCTTCTGCCCTTCTTTTAAAATGGGACTTTCCCCTGCCTCTCCCTTAGACATGTTTACCTGAAGCTTTTCAAACACCGTATTCGTGTTGTCCTCTTCTGAGAAGAAGCCAGACAGCTGAAGGAGAGTAAATGCCCCTGCTTTCAATTCCGCTGATGCCTCCGGATTACTCCATAGTGCCGCGGCCTTCTGCAGTCCGTCAACAGAAACTTTTTCATGCAAAGGTACCCCTATTTCATTTAAAAGGGTTGTCAGTTGATTGGTTACGTTAGTGGGAGGTGTAAGTTTAAGTTGTTGTCGAAGTCTTGTCAGCAGCCCATAAAGAGACTCAGAGCTCCCTTGACTTTGTAAGGCTTTAAATACTTCATCTACAAAGGGAAGATTATTCACCATCATGGTTTTCACAACTTGAAGTCCTTGGTTTTGATCTTCAGACGTTTTCAACCAATCTGCCGCAATCTGAAATGTATTTTTAAGAATTGGAAGTTCGTTTTTGATTAAGTACTTCGCCAAGGAAACTGCCTCATGGGTAACCGGCATAGAAAAATGCGAGAGAATTTGTTCAGCGGTTACTTTTGCTCCCCCATTTACTGTTGGAGTTAATACCTTTAATTTTATTTGTTCGTCCCCCGGCTGGACCTGCAGCCAATATTGTTCACCTGTTCTAAGAGAGACATCAAGTATTGCAATCATTTTCTGCGAACCAATTTGAACTTCTGCCTTTTGATTTGGAAAAAGCTTTATGATTTTTCCAATGACCAACTGTCCGCTTTTAAACTCTCGAGCTAATGACTTGTTTGGTTGATTGATATGCGAAGTTATCGGGGTCGTATGCACTGACTTTACCTCCCTCATGTTCGGCGTTCGAGGCGCTCCTTTACTGGAGCAAAACTTCGGCGATGCCAAGGTGTCACACCATATTGATCAAGACCGGATAAATGAACCGCTGTTCCATAGCCCATATTTTTTTCAAAGCCATAATTGGGATAATCAACACTATATTCTTTCATCATACGGTCACGCGTTACTTTAGCGACGATTGATGCAGCAGCAATTGAAATACTTCTTGAGTCACCCTTGATGAGTGACATCTGCGGCATAGGAACCGGCAATTCCATAGCATCAATGAGTAAATAATCAGGTATCCTATTTAAATCAGTGATGGCTGCAAGCATCGCTTTTTTGGAAGCTTGATAGATATTTATTTCGTCAATTTCTTCACTATGTATCAGTCCAGTACCAACGGCGACTGCCTGCTCCATGATAATTGAATAAAAAGCTTCCCTCTTTGCTTCAGAAACCTTTTTTGAATCATCTAAACCAGGAAGATAAAAACCAGGAGGCAGAATGACAGCTGAAGCTACCACAGGTCCTGCCAGCGGCCCTCTGCCTACTTCGTCAATACCAGCAATCTCCATAAACCCTTCGTTTTGCAGCTGATGTTCAAACATGGACATTTCCTCAAAACGTTCTTTAATGGCAAGTTGCTTTTGATAATTGGTTGTCCACCTTTTCAAAAGGTCGGCCACACCTTTTCTACCGTCATCCGCGCATTCTCTTAAAAAAGGATGAGTAGGTTCATTTATTTCATTTAACTGTAAGGCAATATCTTTGATGCTATTTGCAGTTTTCATTTTCTATTCACCTGTCCTATTAGTATCGGCTAAAACAAACCGCTTTTTCAGGAAATCTCTAAAAAAATACGGATTCCAAAGAGTCTTTAAAAGACTATTTGATATCCGTATCTCCTTACTCTTCTGGTTTTTGCAAATCGGCAGGCACTTCAAAAGTCAAAGGTCCCATTTTCTCGGAACGGATTTCTCGGACAACCAATTCTGCTGTCTTATCATAATCAATCAAGCCTTGAGAAGCCAAGCATCCTCTGAAGGTACCAATCACATCAAAGATTTCCGCAGTCTCTTGAGGAATCTCTGAAAGATTATAGCGATCCTTTAGGCGTTCCGGGTATTCTTTCTCAAGAAAACGAACCCCATAAAGCGCGATATCATGGAGATTAAGCAGCGTGTCCTTAATAGCACCAGTAAGCGCTAATTTCAAACCGACTTCTTGATCCTCAAACTTCGGCCATAAAATCCCTGGTGTATCCAGAAGCTCCAGCTCTTTACCAAACTTAATCCATTGCTGTGCTTTTGTTACACCAGGCGTATTTCCTGTGCGCGCAATATTTTTCTTTGCCAATCGATTAATCAACGTCGATTTTCCTGCGTTAGGAATTCCAACAATCATCGCTCTGATGGCTCTTGGTTTAATGCCTCTCGACTTCATCCGATCGTATTTATCTTTTAGAAGTTCTTTGGAAACTGAAGTAATTTGCGCAAGACCATGCCCATCTTGAGAATTTATCGCTAATGCGGTTTGTCCTTGTGCTTTATAATACGCAAGCCACTTGTTTGTTTTAATTGGATCAGCCATGTCCGCTTTGTTTAATAAAATAATCCTAGGCTTATGCTGGATGATTTCATCAATCATTGGATTTCTTGAAGCGGCTGGAATACGCGCATCAACCAGTTCATATATGATATCGACTAGCTTTAATTTTTCAGTTACTTCCCTTCGAGCTTTGGCCATATGGCCCGGGAACCATTGTATTGTCAATGGAATCACCCTTTCTTGCTATTTTACCAGTCTAAATTCCTCGACTGGCCAATATACTAGTTTTGTACTGCCAAGTACCTTTTCATATGGGATATAGCCTATATGACGGCTGTCTTTACTATACCTGCGGTTATCTCCGAGGACAAATAGATGACCTTCTGGGACCGTTTTACTTTCGGTTACATCGCTAAGCGTGAATGGCTCCGTCAACAAACCGCCATCTGTCAGCTGCTTCTTCAAGTCAGTCAAATACGGTTCATCATAAACCTTGCCGTTGATATATAAGACATCGTCTTTGTAGGCAACTTCATCTCCTGGAAGACCAATAACTCGTTTTATGTAGTCTTTCCCCTCTGGCGCTTCAAATACAATTATATCGAAACGTTTTGGATCACCGATTGCATAACTGAAATTATTCACGATCATCCTATCTTCACTCTTAAGTGTCGGTACCATTGATAAACCATCTACAACAATTGGGGTAAACAAAAAATAACGAATTACAAAGACCAGGACTAGGGCAATGACAAGCGCTTTTGTCCATTCCCAAAGTTCATTTTTCTTTTTAACCATTTTTTAATCACCCTTTTATAAAGTGAAAAAAGGAGCCTGCAGAACAAGCTCCTTTTAATAAATGCTGTTAGTAATATCTCGACTGTTAAGCAGCTTCCTCAAATGAGGCAGACAAATTAACGGCGAATTTCTTTGATACGCGCTTTTTTACCACGAAGCTCACGAAGGTAGTAAAGTTTAGCACGACGTACTTTACCATAACGTAATACTTCTAATTTAGCGATTTTTGGTGTATGAACTGGGAATGCACGTTCAACGCCAACACCGTAAGAAATTTTACGAACTGTAAAGCTTTCGCTTACTCCGCCACCGCGGCGTTTGATTACAACACCTTCGAATAACTGGATACGTTCGCGTGTTCCTTCAACAACTTTAACGTGTACACGTACAGTGTCACCAGGACGAAACGCTGGAAGATCCGTACGAAGTTGGTCTTTTGTTAGTTCTGTAATAATGTTTGTCATAATATCCTTCTCCTCCTAGAACGCTCTTGCAAATCTGTCTATCATTGCAGCGGAACATCGTTATAAGGCTGGGCTTTACCCAGACCACAAAACTCATTTTACCATATTTAGAATCCTGACGCAAGTGAGGATTATTCTTTTTTTATTTCTTCAAGCCACTTGATTTCTTGATCATTCAGCGGATAGTTTTCAAGTAAATCCGGACGACGAATCCATGTACGTCTTAGAGATTCCTTGCTTCTCCACTCATCTATATGCTTATGATTTCCTGATAACAACGTATCAGGAACTTTCATTCCACGAAAATCAGCAGGTCTTGTGTAGTGAGGATGCTCTAGAAGGCCCGAAGAGTAAGAATCTAGTATCGGAGAATCTTCATTGCCCAGCACGCCTGGCAACAGCCTTACAACACTATCAATCAAAATCATTGCCCCAAGTTCGCCGCCTGTTAGAATATAATCACCAATTGAAATTTCATCTGTGACAACATGCTCGCGAATCCGTTCATCATATCCTTCATAATGACCACAGATGAAAATCAGATGATCTTCCTTCGACAACTCTTCCGCTTTTTTTTGAGTGTACCGCTCACCTTGAGGGCATAAAAGAATAACACGTGGTTTGTCTTCCGCTTTGCTGCGTAAAGCTTCCACAGCATCAAAGATCGGCTCCGGCTTTAAAACCATGCCCGCTCCGCCGCCGTAGGGATAATCGTCAACCCTGTGATGCTTATTATCTGCAAAATCACGGAAATTGGTTACTTGATACGTAACGGCCTCTTTCTCAGCAGCTTTTTTTAAAATCGAATTACCCAGAACACCCTCAAACATTTCTGGAAACAGTGACAAAACATCAATTTTCATTAATCTAATAAACCTTCCATCGGTGTAATCGTTACTTTCTTAGAAGTAACATCTACAGACTTGACGATTTGTTCAATATAAGGAATCAAGACATCTTTGCCCGCTTTACGTTTAATGACCCAGACATCATTAGCGCCAGGCGTGAGAACTTCACTTATTGTGCCGATTTCTTCGCCTTCATCCGTAAATACTGTACAGCCGATGATTTCGTGGAAATAAAATTCATTTTCGTCCAGTTTACCAAGATCTTCAGCAGGGACCTTTAAAATGCCACCTCTCAAAGACTCTGCCAAGTTCACATTGTAATAACCTTCAAAGGTTAGTAAATTAAAATTCTTATGAAGGCGGTGTGAAGTGATTTTAAGTTTTTTCGGTGTTTTTTCATTTTCCATAAATAAATAAATTGTATTACCAACCTTATAACGCTTTTCAGCAAAATCCGTAATGGAAATTACGCGTATTTCGCCTTGAATCCCATGAGTATTAACAATTTTTCCTACGTTGAACCACTTTTCCATGTTTTCACCTCTAGCGTATTTCCGAAACAATCCCATCTTTAATCACAATTGTTTTCGTTTGAATGAATTCGTCCCAATTCGCTCCAACTTCGAGCTCGACAATGCTTTGGACTTCCCGTTCCTTTAACTCACTGCCAACCGGCAGAATATTAAGCTGTTCAATTTGAAATTCCAGCAGCTTAATCTTCTCTTGACGGCCATTAATTTCTTTTTCGAAGTGAGTGCGAAGGTTTGCGGGCTGAAAGTTGCGGGTTTTTTCGAGTTTTTTTAATTCAAAGCGAAGCTGTTCGCTTTCCTTTTGGAGTTGCAGCCTTTTTGTTTTGTACGTTTCAAGAAGCTTATTTTTGCTGGACTCCGTCAAAACTTGATTAACGATGACGTTTTGGAGAATTTTCACCCCAGCGCCGCCTCCTCTATCTATGTATTCTAACTACAGCAGTGTCATTATATGTATGCATGTAAGTATACCATTACTTGGATCATCGCGTGCACAAGATTAGCTTGACTATTTTTTTTATACAAAAAAGGAAGGGTGTTAGCCCTCCCTTATTCGGAAATTTCCAAATAGATTTTCTTATGCTGTGAGGACCCTGCTGCATATACCACAGTCCGAATCGCTTTAGCAATACGCCCTTGCTTACCGATAACCTTTCCCATATCTTCTTTGTTAACAGAAAGGGAATATACGGTCCGGCCATCATCATCCCGTTCCGTTACATGAACGTCTTCGGGATAATCAACAAGCGCGGAAACAATCGTTTCAATTAATGCTTTCAATTACTGATTACTTGCCTAGCTTTGAATTATGGAATTTTTCCATGATTCCTTGGCCTGATAACAAGTTACGAACAGTATCAGATGGTTTAGCACCATCGTTTAACCATTTAAGAACTAGTTCTTCATTGATTTCAACTTTTGCAGGTTGAGTAACTGGGTTATAAGTTCCAACTACTTCAATGTAACGTCCGTCACGTGGTGAACGGGAATCTGCAACTACAACACGATAGAAAGGAGTCTTTTTTGCTCCCATACGTTTTAAGCGAATTTTTACTGCCATTTTAAATAGCACCTCCGAATAGTTTCACACAAGATAGTATAATATCAAACCCTGCATACGTTGTAAAGGTTTTTTTCTTAACAGACAAAAACTGGTCTTACATGAAGGGTAATTTAAAGCCTTTTTTCTTCCCTTTAGTCATGCCAGTTACCTGTTTCATCATCTTTTTCATATCTTCAAATTGCTTTAATAAACGATTGACTTCTTGAATAGGCCTGCCGCTGCCTTTTGCAATTCGTTTTCTGCGTCCAGCATTAATGATTTCTGGATGCTCCTTTTCTGCCTTTGTCATTGAACGGATAATAGCTTCTACATGACCGATTTGTTTTTCATCGATTGAAAGCTTATCTATCCCTTTCATTTTGTTGGCCCCAGGCAGCATTTTCAGAAGATCATCCAACGGACCCATATTACGCATTTGGTCAAGCTGCTCCAGAAAGTCATCGAAAGTAAACGATGATGTCCGAATTTTTTGTTCAAGCTCTTTAGCCTTTTCTTCATCCACATTTGTTTGGGCTTTTTCGATAAGGGTAAGAACATCCCCCATACCAAGAATTCTTGAAGCCATGCGGTCTGGATGGAAAGCCTCAAGTGCATCCAGCTTTTCACCCATCCCGACAAATTTAATTGGGGTTTGGGAAACAGCACGGATTGACAGTGCAGCACCGCCTCGTGTATCACCATCAAGCTTCGTTAACACAACGCCGGTTAAACCGAGTTGCTCATTAAAACTTGTAGCTACATTTACAGCATCCTGCCCTGTCATAGCATCAACAACAAGGAATATTTCATCAGGTTTTGTCAGTTCTTTAATATCTTTAAGCTCACCCATGAGCGTTTCATCTACATGAAGGCGGCCTGCTGTATCAATGAGGACATAATCATGATGTTCTTCCTTCGCTTTTTCAATCGCCTGCCGGGCAATTTCTACCGGGCTGACTTGATCTCCAAGCGAAAACACAGGCATATTAATTTGTTTACCAAGCGTTTCAAGCTGTTGAATTGCAGCCGGACGATAAATATCCGCAGCTACTAACAGTGGTTTACGATTGTGTTTCTTCCGAAGAAGATTGGCTAATTTTCCAGTTGTTGTCGTTTTACCTGCACCCTGAAGACCAACCATCATAATAACGGTCGGGGGACGGCCGGCGACAGCAATTTTGCTCTGATCGCCGCCCATAAGTTCGGTCAGCTCTTCTTTTACTACTTTAATTACCTGCTGACCTGGGGTTAAGCTTTTCAGCACTTCCTGTCCAACTGCACGTTCACTCACGCGTTTAATAAAATCTTTAACAACCTTAAAGTTAACATCTGCTTCTAGGAGTGCAATGCGTACTTCACGCATCATTTCCTTAACATCCGCTTCATTAACCTTACCTTTGCCGCGAATTTTTTGCATGGTGCTCTGCAGTCGGTCAGCTAATCCTTCAAATGCCATATATGCCGCCTCCTAATCTAACTTCTCAAGCTCGATAACTGCGACCAATAGATCGTCCTTTGAATACGTTTCCGTATCAATTAGTTCTTTCGTTTTGGCAATCCACATAGTTCGCTCTTGAAATTTTTGGAAAAGCAACAGCTTCATTTCATATTCTTCAAGCATTGCTTCCGTTCGTTTTATATTATCATAGACTGCCTGCCTGCTTATATCATATTCATCAGCAATCTCACCAAGAGAGTAATCATCCAGATAGTAGAGGGACATATAGCTCTTTTGTTTTTCGGTTAATAACGATTGATAGAAATCAAATAAGTAATTAATCCGCATTGTTTTCTCGAGCATCTGCTGACCTCCCAGCTGTTAAGTGAAAACCCTTTACAAACTATAGTTTACACACGTTCCGATATGATGTCAAGGTGAAACCTTGCACTTCATTCAAAGAGCTGTTTTGATCCCCTTTTTTGCAAGTTATGAAGAGAATATAATCCTGTCGTTTCGTTGTTTCCCCTAACCTCTAAAGCACATAGGGATAGGATAAACGGTTTCCGATGACACTCTTTTGATTGACTCTGCATGCAGCCGCACCGACTTTTAGTGGACGTATATAAACACACCCTTAAAACCCTCTAGATTAGGTTGTATAACGTTGTTATCATCTACCTCGTATGATCCCCTCTGCAAAACTGAAAGAACCCGTCTGCAGCCGCAAACGGGTTCAACTATTTATTCTTTTTCTTCGATTACATCAGCAAATAAACCATATACGTATTTATCAGCATCAAATTCCTGCAGATCATCCATCTTCTCACCGAGACCGACAAACTTAACAGGAATATTTAATTCATTACGAATAGCTAAGACGATACCGCCTTTAGCCGTTCCATCAAGCTTCGTTAGGACAATTCCCGTGACATTGGTTACTTCTTTAAATGTTTTCGCCTGAATCAAGGCATTTTGACCAGTTGTAGCATCAAGTGCTAACAGAACTTCATGTGGTGCTCCTGGTATTTCGCGTTCAATGACCCGTTTCACCTTTTCAAGTTCATTCATCAAGTTCACTTTATTTTGAAGACGGCCTGCAGTATCACAGATAAGCACATCTGCTTTCTTAGCCTTCGCTGAACGCAGTGCATCAAACATAACAGCTGCTGGATCTGAACCTTCAGCTTGTTTAATCACTTCAACGCCTACACGCTCTCCCCAAACTTCCAATTGCTCAATAGCACCAGCTCTGAAGGTATCACCAGCTGCGAGCATAACTGTTTTTCCCTCACCCTTAAGCTTATTGGCTAATTTTCCGATCGTAGTTGTCTTTCCTACACCATTGACACCAACAAAAAGAATGACTGTTAAGCCATCTTGCATATTCAATTCAGTCTGATCTGAATCATTCCCTTGATAAATTTCTACAAGTTTTTCGGAAATAACGGACTGTACGTCCTTAGAATCAGAAATATTGCGGCGTTTTACTTCCATCTTTAAATCATCGACCAATTTCATCACAGTTTCAAATCCAACATCAGCACCAATTAAAATTTCTTCGAGTTCTTCAAAGAACTCTTCATCGACTTTACGATATCGAGCAACAAGATCATTTACTTTGCCAGAAAAAGAATCTCTAGTTTTAGTTAAACCTTGTTTAAACTTGTCGGTAACCGTATCAGACTGATCAGTAAATTTTTCTTTAAGCTTTTTAAAAAAACTCATTGGTTCACTTCCTTAGTAAATTTCTAGGATTTTGCATATTCAGCTGTTTCGTCCATTCGGACTGAAACAAGTTTAGAAACACCTGATTCCTGCATCGTTATTCCATAAAGTACATCTGCTTCTTCCATTGTTCCTTTACGATGTGTAATCACGATAAATTGAGTTTCTGCACTGAATTGCTTAAGGTATTGACTAAAACGATACACATTCGCTTCATCTAATGCCGCTTCAACTTCATCTAATATACAGAACGGTACCGGACGGACTTTTAAAATAGAGAAAAGCAGGGCAATGGCTGTTAATGCACGTTCACCGCCGGACAGCAGTCCTAGATTTTGTAGTTTTTTTCCTGGAGGCTGTGCAATAATATCCACACCTGTATTAAGGAGGTCCTCCGGATTACTTAATTTAAGTTCCGCTCGTCCCCCGCCAAACAGTGACTTGAACACTCGTTCAAACTGTTCTCGAATCGCGTAAAATGTTTCGGAAAACCGTCGTTTCATTTCTCCGTCCATTTCATCAATGACCTCAAATAAGGTATCTTTTGCTTGCTGCAAGTCATTTTTCTGCTCTGTAAGGAAGTTAAACCGTTCAGAAACCCGGTCATATTCTTCAATGGCACCAAGATTAACACTGCCGAGCTCTTCAATAGCAAGCCTGATTAATTTAACTTTTTTCCGCGCTTCATCAGCCGGAATGATTAAGGGGTGCTTTTCTTTCGCTGCTTCATAGGAAAGCATATATTCCTCGCGTAAGTGATCAAGACGATTTTCAAGCTCAACATCAAGACGGTTCAGCTTAACTTCTTCATCTTTAACAGCTTCTGAGAGGCCTTTATGCAGACGTTTTAGTTCTTTGCATTCTATATCAAGATCTTCAAGCTTTTTGAGCAGTTGGACCCGCTCCTGCTTTTGAGTCGATATCAACTGTACCGATTCATTTTTAACTTTTAGTTTACCCTGTGCAGCGTCCTCAAGTGTAACTTCCCCGCTTGAGGATGAACTCATTTCATTGGTTAACAGCGATAAATCCTCTTTATAATCCGTAACTCGTTCTTGTTCCTCTGTCAATTGATCTTTTATTCGGCTGTATTTTTCACGCTGATTCTGAAGCTGTTCCTTTTTAGAAGCCAGCTGAACTTTAAGCTCATTCGTTTCTTCGGTAAGACTTTCTTTTGATGTCTGCTGAGACTGTTTCTGTTTGGTTAATTCAGCAATGGTTTCATCCAGTACTATAATCTCTTTAGAGCAAGAGGCAAGCAGCTCTTCAAGCTCTTCCAACCTTAATTTCTTACTTTGTTTTTCTTCTTCAATCGACTTTTTATCGAGATCGTATAAATGCAATCGTTCATTAACATTTTTCTCTTGCAGCTCGATTTCGCGAACAGATCCCTTAAGTGAAAGCTCTTTTAGACGCAATGCTTCACCAGCTTGACGGTACCCCTCTACTTTTTCTTCCAGAGAAGTGATATCAGTCTTCAGCTGCTTTACATGCTTCTCAAGCACAGACGTTTTCTCTTCCATATCAGCAATCTTTGTCTTCAATTCATCCAGTTCAGTTTTTCTAGATAATAAGGAAGACGTTTTTTGCTTGATAGCTCCACCTGTCATGGATCCGCCAGGATTGACCACATCACCATCGATCGTTACAAACCGGTACTTATGATGGACAAGTTTGGCCAGTTCATTGGCACCTTTCAGATCTTTCGTGATAATCACTGTACCAAGAAGATTCGCTGCGATATTGATGTATTTTTTGTCAAAGTCAATTAAATCAACAGCTGTCCCGACGAATGCCGGGTGACTAGCTACCGCACGTAGTTGAGAGGACGGAATTTCCCTAGCTCTAATGACGGTAAGCGGTAAAAACGTTGCCCGTCCGTATCCATTCTTTTTTAAGAATGTAATGGCTTTACGTGCATTTTCTTCTCCATCCATAACCACATGCTGCATGGAGCCGCCAAGTGCCGTTTCAATCGCCAGCTGATACTCCTTCGGAACTTTAATTAATTCCGCAACTGCTCCTTCAACACCTTGTAAAGTGCCGTTTTTCGCCTTCAAAACTTCTTTTACACCTTGGAAGAAGCCGGCATAGTCCTCTTCCATTTCTTCAAGCATGTCTTTTTTTGATTTAGACTGTTGTAAAAATTGGTAGGCTTGATAAAGCATTTTTTCTTGCTTTTGATAGGTCGCTTTGTTATTTTCCAGCCTTTTTTGTTCTTCACGAAAACGATATACATGCTCTTCAATTTGAGCAGTCACCGCAGCAAACAATTGAGTAGACTCAAGCTTCTTTGCTTCTATTTCAATTCGTTCATTCAGAAACTTTTCATTTTCCGTATCGAGACGAACGTTTCGATTGTCCTGTTGATTCAGCTGCTGATCAAGATACTGCTGTTCATTACGGGCAGAAGCCTGCTTGTTCAGCCATTCAATATAATCACTTTTAAGCGTTTCTATGGTTTCTTCAATATTACTTGTAAACAAACCAAGGCTTTTTTGTTTTTCATGAAGGCTTGATTGAAGATTTCTAACTTCCTGTTCGAGTTTTACAAGCACTCGGTTTTCACGTTCTTTTTCAGCAGTCCATTCACTGATTTTTCTCTCACCATCATCAATTGACTTTTCGAGCTGCTGTTTGTTTTGTGAGGCATTCTTTTTCCGTTCTTTTAATACTTCTTTGCGTCCTTCAAGTTTTTCTAGTTCTTCACTTGCACGCAAAAGAGTCTCCTGCAGATCATTCATCGATTGATCAAGACCGGCTATATGCTTACGCAGCTTAGTGGACTCAAATTCCTTTTGAGCAATAGATCTAGTCATCGTTTGCTCTTGTTCACTATGTTCTTCAAAAGCAGCGGTTAACTTTTCCCAATTTTCGTGAAGCGTTTCAATCTCAAAGACCGTTAACGCTACTTCACTTTTCTCAAGCTCTGCCTTTTTTTCAAGGTAATCATGTGCAATCGAGGATTGAATTTTTAGCGGTTCAACCTGACCTTCTAACTCATATAGAATATCATTAACCCGATTTAAGTTTTCTTGTGTCTCAAACAGCTTATGCTCTGCCTTCTTTTTACGGTTTTTGTATTTCAGAACGCCTGCCGCTTCTTCAAAGATGACTCTGCGGTCTTCTGCCTTACTGCTGAGAATTTCTTCTACTTTCCCTTGACTTATAATCGAAAAGGCTTCCTTACCAAGTCCAGAATCCATAAATAAATCCACAATATCTTTAAGCCTGCAGTTTTGATTATTTATGAAAAATTCACTTTCTCCTGATCGGTATACTCTTCTAGTCACACTTACTTCATGAAAATCAATCGGCAGGGAGTTCGTTTCATTGTCCAGCGTTAAGGTAACCTCTGCAAAATTCAGTGACTTTCGTGAATCACTTCCAGAGAATATGATATCCTCCATTTTTGCTCCACGAAGTGATTTTGCAGACTGCTCACCTAATACCCATCGAATCGCGTCTGTAATATTACTCTTTCCACTGCCATTTGGTCCTACTACTGCCGTAACACCTGGGACAAAGTCCATCGAAATCCGTTCAGCAAAGGACTTAAATCCCACAACATCCAATCGTTTGAGGAACATTTGCTTTCCCCCTCTATCTCAACTCTTTACTTGAGACTTTCTTTATTATTTTTCTTTAAGAGCCGTAAGTGCGCATTGAGCAGCACGCTGTTCAGCTTCTTTTTTCGATCTTCCCATACCCGTACCCAGTTCTTCCTCATTTAAGGAAACCACGGAGACAAACTCCCGGTTATGGGCTGGACCTTTTTCCTGAAGGATTTGATAGTCAAGTGCCCCTGTACCATCCCGTTGAATCAGTTCTTGTAATTGGCTTTTATAATCCATCACATGAGAAAAAGCACCCTCGTCTATCTTAGGGAAAACAACCTTCTCTAAGAATTGAACGACACAATCAAGACCTAAATCCAAATATAATGCACCGATAAACGCTTCAAACACGTCAGCAAGCAGCGCTGGGCGTTCTCTGCCTCCAGTCATTTCCTCACCTTTTCCGAGTCGAATATAATGGCCAAACGACACATCATGAGCAAAATTGACTAAAGATGGCTCACATACAATTGCTGCACGCAATTTTGTCAGTTCGCCCTCGCTCATCATTGGATACTTTACAAATAGGTACTTTGATACGGTCAATTCTAGGACGGCATCTCCTAAAAATTCGAGCCGTTCATTATCTTCATACGGCTTCCGGCGATGCTCATTCACATAGGATGAATGGGTGAACGCTTGTTTCAATAACTTTTCATCATGAAAAAGAAAACCCGTTTGTTCTTGAAGCTGTGTAAATTTATTTTCACTTTTTACCGGTTTTCGATCCATACCGTTCCTTTTCATACGACCAAACCCTCCACTAAACACTAAAGAATGATGACAATTTATCTGGTAACGTCATTCGTTACAGAAAAGAAACTTGGCGGTTTAAATGCGCCAAGCTCTTCAAAGTATTATATCATACAGCAGCAAGGCTTCAAAGGAAACTCCTCGCGTCATTTGAGGATAAATTCCCCATGATTCTTAAGATTACCATTCGTTAACTGATTACCCATCTATTGAATCACGTACTTTTAAACTCAACTAAAAGAGGCTGCAGAGAATTCTCTGCAGCCTTGTGTTCATTTTTCGAGATCATTTAGATTACATAGTGCTTTGTATGTAATTCACAGCATCTCCAACTGTGCTGATTTTTTCTGCGTCTTCATCTGAAATTTCCATTTCAAATTCATCTTCAAATTCCATAACTAGTTCAACAACATCTAGGGAATCTGCACCAAGATCTTCTTTGAATGAAGCTTCTAATTTCACTTCTGACTCTTCAACATTCAATCGATCAACTACGATTTTTGTTACGCGTTCTAATACGTCTGCCACTGCATTCACCTCCCCTCAAGACATTATAGTATAATCCAGTAAAATAATAAAGATTACATCACCATTCCGCCGTCTACATGGAGCGTTTGCCCAGTCATATAGCTGCTCGCTTCGGAAGCAAGGAACGTGACAACCCCGGCTACATCTTTAGGATCACCAAAGCGTGCCAGCGGAATTTGAGTTAACATCGTTTTCTGTATATCCTCGGTTAGTTGTTCAGTCATATCAGTCGTAATAAACCCAGGAGCAACTGCATTAACCGTTATGCCACGCGCAGCGAGTTCCTTAGCAGTAGACTTGGTTAATCCAATGACACCTGCTTTAGCCGCAACATAATTGGCCTGTCCAGCATTACCACTGACTCCGACAATAGAAGCAATATTGATTATTCGTCCATGACGCTGTTTCATCATCTGCCTAGTGACCGCTTTCGTGCATAAAAATACACCTTTGAGATTGGTAGTAATGACGTCATCCCACTCTGCCTCTTTCATCCGCATTAATAGATTATCGCGGGTAATCCCAGCATTATTAACGAGGATGTCGAGAGTTGTAAACTCCTCAAAGACATGTTTCATCATCGCTGTCACACTCTCTGAATCCCCTACATTTCCTTGAATAGCGAAAGCATGGCGCCCCATGCCTTTAATTTCAGCGACAACCTCATTTGCCTTTTCTTCACTGCCAGCAAAATTGACAGCCACATTCGCACCCTGCCGAGCAAGTTCTAATGCAATTTCTCGGCCAATTCCACGTGATGCCCCAGTTACCAATGCATTCTTTCCGTTAAGCTGCATTCTAATTCCCCCTAAGTGCATGGACTGTATTTTCAAGACTCGCCTTGTCATTTACTGAATAAATCGATACACTGCGGTCAATTTTTTTAATTAAACCACTCAGTACCTTACCAGGTCCAATTTCGATAAACGTATCCACACCTAGTTCTAGGAGTGTATGTACACTTTCTTCCCAGCGTACAGGTGAAATAAGCTGTTCAATCAGTTTATCCTTAATCTCCTCAGGCTGTGTGACAGGTTGAGCTGTAACATTAGAGATTACTGGAGTTATCGCTTGCTTAATCTTTATTGAGCTAAGTGTTTCCGCTAGTTTAGCAGCTGCTGGTTCCATCAGAATGGAATGAAAAGGGCCGCTCACATTTAACGGGATTGCTCGTTTCGCTCCGTTTTCCTTCGCTTTTACTGAAGCCAATTGAACACCTTCAGTCGTTCCTGAAATAACAATCTGTCCTGGGCAGTTAATATTCGCCAGCTGCACAGGATTGCCTTCACGCGTAATATCGGCTGTCAGCTCTTCTAGCTTCGCTTGATCCATACCAAGCACGGCTGACATCGTCCCAATACCGTTTGGAACGGCTTCTTCCATGTATTCCCCGCGTTTTCGAACCGTATGTACTGCTTCTTTAAATGTCATCGCACCGCTGGCAGTTAACGCTGAATATTCGCCTAAGCTGTGCCCAGCTGTATAGTCTGGTGTAATTCCAGCTTTCACTACTGCTTGATAGAGAGCAAAACTTACCGTTAATAATGCCGGTTGGGTATTTGCTGTCAATGTGAGCTCTTCTTGCGGTCCATTTAGGATAAGATCAGTCAGTGAAAATCCAAGAGTACTGTCAGCTTCTTCAAAGATTGATTGAACGGTCTGATCGCTCTCATAAAAATCTTTTCCCATCCCAACTGTTTGTGAACCTTGTCCTGGAAAAACAAACGCTATTTTCCCCATTGTCGACACCCCTAACTCATTCTTGTTTTCCAGTTTCCATCAAACGAACAATATTCTGTACAACTTGATGATTAACCATGTCACGCGTCTGGCGGATGGCATTATATATAGCATGGTCATCAGATGACCCATGAGCTTTAATAACCGGTGCTTTTAATCCGAAAAGTCCTGCTCCCCCATACTCAGAATAATCCATCTGATTTTTAATCACTTTAAATTGTGGTTTAAGCATAGCCCCAGCTAGTTTGCTTTTCGTATTGCTCATTAACCCTTTTTTAAGCATCGAGAAAACACTCATTGCGGTTCCTTCAATCGTTTTTAACACCATATTTCCTGTAAAACCATCTGTAACGACAACATCCGCAGCTCCATTAAGCAAATCTCTCGCTTCAACATTACCTATGAAATTGACCTTTGCTTCTTTCAGAAGACCGTACGCTTGTTTTGTCAATTCGTTGCCTTTTTTCTCTTCAGAACCAATATTTAGTAAAGCTACACGAGGATTAGCGATTCCTCTAACCTTTTCCGCATAAATTGAACCCATAATGGCATATTGAACAAGATGTTCTGGTTTCGCATCCGAATTTGCGCCAACATCTAAGAGGACAAAACCTTCACCGTCAATTGTCGGCAAGGTTGGAGCAAGAGCAGGCCTGTCTATCCCATTAATGCGCCCGACGACAAATAATCCTGCTGCCATGAGTGCACCTGTATTACCTGCTGAAATGCATGCATCAGCTTCTCCGTCTTTTACTAACTGAGCTGCAAGGACTAGTGAGGCGTTCTTTTTACGGCGAACCGCTCGAACTGGTTCATCTGTGCCTAGAATCTTTTCCTCTGTATGTACAACAGATATACGTTCGTGCTTTATTAAATGTTCATTTATTTCTTTTTCATTTCCTACTAGTATCATTTCAATATCAGGGAATTCACGAACAGCCTTCATGGCTCCTAATACTGGCTGTTTTGGTGCATGATCTCCGCCCATTACATCAATGGCTATTTTCATTTTCTCCACCCTTTTCCGGCTGACAGGAGCGGTACATTTCAAACTCGCCCTTAAATACCAATTCGCTGCCAACATAACTGTTCACTTCTACATTCGAACGATCACTTGAAGCCGTATCCAACACACGAGCCTTAGCAACCACTCTCTCATTTTCCCTTACGGATCGTGTAAATAGAATGGATGCTTTTGCCGTCAGCGCCAATTCGTCATCGATAACAGCTACAGCAAGGGAATTAGCTTGCGCGAACAAATGATGGCCTCGCGCTATCCCATTTCGTTTAAAAACATGTTCTTTATTTATATCAAGAATTGAAATTGCATTTTGGTCTAAATTCACATCAATGACCTCACCAATCACTTCATCAATCGGGAGTGCCCTGATTTCATCGCTTAATCTTTTTTCCGCAACGTTTTTTATCCGCTCTCGTAGTTCGGGAATGGAAAGTTCAAGCCGGTCCAGCCTGATTGTTTGAACACTCACGGAAAATTTTTCAGCCAGCTCTTCATCTGTTACGAAAGGATTTCCTTTAATCGTGTCGATTAATAACTGCTGGCGTTCCTTCTTATTCCTTTTCATTGAAGGTCACCATCCACGTTTTATGACTAGGTACTAATAGTAGTATATAGATATTAAAAACAGATTGCAAGATGTAAAAACCCGCAATCTGCTTTTTACCTTATTCTTTTTAATCCAGCTTTTCTCCATCCAATACGCCGGTGCTTGCGAGATGCTTTCGAAGGGGTTCATAATCCGGCGCATGCCAAAATGCTTCCGAAGCAATGAGTTTGGCTGCATCATTTCTAGCTACTTCAAGTGTGCGATAATCATGAACCATATCCGCCACTTTAAATTCAGGAACACCACTTTGCTTTCTTCCAAAGAAATCACCAGGCCCACGAAGTTCGAGATCTTTTTCAGAAACGACAAAACCATCATTTGTCTCGGTCATAATGGTCATTCGCTCCTTCCCATTTTCCGATTTGGGATCAGCTAACAGGATACAGAAAGACTGATCGCTCCCTCTTCCTACCCGGCCGCGAAGCTGGTGAAGCTGTGCGAGACCGAATCGTTCCGCATCATAAATAACCATCACGGTAGCATTAGGTACATTAACCCCCACCTCAACGACTGTAGTGGAGACAAGAACTTTTGTCATGTTCTGGCTGAAATCCTTCATAACAGCGTCTTTTTCATCCGCCGGAAGTTTTCCATGCATCAATCCGACTTGATATCGCTCACCAAAATACTGTGTCAGCATTGCATGTACATCAAGAACGTTCTCTAAATCCATTTTTTCCGATTCTTCAATCAACGGACAAATAACATAAGCCTGTCTACCTTGTTGCAATTCTTTTTCAATAAAAACAAGAATCCTATCGAGCATATTATGCTTAGCCCAATACGTTTCAATGATTTTACGTCCAGCAGGCATTTCATCAATTGTTGATACATCCATTTCACCAAAAACTGTAATGGCCAGCGTTCTAGGAATCGGCGTCGCTGTCATAAATAAGACATCAGGACTATTCCCCTTTTCTCGTAAAACCCGCCGTTGGTTCACACCAAACCGGTGCTGTTCATCGGTTATGACAAGTCCAAGATTGAGGAAATTCACTTCATCTTGAATAAGAGCATGGGTACCGATTAATAAATTAATGTCTCCGCTGTATAATGCTTCTAGCAGTTCCCGCCGTTTTTTCCCTTTCACGGAGCTTGTCAAAAGAGCCGACTTTATTCCAAAAGGTTCAAGCATTGCACGCATTGAAGCGGCATGTTGTTCAGCTAATATCTCAGTAGGGACCATTAAAGCTCCTTGATACCCAGCGGAAATGGATGTATACAAGGCGATAGCCGCTACAACCGTTTTTCCAGATCCAACATCCCCTTGCAGAAGGCGGTTCATTCTATAGGGAGATTTCATATCTGCTAATATTTCATTAACAACCCGTTTCTGAGCATCCGTCAGAGGAAAGGGCAGAGATTCGATAAACGTAGTTACTTTTTCAAGATTATAGTCTTGTTCTATTCCTTTTGATTCTTCTCTTTGAACTTTACGCATTGCCTGCATCTTCAGTTGAAAAAGTAAAAACTCTTCATAAACAAAGCGGCGTCTCGCTTGCTTCATATCATCCTCTGAAGCTGGAAAGTGCATCGTCCATAAGGCATTGGGTCTTGGCATCAATCTATACTGTGAAATTAATCCTTGCGGCAGGTTTTCTTCAATAGCTGGTCCAAACTGTTTAAAGGCGTTGCCGATATAACGGCGCAGCCCTTTAACGGTCATACTACCCTTTATCGAATAGACAGGTTCATATTCTTTTTCCTGTCTATTTTCACCAATATGACATTCACTGCCTGTAATGGTTTGGCGATGGCGATCCCACTTTCCAGTAACCGTCACTACGCTGTTGATGTCCATCTTTGACTTTAAATAGGGCTGATTGAAAAAAATAACTGTAATTAGATTATTCCCTACAAAAACCTTGAATGTCAGCCGAGACTTTTTCTTTCCAAAATACGTAAGCATCGGCTGACTGTGGATTTTCCCTTCAATCGTCACTCGTTCTTCATGTTCTACCGTTTCTAAATCCTTTAAACGATAATCTTCGTAGCGGAAAGGGAGATGTTCAAATAAATCAAACACGGTATGAATGCCCATTTCATTTAGTGTTAGTGCAGTCTCATTTCCAATTCCTTTAACGGCGGTAACAGACTCTTGTAATACTTGGTTCATTTCTTCAGAAGCGGCAGACCGAATATCTTAGCTTCCAAAGCTCGGCCAGTCGGAGTTGCCGCTAACCCTCCCTGTGCTGTTTCTCGTAAAGCTGAAGGCATCGATTGACCTATTTCATACATGGCGATAATAACTTCATCACACGGAATCCTGCTGGTAATTCCTGCTAATGCCATATCAGCTGCAACCATAGCATTTGCCGCCCCCATAGCATTTCGTTTCACACATGGTACTTCAACAAGTCCTGCAACTGGATCACAGACAAGTCCTAACATGTTTTTCAGGGTAATGGCCATTGCCTCCGCACTTTGAGCAGGAGAGCCTCCTGCCATTTCTACAATGGCCGCTGCTGCCATTCCTGCTGCCGACCCGACCTCCGCTTGGCATCCGCCTGCTGCGCCGGAAATCGATGCATTATTGGCTACAACAAACCCAAATGCTCCTGCTGTAAAGAGGAATTCAATTTTTTGTTCTTTAGTTGGATTTAATTTTCTTTGAACTGCAAATAATGTTCCCGGAACAACACCCGCTGATCCAGCTGTAGGAGTCGCACAAATCGTTCCCATCGCTGCATTTACTTCATTTGTAGCAACAGCTTTACTTACCGCATCGAGTAAAATTTCACCCGAAAGGAAGGTACCTTTTTTAATATATTCTTGTAAAAGAACAGCGTCTCCACCTGTTAAACCCGATACGGAACGTACACCTTGCAAACCACGTTCAACCGCTTTTTCCATTACATCCAAATTTGTTTCCATCTGAGAAAGAATTTGCTCTCTCGTCTTCCCTGTAACTTCAACTTCCTGTTCTATCATAATGGTGGATATTTTTTTATTTTGTGTTTGTGCTAATTCTACTAATTCTGCTACATTACGAAACAAAATATATCCTCCCTTCTTCTTATTGTTTAATCGACAATTTTGGCAACCTGAGTAATATTGGCTAGTTCACCAATTTCCCGGAGAACATCATCACCGATATTTTGATCCACTTCAATGGTCATTAACGCCATTTTTCCTTTTTCTTTACGAGATACATCCATTTGACCAATATTAATTTCATGTTTGGCCAAGATATTAGATACGTTTGCAATAGCTCCGAATCGATCATCATGTACGACTAGTATCGCTGGATTATGACCTGACAACCTCAGAACAAAGCCATTTAACTCTATAATCTCAATTTTTCCGCCGCCAATTGAAATCCCAACAAGTTCAAGTTCACCTTGACAATCGCCAATAATAATTTTGGCTGTATTCGGATGGTCAGTCACAGCATCTTCTTCATGAAACTCAACCTTCATCTTTTGCTGTTCAGCGATTTGAAATGAGGATTTTATTCGTTCATCAAATGTATCAAAATCAAGCAGACCCCCGACAATTGCAACATCTGTACCGTGGCCTTTGTATGTTTTAGCGAATGATCCATAAAAATAAATAACAGCCCATTCAGGCTGCCGCCCAAATAATGTTCTTGCCACTCTTCCAATTCTTGCAGCACCGGCTGTATGAGAACTAGAGGGTCCAATCATGACGGGACCGATTATATCAAAAACGCTCTTATACTTCATAACTTCCTCCTACACTGCATAGTGAATAACAGGTAAAAATAAAACTGCAGAGCCTCTTGGCTTCTGCAGTTCATTTTCCCACTTTACCTGAGAAACGGCAAGCAGTTTGTATAAGAATCCAGCAGCAAGAATGAATGCCATACCTTCTTAGAGAAGGAGTTCATTTCATCTTCTGACAGGAAACTAATTATTCAATTGAGAATATGAAAGAGTATAACGGCTGATTTCCATTATGAAGTTCTACTTCCGCATCTTCGAATTGAGCATTACAGAATTTCGCAAGCTCGTCCACTTCATCTTGGCTTGCATCTTCTCCATAAATGATTGTTATAATTTCTGATTCTTCATCAATCATTTCAAGCAGAAGATCTTTTGCGGCTTGAAGCTTTTCTTTACTTTTAACTTTGATTTTTCCTTCATCGATTCCCATGAAATCACCATTGGCAATTTCAAGACCGTCGATAACTGTATCACGGACAGCGTAGGTAATTTGTCCAGTTTTCACATGACTTAACGCCTCTGTCATCGTGTGATCATTATCTAGTGCTTCTAGGGCTGGATTAAACGATAGTAAAGCAGACATCCCTTGAGGAACGGTTTTTGACGGAATCACAATAACTTGTTCTGACACAACATCTTTTGCCTGTTGAGCTGCCATGATAATATTCTTATTATTAGGCAAAATGATAATCGTTTCAGCATTAGCCTCTTCAATTGCTTTAACAATATCCTCCGTACTTGGATTCATTGTTTGACCGCCTTCAATAACAACGGTAGCTCCTATGCTTTTAAATAAATCGCTGATTCCAGAACCCATAGCCACGGAGACAATTCCAAACTTTTGTTTTTCTTTTTTAGGTTTACTCTCTGTTTCAAGCGTAGCGTGAGTATCTCCAACAATTGCGGTATGTTGTTCACGCATATTATCAATTTTCAATTTAATAAGACTTCCGTATGTTTGGCCGTAATTTAAGCAATTCCCCGGCTGTTCCGAGTGAATATGTACTTTTACGACTTCTTCATCAGATATGACGAGTAACGAGTCGCCAAGTTCACTTAGGTCAAGACGGAACTTGTCTTCATCAAACGTCTTCTTACCTTCTAACCTGACCATAAATTCAGTACAATAACCAAAGACAATATCTTCAGAGTTTATATGTCCCTGAACATTAATGTGGTGCTCAGCACTTACCAGTTTGTCCATTGAGAAATTATCAGAAATGGCCGGCAATGCTTCGCCTCTTAATTCCGCTAAGAATCCTTCATAAACAAACAGAAGTCCTTGACCACCGCTGTCTACTACACCTACCTCTTTAAGCACAGGAAGCAAATCAGGCGTACGGTCTAAAGATGCTTTTGCTTCTTTAACGATTTCTTCCATTACCATGATTATATCGCTGTGTTCTTGAGCCGCGATTACACCTTGTCTTGCCGCATCTTTTGCTACAGTAAGAATCGTACCTTCAACCGGTTTCATGACAGCTTTATAAGCTGTTTCTACTCCCGATTCCAAAGCTGCCGCAAACTCCTGGCTGCTTACACTCGCCTTCGTTTCAATTGACTTTGAGAATCCACGGAAAAGCTGGGACAGAATTACACCA
Source organism: Peribacillus sp. FSL H8-0477 (assembly GCF_038002765.1). NCBI lineage: Bacteria > Bacillati > Bacillota > Bacilli > Caryophanales > Bacillaceae > Peribacillus > Peribacillus sp. FSL H8-0477. The sequence goes on along the minus strand of NZ_JBBODE010000002.1, from coordinate 1,421,126 downwards.
GAATTACCACGGGCACCCATTAGCAGTCCTCTTGATAAAGAGACTCCTACTTTGCCAATATGATCTTGTACATTATTTTGTACTTCCTTTGCTCCAGAAGTCATCGATAGATTCATGTTCGTTCCTGTATCTCCATCGGGTACCGGAAAAACGTTCAAGGAATCGACTAGTTTAGCGTTTGCAGACAGATGGTTTGCACCTTGGATGATCATCTCTGCAAAACGTCTTCCATTTAAGCTTGTAATTGACACTAAAACTTCCTCCTTGACTTAAGGGTTCGTAACACGAACTCCCTGCACAAAAATATTTACGGAATCAACTACTAATCCGACAGTTTTGTCCAGGGTGTATTTTACCTTTGATTGAACATTGTGTGCAACTTCTGAAATTTTCGTTCCATAGCTGACTACGATGAACATATCAATGTGGACTTCATCATTTTCCTGACGAACGATTACACCCTTAGTAAAGTTTTCTTTTCTCAGTATTTCAGCAATGCCGTCTTTTAATTGTTTTTTCGAGGCCATGCCTACGATTCCATAACAGTCAACCGCAGCGCCGCCGGCTACTGTAGCAACTACCTCATTGGATATATCAATTTGTCCAAATTTAGTTTTTAATTCAATAGACATATATGTGTACCCCTCCCAAAATCCTATGACTATAACCATTCTACTATATTGTCTTTTGTTTTAAAAGCAAATGTAGCACTGTATTATTATAATTCAATTCGTAAAGGGTTATGTCAAGGTTTTTTTCTTGAAAGTAATTTACAGAAGTATTGCATTCTCATGGGAGGTATGATAAATTATTAAAGTATTTCAATTCAGACTCAAAGAATATGAAAACTCAAGCTTTCTGTAGTTAGGAGGGAATCAACATGAAACAATGTGTAATCACTGGAAGAAGAACTCGTACTGGTAATAAACGCTCTCACGCAATGAACTCATCTAAGCGTACATGGGGTGCTAACCTTCAAAAGGTACGTATTTTAGTCGATGGTAAACCTAAACGTGTATACGTTTCTGCAAGAGCTCTAAAATCGGGCAAAGTAGAACGCGTATAATGTTCCGGCATCCTTTTCTTAGGATGCCTTTTACTTTTTTTACAACAAAAAACACCCTGTTCCAGGGTGCAAATAGTTCGATACTCTCTATTATTTCAGCCCTTTTTAAAGGCACCAAGCATTGCTTTAACCAATCCTCCCAAAACCTTCGGTAATTTAATGGTATAGAACTTCATAATGCCCCTCCTCTGCAATCACACTCTTACATTCCTTTATTGAGATTTCCTCTTATTAGACTGCTTTTAATTAACATACTTAGTAAGGCGGTAAGCGTGATGATTAATCACTGCTTCTTATCACCAATAATATGCCAGAAGTAAAGGAATAATTACCAATCTCTGAAATAAGTTCATTGCTGATACAACGAGTTGAACCCACAGGAAGATAGCTGTTTTGTAAAGGATATTTAAAACCATGCAGACTTATGCCATCCGCATTTCCGATCACTGGGATCAGCGATATGTATTTTTTATCATCCATCACCTGAAGGGAATAGGATCCCGGTGTTTTTACCGTCAATAGATTTTTATGATCCGCCATATAAAAACTTATTTTATTATGTAACGGTAAGATCTCTTCCCGTAAGAATAATTGGATGTTGCCAAGAAAATGATCGATTCTTCCTCCAGTGGAACCAAATAGCCATATCTCTTGGGGGTCCTGCGCCACCGCCCACTTAAAAGCAATTTCTAGATCCGTTTCATCTTTTTCAGAAGGATAGATCGTAATCGTATCTAGTTTTTCTTGAATCACTGCCAGTTCCTCTTCTGTAACTGAATCAAAGTCTCCAAATGCCGCTGCAGGCGTGATGCCATGATCAAGCAGTATTTGTACCCCTCTATCAACGCCAACCCATATACACCCTTCTCTGTCTTTATACATCCCTAAATGAGGGATCAAGTCACTTGGCCCGCCTGCCATCAAGTAAATTACCAATGGAATTCCTCCTTTTACTAGAAAAGCCAGTTGAATACGCTGCTGTTTACTCACAGCACGTTATCAACCGGCTCATTATTTTACAATGTTCCTCTAATATTCTTGATCGCTTGATGACGATCAGGCTGATTATAAATGGCCGAACCGGCAACAAGAACCGTTGCTCCTCGTTCAACACATAATTTCGCCGTTTCAGCATTCACGCCGCCGTCAATTTCAATTTCAACTTCTGTTCCAACAGACTCAGCAAGTTCTTTCACTTCTGAAATCTTCGGAAGCACGGAAGAAAGGAAGGACTGTCCGCCGAATCCTGGGTTAACAGTCATAAGCAGCACCATATCGACTTCTTCAATAACATGTTGAATCGACGATACAGGAGTAGCTGGATTCAACACGACACCCGCCTTAACCCCAAATGACTTAATTAATTGAATGGTCCGGTGCAAATGCGTGCATGCTTCCACATGTACGGTTAGGTAATCGGCTCCTGCCTTGGCAAAAGCTTCGATAAACTGATCGGGCTTCTCAATCATTAGATGTACATCCAACGGAAGCTTCGTTACTGGACGAATCGCCTCGACAATCAGTGGTCCGATTGTAATGTTAGGAACAAAATGACCATCCATTACATCTACATGAATATAATCAGCTCCGCCTGCTTCCACATCACGGATTTCCTCACCCAGCTTTGCAAAATCAGCTGACAAAATGGAGGGGGCAATTTTCACCATGTCTAATACCTCGGCTTTCTATCTTTAATTTCTTCGAATATTTGTTGGTAATGTTTATAACGGTATTTTGGAATATCTCCTGTCTCAACTGCCTGCTTTACCGCACACTTTGGTTCCTTATCATGTAAACAACCGCGGAATTTACACTGTTCACCGTACTTATAGATTTCCGGGAAACAATACGCTAATCGTTCTAATTCAATATCTAAGAATTCTAAGGAGCTAAATCCAGGTGTATCGGCAACAAGACCTGAACCGATGGGTAGTAATTCAACATGTCTTGTCGTATGCTTACCTCGTCCTAAATGAGATGAGATTTGATTGGTTTCGATATCAAGATCAGGGTTGATTGCATTTAAAAGAGATGATTTACCCACTCCTGATTGACCTGCAAAAACACTCGTTTTTCCTTCAAGGTATGGCAGCAAGACCTCAAGACCCGCACTCGTTATAGAAGACGTAGCCACAACCTCATAACCAATTTTTCGATAGTCCTCCATATATTGATTGAGAGTTTCCCGCTGTTGTTCCGAAATTAGGTCCATCTTACTGATACATATAATCGGTTCAATTTCATTATTTTCTATCGCAACTAGGAATCGGTCCAGCAGGGTTGTGCTGAATTCAGGTTCGACAGCTGAAAAGACCAGAATTGCTTGATCCACATTCGCTATTGGCGGCCGAACGAGTTCATTGGTGCGTTCCTTCACTTCAAGAAGATACCCATCCGTATGATTTTCAGCTTGATACACAATATAATCGCCGACAAGGGGGTTAACTTTATTATGTCGAAAGACTCCCCTGCCTCGACATTGGATAATTTGTTTGCCATCAAGCACATAGTAGAATCCACTGAGCGCCTTAATGATTTTGCCCTCTGGCATAGCTTCACTCCTTTAGTTAATTATTATAGCTAGTGTTATTTTTTCGGATAGGTGATAATGTTTTCTAAATAAACACTCCCATCCCTAATGATTTTATATCCCGCCTGCTTTTCATACGGCACTAAGAATTCAAGAGTTACTGTACGGTTCTCTGTTAACTCAATCGTATCCTCTGGCTCGGTCATGCTGTGATTCATATCTTCTATATAGATTTTAACTATCTGCACTTCTCCTGGCACTAAAGGATCATATTCTATGGTAACTTCCTTAGTAACCTTTTTAGGAGGGATTTCTTTCTTGCCTTTTGACAGAACGACATTCACGGTACTGCCTTTTTCCACTTTTGTTCCTGGTGATGGTTCCTGACTAATGACCAAGCCGAATCCAACAGACGCGTTGTACTCTTCCCTTTTTACGTTAACCTTTATTCCAGCTTCTTTAGCGTAGTCATCTAGACCCGCTTTATTGAATTCAGTAAGATTTTTTAATGGAAGTTGTTCCGGTCCCTTACTGACGGTGAATTCAAAAGCTGTATCCGATGGTACCACTTCTGTATTCAAAGATGGTACTTGTGTCAGAATCGTTCCTGGAGAACTATCATCAAATTCTTCAGATATCATACTTTTCTTAAAATCCATTTTATCCAGTAACGTTTCAATACTGTCAATATTACGGCCGATATAGTCTGAAACCGTAACGGTTTCTTTTCCGGTACTTTGATAAATATCGATCGTCGTACCTTCTTTAACTACCCTACCCGCACGAGGTTCGGTTTTAATGACCTGTTCTTGAGGGACTTTTTCATCCGATAATTCAATCGTTTTCCCTGGTTCAAGTCCGGATTTAAGCAGCTCCACGATTGCATCATCGTATTCTTCTCCTGAGAGATCCGGGATCGTGATTTCTTTTGGGCCGAATAATGCAGGAAAGAACACAAAAGAACCCCCCAGTAAAAGCAAAATCACTAAAAGACTAGCTATCATAAGCAAGGGCCGTTTTTTACGTTTTTTCTGTTTCTTTGAATTTGCGCCCTTTTTTTTCGAAACCGATTTAACTGGTGCGGAAGCTTCATCGTAAACAGCCGTATTTTTTTCAGGACCTCTAATAATGGTTTCGTCAATACTATTCATATGATCATTTGTAATAATAGGTATCGCTTTCGTTGCATCATGATCCTCTGGTATGGCGAAAACCGGCTCATTAAGTCGTTCAGGTTTAAGCGACGTCCTAATCTGTTCATGCATTTCATCGACACTTTCATACCGATAATAAGAATCCTTTGCGGTAGCTTTTAAGATAATATTTTCGACACTTTGAGGGATATCAGGATTCCATCGCTTAGGCGAAGGCGTTTCCGATTGTAAATGCTTTAACGCGATGGAAACGGCAGATTCACCTGAAAAAGGCAGCCTTCCTGTTAACAACTCAAACATAACAATGCCCAACGAATAAATATCGGACTTTTTATTCGCCATCCCGCCTCTAGCCTGCTCGGGTGATAAATAATGAACAGATCCTAAAACGGCATTCGTCTGGGTAATATTTGTTGCACTTAAAGCCAAAGCTATTCCGAAATCAGTAATTTTCACATTTCCAATTTCATCCACTAGGATGTTCTGTGGTTTAATATCCCGGTGGATAATCCCATTATGATGTGCATTGGAAATGGCTGCCGTAATTTGTTCCATAATGTTAATGGACTCTTCAATTGACAGCGGAAAGTTCTTTTGTATGTATTGCTTTAACGTTAATCCTTTTACATATTCCATGACAATATAGTAAATGTCGCCATCTTCACCGACATCATAAATACTGACAATATTAGGGTGAACTAAACTGGTAGCAGATTGTGCTTCCCGGTTGAAACGTTTAATGAATTCATCATCATTATTGAAATCCATTCGCAGAATCTTCAAAGCCACATCCCTGTCCAAGATCATATCTCTAGCCAGGTAAACATTAGCCATACCGCCGCCGCCAACCATATCTAACAGCTTATAGCGACCGTTGATTCTTTTACCAATCAGCATTCAGTTCACCCACTTTCACTTTCATCACAAAATTGAACAAGGACAAGGGTGATATTATCTTCACCACCGTATTGATTAGCCAAGTCAATTAATGTAGCTGCTTTCTCATTAAGATCAGTATCAGACACTAACATTTCTCTCATCTGATTCTCACTAACCTTATTGGAAAGGCCATCTGAGCAAAGCAAGAGAATATCTCCCTCTTCAAATGTGATAGTTGAAATATCCATTTCAACCTGCAATTCTGTTCCTAGTGCTCGCAATAACACGTTCTTACGGGGATGGTGTTCTGCATCTTCCCGTGATATTTGCCCTGAACGGACTAATTCATTTACAAGAGAATGATCTTCCGTCACTTGTTTAAAGCCGCTTTCGTTGTATAAATAGCAGCGACTGTCGCCAATATTAGCAATTGTCGAAAATCGATTGGTACAAATAGCAGCCACAAGCGTCGTACCCATCCCATTGCATTCTAAATGCTCAGCTGAATGATCAAAAAGCAGCTGGTTAACCTTCGTAATTTGTTTCTTAAACCATACTTCTGCATCTTGAGCCGTTAAGATGTCCATTGTTTGTTCCCATTCTTTGCTTAAAAACTCAATGGTCATTCCACTTGCCACATCACCGGCACGATGTCCACCCATTCCATCGGCGACAATTACCAAACTAACTCCATCTGAATTGATAAAAATACCGCCATTGTCCTCATTATGCTGACGGACTTTTCCACGGTCTGTTTTAAATACTGCCTTCATAGGTTCACCTCGTCTCTTCTTTTCGCTCTTAGCATTCTTGACCGCATGCTGGTGGTCGTAACAATACCTTTTCAGCGTCCTTCTTAAAGGGAAAAATTCGTTCTCGAGGTGTACGGACACGGCTGGATTCACATAATTCACAGCTATCAATTTAACTCAACTAAACCAATACTAGTTGTACAGACAATCAAACAGCAAGAACTGTTCAATTGTCTGTACGGCACCCTTAATGACTCTTCTTTTTAAAGCTGGAAATAAAGAACCCATCACTATCTAAATCTTGTGGGAATATCTGCAGCATATTATCTTCAACAAAGCTTTGTACTCCTTCTGGGAGACGCTCTTGTAACTCTAAATCTCTTTCAAAATCAGGATGTCTTTGTAAAAAAGCCTCAGCAACACGTTGGTTTTCTTCCTGATCGACTGTACATGTACTGTATACCAAACGGCCGCCTTGTTTTAATAAAGGTGCTGCAGCATCTAACAATTCAGTTTGTATACTTGCGAGCTTTATTATATCATTTTTTGATTTTGTATACTTAATATCAGGTTTCCGGCGCATAACACCTAACCCTGAACAGGGAGCATCAATTAGAATTCGATCGAAGCCTTCTGCACTAAATTTCTGCTGCACATCACGGCTGTCTGCCACATAGGTTTTAATATTACGAAGGCCTAAACGTTGTGCTTGTTTCTTAATCAACTTCACTTTATGATCATGAAGGTCAATAGCTGAAACTTGTCCTGTAGTCAGGCGTTCTGCAATATGAGTCGTTTTCCCGCCTGGGGCTGCACAAGCATCAAGAACCATATCATTTTCAACTGCCCCTAACGCATGTGCAACAAGCATTGAACTTTCATCTTGGACGGTCATAAAACCAAGCGTATAGCTTTCGGAATGAACAAGGTTGCCTCGAAGACAGTTAATAGCTTCTGGAACAATTGAACTTTTTTCAACTGCAAAACCTTCTTCAGTCAATAGTCGTACAAGCTCATCTCGTGAAATTTTACGTGTATTTACTCTCACTGTTTGCAAGGGAGCCGTTAGATTAATTTCACACATTTCTGACGTTTTCTCTACACCATACTGTTCAATCCAACGTTCTACAAGCCATTGTGGGTGACTCGTGGCAATGGCCAATCGTTCAGTTTCGTCCTTAATGTCTGTTAGGGGACGCACACCCTGACGCTGAATATTCCTCAACACACCATTTACCATAGAAGAGATTCCTTTATGACCTCGTTTTTTTGCAATCTCTACCGCTTCATAAATGATAGCATGATCCGGAACCTTATCTAAGTACACCATTTGATATAACGATATACGAAGCAGATTATAAACCCAAGAAAGCGTATGTTTACGGTCTCTGACAAAAGGCTCTAAATAATAATCTAATGTCATTTTGCGTTGAATGGTTCCGTACGTTATTTCTGTTAATAAACCATTGTCTACACCAGACAAGTTATGCTTTTCAATTTTAGAGTTTAATAATAAATTACTGTATGATTGATTCTTCTCTACTGATTCTAGAACATCTACAGCGAGTTCCCGAACATTCTTCTTAATTGTTGTCATTTTCTGCTCCTAACTTCATGCCAGGCATTATAAAGCTGCCGGCTCCACGCAAATAATCTTTTGCAAGCATTTTTTTCTTTCCAGATGGCTGAAGCTCCGTAACCAGCACTGCTGTCTGATTGCCTGTGGCAATTAACACACCATTATCTTCTATTGATAATACTTCACCAGGCTGTGCCTTCACTTCAGATGTCACTTTTTTAGTATCCCAAATCTTTAAAACAGCTCCATCAATAAGTGTATAGGCAACCGGCCAAGGATTCAAACCACGCACATGATTAAAAATAGCTTCTCCGGTTTGAGTCCAATCTATCTTTTCTTGTGCACGTTTTATATTAGGTGCAAATGTCGCAGCGCTTTCGTCCTGTTTTTTCGACTTAAGCTCACCTTTAATCAGTTTTGGCAATGTGTCTGCTAGAAGATCAGCACCGATTGCACTTAGCTTCTCATGAAGTGTCCCTACATTATCTTCTTCAGTAATCGTAAGTTCACTTTGAGTCAAAATGTCTCCGGCATCTAATTTTTCAGCCATATACATAATGGTTATTCCTGTTTTTTCTTTACCTTGTAACAGTGAATAATGTATAGGAGCACCGCCTCGCAACTCTGGTAAAAGTGACGCATGAACATTAATACACCCGTATTTTGGTGCTTCTAGCAGTTCATTCGGCAAAATTTGTCCAAATGCAGCAGTAACAATCAAATCAGGGTTCAATGCAAGCACCTTATCTAAATCTTCTTTTACCCGAATTTTCTCCGGCTGCAGAACTGGAATTCCGTGTTTCAGAGCTTCCACCTTTACGGGGGGAGGGGTCAATATTTTCTTACGTCCTACTGGACGATCAGGCTGAGTGACGACACCAATCACTTCATATCCTTCTTTCAAGATTCTTTGTAATACCGGTACAGAAAAGTCTGGTGTACCCATAAATAAAATTTTTGTCATTCTTCAACTACCCCTTCTAGCTCTTTTTCAGTTAAATAATGTGTCACCTTACTAGTAAACAAAATACCATGCAAATGGTCAATTTCATGCTGTATAGCACGGGCAAGAAAATCTTCTGCCTCCATTTCGAAAAATGCGCCCCGACGATCCTGAGCCTTAACCTTCACACGATATGGACGAGTGACCTCACCATAAAGATCTGGAAAACTCAAACAACCTTCGGGTCCAGTTTGTTCACCAGAACTATCTAAAATAACTGGATTAATTAACTCAAGCGTACCCGACTCGTCCCCAATATCAACGATAGCAATCTGCTTTTTAACCCCTATTTGCGGAGCAGCAAGCCCCACACCATCTGCTTCAATCATGGTGTCATACATATTATTTAACAGCTTAGCCAACTTTCCATCAAAACTTGTTACTTTATCACATTTTTGTTTCAAAATTTTCTCAGGAAACAAAACAATCGGTAAAATAGCCAAAATAAACAACTCCTATAAGAAATGCGAAGGCGCCTTGGTCAGCCTCCGAAGCAAATAGGGCGAGACACAAAAGGCGCTTTTTGCCTTTTAGTGGCTTGCATCTTTTGCACAGGAGGCTAGGCGCCGCAGCTGGACAATACTGAAATGCGAAGGCATCCGTTTAGCTTGCGAAGGAAATAGGGAGAGAACCAAAAGGCGCTTTTTGCCTTTTGAGGACTCTCATCTTTTCCACAGCAAGCTGGATGCCGCAGCTGGACAACAATAAAATGCGAAGGCGCCGCAGCTGGACAATCTGAAATGCGAAGGCATCCTTTAGCTTGTACAAGAAAAGCGAGAGACTCTGAATACGCCATCTTCAAGCAAGCTGGATGCTCAGTAACATCATAAAAGCGCAGATATCCTAGTTGGACTAGGACATCAGCGCTGAACCATTTTTTAACATTCAGCCTGAAGTATACCAGACCACAAACCCTCATTTTACTTGACCTGTGTCGCTGTGTATAGCTTTTTATGACGGTTTATCGGTACAACTGATGGTTACATCATTATTTGTGGATTTAAGTCGATATTAATTTGTAATTTCTGCTGTGCAGTTTCTTGTTGATAATGTTCTAAAATGGAGCGCATAAGGCTTTGAAGCTCAGGCTCTCGTTTGTATTTTATCAGACATTGATAGCGATATCTATTGTTAATCCGGCTGATTGGCGAGGCTACGGGGCCAAGTATAATGGCTCCTTTGCTTAAACGCGCACCTAAAAATTGCGTAATTTTTTCTGTGGTTGCCACCGTTTTCATCAAATCTTCATGTGAAACGGTAACCATCGCCATATAAAAATAAGGAGGATAATGATTTTGTCTTCTGATCAACATTTCTCGTTGATAGAAGGAATCGTAGTCCTGATAACTCGAAAGTTCGACACTGTAGTGTTCTGGGGTATAGGTTTGAATGACCACTTCCCCTTCTAGCTCATGCCTGCCAGCTCGTCCACTAACCTGGGTCAATAACTGGAAGGTTTTTTCTGATGATCGGAAATCAGGTAAATGCAGCATGGTATCAGCGGATAAAACACCGACCAATGTAATATTGGGGAAATCCAGTCCCTTGGCAATCATTTGTGTACCAAGTAGTATATCCGCTTTGCCTTCTCCAAAAGCCTGGAGCAGTCGTTCATGAGATCCTTTTTTACTTGTCGTATCTACATCCATCCGGATGACCCTTGCTTCTGGTAGAAGCTTCGTAATTTCTTCTTCCACCTTTTGCGTGCCCGTTCCGAAGAAGCGTATATGATCACTGCTGCATTCCGGACATATTGATGGCATCTTTTCTTCATGGGCACAGTAATGACATTTCAAAGAATCATTCATTCGATGATAAGTTAATGAAATGTCGCAATTAGGACAATTCAATACCACACCGCAGCTTCGGCACATAACAAAGGATGAATGTCCCCGCTTGTTTAACATCAATACGGTTTGTTCGCCGCGTTCTATTCTATCTTTCAGTTTTTCAAATAACAATTCAGAGAACATTGAGCGATTACCACCACGCAACTCTTCTCTCATGTCCACGATTTCTACACTAGGCATCGGATGATTATTCATCCTCCTCGTTAACGGTAAAAGCTGGTAGACTCCTTTTTGGGCACGTGCAAATGATTCTAATGCAGGAGTAGCACTGCCTAGTATAACAGGACATTTATGATTTTTAGCTCGTTCTATAGCTACATCACGGGCATGATAGCGGGGGTTTTCTTCTTGTTTATAGCTTGATTCATGCTCTTCATCCATGATAATCAACCCTAAATTCTCAAAAGGGGCAAAAACCGCGGAGCGTGCACCAACGACTACTTTTACTTCTTTTCGATGAATTTTCCGCCATTCATCATACTTTTCTCCGACAGATAATCCACTGTGCATGACTGCAACTTGTTCACCAAATCGTTCTTTGAAACGTTTTACCGTTTGAGGAGTCAGAGAAATTTCCGGGACTAACATAATAGCCTCGCCGCCCTTTTTCAAAACGGCATCTATTGCTTGTAAATAGACTTCCGTCTTTCCGCTGCCTGTGACACCGTATAAAAGAAATACATCATGCTCATCTTTTTCAACCGAAGCAACGATGGGAGACAACGCTGCCGCTTGTTCGTCAGTCAGGGTGAATGGATTCGACCTTTCAAACGTCCGATTTTCATAGGGATTCCGATAGATTTCTTCATCGCTCTCCCTAAGCACCTTTTTATCTACCAGCGTCTTAATCGTACCATTAGAGGCACCCGTAGCTTCAAGCAGGTCCTTCAATTGAATTTTTTCTTGATGCTCAACGAAGTATTGAATAACTTCCTGCTGTTTTTTTGCATTTGCCGAAAGAGAACCCATTACGTCTTTCATTTCTTGTACACTCAGGACCGTTTCAACCATTTTCACTTTCTTTTTGTTCATTCGGTTTTTAACTTGATAAATGACTTCTATGTTTCCTTTTTGTACTTCCTTTTGAAACCGGACCGTTTCGCCGCCATTGATCACATCTTTCCAAGAAATCGAATCATGATTTGCAAGGAACCTTTGTACTTCTGGATCAAGTAGATTTCTGTTATCTCCAGTGACTTTAAGTACCTTTTCGTATTTTGCCTTCATCGCTGACGGAAGCATTGCTTGAAGAGCAGAAATCTTAAAGCACATGGCTTTCAAAGTCAGCCAATTTCCGAGTTGCAGAAGCTCACTATTTAAAACCGGCTCTAAATCCATCGGTTCTTTAATTTGACGAAGTTTGTCAAATTCACTTTTATCCTTCAGACTTGTTACAAATCCTTGAACCATCCTCGGACCAAAAGGGACAATGACTCGCATACCCGGCTGAATTAAACCCAGCCATTTGTCAGGTATTTTGTAATCAAACTCCCTGTCTGTCTGCTTCGCTGGTACATCAACGATAACCGCAGCTATATTCATTAAGCATCATTCCTTTTTCAACATCTGGACAGCCTCGGTTAGTATCTGTTTCGCCGTATCTGTTTTACTCATCATAGGAAGTTCACGCTTGCTCCCATCTTTCTTAAACATCGTAACAATATTCGTATCGGTTCCGAAACCGGCACCCGTTGTGGAAACATTATTAGCGACAATCATGTCGGCATTTTTCTTCTCAAGCTTCGTAAGAGCATACTCTTCCACATTTTCGGTTTCTGCCGCAAACCCAATCAGTAGCTGATGGTGTTTTTGAGCACCGAGATGGAAGAGAATATCCTTCGTTCGTTCGAATTCTATGATATGATCACCAGATTTTTTCTTCATCTTCTGCGACTGATAATATTTCGGTGTATAGTCTGAAACGGCTGCTGTTTTTATAACAACATCTGCCTTCTGATAAACGTCCATCACCGCATTAAACATTTGTTCAGCTGTATCAACAGAAATAATTTCAACACCTGCGGGTGCTTGAAGTGTTACAGGGCCTGAAATGAGTATAACCTCCGCCCCCATTTTCACGGCTTGGTCAGCAAGCGCATAACCCATTTTTCCTGTAGACCGATTCGTAATAAACCGAACCGGATCGAGATGCTCTCTTGTCGGTCCCGCTGTGATTACGATTCGTTTGCCTTGAAGAGGAAACTCTCCACGTTCTTTAAAAAACTGTATGAGATGGCTGACAATGGTTTCAGGTTCTTCAAGTCTGCCTTTACCAACATACCCGCACGCCAAATATCCTTCAGACGGCTCAATAAATTGATAGCCATAGTTTTTCAGAGTCATCATATTCTTTTGGACAGCAGCGTTTTCATACATATGAACATTCATGGCTGGTGCCAGCCAGATTGGATTCTGAACAGCAAGAAGTGTTGTTGTAATCATGTCATCGCCTATCCCATTGGCAAGCTTGCCTATCACATTCGCAGTTGCCGGAGCCACAAGTACAAGATCAGCCCAATCTGCTAAATCAATATGAGCAATCACAGCTGAATTTTTTTCATCAAACGTATCCGTAAATACATCGTTACGCGAAAGCGCTTGGAAGGTGAGCGGCGTGACAAATTGACGTGCTGATTCACTCATGATCACTTTAACAATCGCACCAGCCTGCGTTAATTTGCTCGTTAAGGCTGCTGCTTTATAAACAGCAATACCCCCTGTGACACATAATAGTATTTTTTTATTTGTAAGCATGCAGTTTTCCCCCATGAATGATCGTCTTTTTATCTCATTATGACGGAAACAGATGAATTTTTCATCTATTACACCATTCGAATGAGACTCATTTCTTCTCACTGCTTTTGCAAAAAAATAAGAAAAGACCTGAACTCCCGCTAAACAGAGTACTGTAAAGTTTCCTTACAGCTACCAGTTCACAGGGGTTCAGGCCCAACTTACCCGTATAGAATCAGTCGAGACATTTCTGTCCCAGGACCAACCTTACTAATTATTTTCCTTCGAATGAATTATCATACGTTAAAACATCTGTATAGATTTCTTCTAACGCACGACCGACAGGCTTATGAGAAACTGGCTTGTCAATTCGGCAGTCTTTACTGATTTGCATTTGACGTGCACGTTTCGCTGCAACAGACACCAATGAGTATTTAGAATCAATTTTCAATAACAATGAATCAATAGATGGATATAACATAATTATTCAGCCTCCAGCATTTTTTTATATCGAACAGACACTCTTTCACGACGGCAGTGCTCAGCAATGACAATAGCATTGATTCGGCTTGTTGCTGCAGTGACATGGTCATTTTCGACGACGTAATCGTATAAATCCATTAACTCAATTTCTTCCTTAGCAGCCTGCATTCTCCGGCGAATTAACTCTGAAGATTCTGTTCCGCGATTGGTAATACGGCTTTCAAGCTCTGAAAGGCTTGGCGGTGCTAAGAAAATAAGTAACCCTTCAGGGAATTTCTCACGAACTTGTTGAGCCCCTTGTACTTCAATTTCTAAGAAAACATCTTTCCCAGCATCCAGTGTTTCACGAACATAATCAACAGGAGTTCCGTAATAGTTGCCGACAAATTCAGCATATTCCAGTAGTTTTCCCTGTTCAATTAATGTTTCGAATTCTTCACGGGATTTGAAGAAATAATCGACTCCATCAACTTCTCCATCCCGGGGAAGCCTGGTTGTCATCGAGATTGAGTATTCAAAAGCCGTATCAGGCTGCGAAAAAATCTCTTTGCGTACTGTGCCTTTACCTACTCCGGATGGACCGGATAATACAATCAACAAGCCTTTTTCAATCATATCGTTCTTTTACCCCTCTTCCACGCTGTCGTCTCTGTCATGCAGACGAGCAGCGACTGTTTCTGGCTGAACGGCCGATAAAATAACATGATCACTGTCTGTTATGATAACTGCTCTAGTTCTTCTGCCATATGTAGCATCTATCAAAGAGCCGCGGTCGCGGGCATCTTGAATAATTCGCTTGATTGGTGCCGATTCCGGACTCACGATCGACACAATCCGGTTTGCGGAAACGATATTCCCAAAACCAATATTCATAAGCTTAATAGACATTATAATCCTCCATCCATTATCTAGTGTGGCCTTGAGCGTTTCTTCATAATCAACCTATTCGATATTTTGCACCTGTTCTTTCATTTTTTCAAGTAAACTTTTCATTTCGACCACTTCTTTGGTCATTCGTGAATCATTTGCTTTGGATCCAATCGTGTTGACTTCTCTATTCATTTCCTGAACAAGAAAATCAAGTTTTCTGCCGACCGGTTCATCCACTTCAAGGGTTTCTGAAAATTGAAGCAAGTGACTTTCAAGTCTAGTTAACTCTTCATTTACATCTGCTTTATCTGCTAAGATAGCAACTTCTGTCAGTAAACGACTCTCGTCTCCCGCCCCTTCAGTAAACTCTGCTAATCGTTGAACTAGCTTTTCACGATAATGTAAGGCGACCTCTGGTGCATATTCCTTAATGATTGTAATGCTTTTATGTACCTTGTCTGCTTGATCTGATAAGTCATTCATCAATTCTAGTCCTTCTTGATTCCTCATTTTTTTAAGTGATTCAAGTGCCTCTGTTAGCGCTGAAAACAAGATACCTTCGAGCTCTTTATTTTCATTATTTTCTTCTTCCACAAAAAGAATATTTTCAACTTGAAGCATGTCATGTAAAGAAGGACCTGCTAATTCATATTTAGTCTGAACGGTTTCCATATGGGAAAAGAATTGTTCTGTCAAACTCCAATCAAGCTGCAGTTTTTTCGTGACCAGCCCTTCGCCTTCTACGGTTATAAATAATTCAGCTCTTCCTCTTCTAATATATTGACTTGCTTTTTTTTTAACCTTTTCTTCTAGAATCATTAGCTGGCGCGGCATACGGATGATAAACTCACAAAAACGATGGTTGACTGTTTTCATTTCAACCGTCACTTTTGTATCTCCGTCTTCAGCCTTTCCCCGGCCGTATCCTGTCATACTCACGATCATGGCGCCACTTCCATTCCATGCATAATACTGTTTCCTGACTTGGTCTTGTGAATCTATTTGGTCAAAAGAAGCCGCAATAAATAAGCCAGCGGATGAAAATAAGCACTTTCCTGTAAAAACCGCCTATATACGTCAGCTGAGCACCTGATTACGGACTAACTTTTCTATAAAAAATAAAAAGGTAATAGAGAAACTCTACTACCTTTCGAATTATACCATACCTTACCTTGTTTTTCTTATTAAAATAGAACCTGCCAGTAAAAAAGTTGGAATAGATGCCATCCCTGTAACGAGCAGCCAATCCCGCGGTGCAATCGGTACAGTATGGAAAATCATCTGCAGAGGCGGGTAATAAATGACGACCAACAATAAAACCATAGAAGAAAGTACAGCTCCAACGAGGTACTTATTACCAAATGGATTTCGTGAAAAGATAGATCGCTCACTTCGACAATCAAACACATGAATCAGCTGAGCTAAAACTAATGTTGTAAAAGCAATGGTTTGAGCATAAACAAGATTATCCGGGTTGTTTTTATAAATGACGATAAACGCAATCAATGTCGAGATCCCAATTAGAAACCCTCTCGAAATAATCTTCCATCCCAGTCCTCTAGCGAATACCCCTTCCTTCGGATCCCTAGGGTCCCTCTTCATGACATCACTTTCCGCTTTATCAAGCCCTAAAGCCATTGCTGGCAGACCATCTGTTACAAGGTTTACCCAAAGAATTTGAATTGGAATCAAAGGGAGCGGCAATCCACCTACCATCGCAAAAAACATGACCAAAATTTCGCCCACATTTGATGCTAACAAGTAACGGATAAATTTACGAATATTTTCATAAATGTTTCGGCCTTCCTTGATTGCTGCTTTAATGGTTGCAAAATTATCATCAAGTAAAATTAAGGAGGAGGCTTCTTTCGCAACATCCGTACCGGTAATCCCCATGGAAATACCTATATCTGCTGCTTTTATAGCAGGGGCATCATTTACGCCATCACCGGTCATGGCTACAATATGTCCATTGTTTTGCAAGGCACGAACAATTTTCAACTTATGCTCCGGAGATACTCTGGCAAAGACTGCTACATCCTCAACAATGTCTTCTAGCTGGTCAACTGTCATTTCAGCTAATTCTTTGCCTTCTAACACTCTTTCATTACCTCTTAAGATACCCAATTGTCCAGCAATAGCTTTGGCAGTCGCAACATGGTCGCCAGTAATCATTACCGTCTTGATTCCTGCTTCCCTAGCCTCTTTCACGGCTTCCTTCACCTCTGGACGGGGAGGATCAATCATTCCGTGAAGACCAAAGTATATTAAATCACTCTCAGCCTCGGATTCATGGAGTAGAACCGTTCCCGGCGGAATGGGCTTATACCCAATCGCAATTGTTCGGAGCGCCTGCTGTGCAAGACCGGTAATTGCTTCCTGAATCTGTGTTTGATACTCACTGATACGAACGACTCGTTCTTGCCAGAGAATCGAACTGCTATGTGAAATCATCACGTCAGGTGCACCCTTCGCTACAACAAAATGCTTTCCTTGGCTATCCTTAACAATTACACTCATCATTTTACGTGTAGAGTCAAATGGAAATTCCTTTACGATTGTAAACTGTTCAAATACATTTTCCCGATTCAGCCCTGCTTTCATAGCAGCAACTAACATTGCCCCCTCTGTCGGATCTCCGTTCAAAGTAAATCGATCTTTTTTTAGAATTAGCTCAGAATTATTACAAAGCATACCAAATGTCAGGAGCTGAAAGAGCGTTTTATTCCCCTTTGGCTGCACGGCTCGTTCACCGTAGTAAAACTCTCCTGAAGGTGAATACCCAGTTCCCGTAACTTGCCAAGTACTCCCGCCGCTCCAAAGATGTGTGACCGTCATTTTATTTTGGGTCATGGTTCCTGTTTTATCTGAACAGATGACTGAAGCACACCCTAGCGTCTCTACTGCTGGCAGTTTTCGAACGATCGCATTCTTCTTAATCATTCGTTGAACACCTAGAGAAAGCGCAACTGTAACAATGGCCGGTAACCCTTCTGGAATGGCTGCAACAGCTAATGAAACTCCGGCTAAGAACATCGTATACAAGGGGTTTCCTTGTAAGATCCCAGTAACAACGACAACAAGAGTCAAAAACAGTGCCGTTGTTATTAAAATTTTCCCGAGCTGTTCAAGCCTGAGCTGAAGGGGGGTATCCTGTGTCTCTGCTGATTGAAGCAAATCAGCAATTTTCCCCATTGCTGTATTCATGCCTGTACCAACAATAATCCCTATCCCGCTTCCGCGTGAAACCATCGTACCCATGAAAGCCATATTTTCTTCATCACCAATGCCTTCAGCAGGAAAATGAAGTGATTCAGATTGTTTAACCGATGGAACAGATTCTCCGGTCAAAGCTGATTCTTCAATTTCAAGACTGTATGCTTCAATCAGTCGTACATCCGCACCAATCCGATCGCCGCTTATAAACTTAATGATATCTCCTACAACCGCTTCACGTGATGGAATCTTCCTCCATTCCCCATCTCGAAGAACGTAAATCTGCGGTGCAGCCATTTCCTTCAACGCATCTAGAGACTTCTCAGCACGGCGTTCCTGATAAAACCCAAGCAGACCATTCATTAAAATGATTGCTATTATCGCTATTGCATCAATATATTCACCAAGGAGCCCAGAGATTAAGGTCGCTGCAAGGAGCACAAGCACCATGAAATCCTTAAACTGTGCAAAGAAAAGCAGGATAACCGACTGTTTTTCTCCAGCTTGCAATTCATTAAAGCCCTGCTCATTCTGCCTTTTTCTAGCTTCCGTTTCCGTTATCCCAACATCTTTGTCAGTTTGAAGAGCAGTTTCCAAATCTACAATATTCATTTCGCGGAACGTCATTTGAGTATCACACATCCTCTACATAGATTACTTATCTCCATTTCTAACCTAAAAAGCGCAGCGGTCAGATCCTTCATACACATTACGCCTTTCGGATGTCTTTCTTCGGCAGCTCTCTTCTTCCATGCTTATTCAGACTCGTCCTAAAACATGCTATAATTACAATGGATAGTAGGATTAAAAAAGAATGACCTAGGCCGAATAGTAAGCAACGACTAAATTACGAATAGGGAGTTACATATATGTCTTTTGATGGGTTATTTACAAAAGCAATGACAGAAGAAATTTCAACAGTACTCAAAGGTGGAAGAATTAGTAAAGTACATCAGCCTTATAAAAATGAATTAATTCTTGTCGTTCGTTCAGGACGCAAAAATTATAAGCTGTTACTCTCAGCACACCCAAGTTACGCAAGAGCTCAAATCACTGAGGAAGAATATGAAAATCCGAAAGAGCCGCCAATGTTTTGTATGCTGCTTCGGAAGCATCTTGAAGGATATACAATCGACGATATCTACCAAACAGGGCTTGATCGGATGATTACTCTAGAGGTTTCTGGACGAAATGAACTCGGGGATTTATCAAAAAAACTACTTATCATCGAAATTATGGGCCGCCACAGCAATATCATTTTAATTGATAAAGAGCGAAATATGATTCTCGACAGTATTAAACATGTATCCTCTGCTGTGAATAGCTACCGGTCGATCCTTCCTGGACAAGAATATATTGCTCCGCCAACACAGGAGAAAGCAGACCCATTCACAGCCACTGCGGAAACAATCGGTCAAGCAATTGATTTTAACAGCGGGAAATTAAATAAACAGCTGGTTGGAGCATTTACCGGTATCTCCCCAATGTTTGCCCTTGAGGTCGTCTATCGTGCTGGATTAGCTAATAGTACAACTCTTCCTAATGCTTTCATCTCTTTAATTCATACGCTTTCTACTAAGGAATATTCCCCGTCCCTAATGAATGCCGATGGAAAACAAGCGTTTTATATGATTCCACTAGAACACCTTGGTACGGACGTGAAGTCGTTCTCCACTCTCAGCGAGTTGTTAGATCGCTACTATTTTGGAAAAGCGGCGCGAGATCGCGTTAAACAACAAGGACAAGATTTGGAACGATTCGTATCAAATGAATTAGAAAAGAATGAAAAAAAAATTGGCAAGCTGAAAAAAACATTAAAGGATACAGAACGCGGTGAAGAATATCAGCTGTTTGGTGAACTATTAACAGCTAACCTCTATCAGATGAAACGAGGAATGAAAGATATTACAGTCGCGAATTATTACGAAGAAGCTTCTTTCGTAACGATTCCACTGAACCCGCAGCTGTCACCTTCAGATAACGCACAAAAGTATTTTTCTAAATATCAAAAATCCAAGAATGCCGTTGGTTTTGTCCTAGAGCAAATTGAAAAAGCTGAACATGAATTGAATTATTTTGAAATGCTCTATCAGCAGCTTCAATCTGCATCACCGAGAGATATTGAAGAAATACGTGAAGAGTTACAAGAAGAAGGGTATATCCGTAAAAAACAGAAAAAGGGTATGAAAAAATCAGCTAATGCTAAGCCACAGCTCGAAACCTATTACTCAAGTGCTGGAGACGAAATTTTTGTAGGTAAAAATAACAAACAAAATGATTATCTAACAAATAAATTTGCCCGCCGAGACGAACTATGGTTCCATACCAAAGATATTCCGGGCTCTCACGTTGTGATTCGGAGTGAAAACCCCAGTGACCAAACCATTCTTGAAGCAGCCATGTTAGCGGCTTACTTCAGTAAAGCTAAAGATTCCAGCTCCGTACCGGTCGATTACACCAAAGTCCGTCACGTTAAAAAGCCAAATGGCTCAAAGCCTGGATTTGTTATCTATGATAACCAGCAGACAGTCTATGTAACGCCTGATGCAGATGGTGTCATCGCTTTAAAAAATGAAAATAAATAATGTTAAAAGGCTGTTGAGTACTTCTCAACAGCCTTTTGCATTCTTGGGCTATAGGGGTTGTTGAAACTGTGTCGCAATTCTTTGTGTTTTGATATGCAGGGAGGGGGTATTTTATCTATTTTTATGCTTATCCGGCTGTTAATCCCGTCTGGAGTGAGTATATTCCCGTCTGAGATCGTGATAATCCCGTCAGATACATGCTTATTCCCGTCTAGAGGCAGCGTAATCCCGTCTGGGCATTATTTTCGCGTCTAAAATACCCTTTGGGGTATCTGATTTTAACAAGAAAAGACCAGCTTTGCAGCTGATCTTTTCTTATATTTAGGTCAGCCGGTAATCCAAGAGGTGTCCTCAGGGTTTTGTTTCCATTTTGTTAATCGTTCAATCTCAGCAGGGGCGATGTAATTCTTTTCAGCAGCGACCTTAATAAGTGTCGAATAGTCGCTTAATGAATGATTTTTTATCCCGCTTGCTTCTAGTTTTTCTATGCCTTTCTGCAATTCATAGGTGAATATGGAGACAACCCCTAGTACTTCGCATCCGGCTTCGCGAAGGGCTTCCACAGCAGTAATCACGCTTCCTCCAGTTGAAATTAAATCTTCAACTACTACGACTTTTTGCCCTTGTCTTGTTCTTCCTTCGATTTGATTGCCTTTGCCATGGCCTTTTGATTTAGAGCGTACATAGCACATAGGCAGATTCATTAAATCACTGACCCATGCTGCATGGGGAATTCCTGCGGTAGCTGTACCAGCAATGAGTTCTGCCTCACCATAGTACTCTTCGATTAATTGCTGCAGCCCGCTAGCGATTTCCTTTCGTACAGCAGGGTATGATAGCGTTAATCGATTATCACAATAAATGGGGGATTGAATCCCAGACGACCACTTAAATGGATTATTCGGCTGCAAGAACACAGCTTTTATTTCTAGTAATTGTGCGGCAATATGTTGTTTCATCGTAATACACCCTCCCATGCTTGCAGGACCGTACGATAGGCCCGCAATGGATTATTATCTTCTGTAATCGCTCGGCCGACGACTATCGCATCTGCTCCAAGCCTTCTAGCCTCTTCTGGAGTAGCAACCCGCTTTTGATCATGATGATTTCCAGATACAAGTCTAATCCCTGGTGTAACCGTTAGAAAGCCTGATCCAACCTCTGTATGTATTCGCCCTGCTTCATGGGTGGAACAAACGACTCCGTCCAGTCCCGCTTGTTTGGTAAGTGAAGCATAGTGAAGCACAGAATCTTCAAGCTTCCCTTTTATGAATTGTTCCTGGTTCATCTGCCGTTCAGATGTACTGGTTAACTGTGTAACGGCAATACATCCTGAGCGCTTATTTCCTGCTGGCGTTCCAGCCTCAAGCCCTTCAAGTGCAGCTTCCATCATTAGTTTACCGCCAGCTGCATGAACCGTGACTAAATCTACATCAAGTAGAGCGAGATTCTTCATGGCTTTCATAACGGTATGGGGGATATCATGAAGTTTTAAATCAAGAAATACCCCATGTCCACGTTCCTTAATGCGTCCTATTATAGAAGGTCCAGTAATGTAAAATAATTCCATCCCAATCTTCACAAACAGTTTTTCTTCTTCAAACTGATCTAAAAAAGTAAGGGTTTCTGTTGCTCCAGAGAAATCAAGCGCAACGATAAGAGCGTTATTCAAATCATTTCCAGCTCCTTCCGGTACATTCAGATAGATGTTCGATTCCTAATTCATCAAGCAGCTGCGGCAGTTCATCAATCAATTTGGAACAAATAAATGGATCTGAGAAATTAGCTGTTCCAACTGCAACTGCACTTGCACCAGCATACAAGAACTCAATGACATCTTCACAAGAATTAATTCCACCCATGCCAATAATCGGGATGGAAACATGCTGACTTACTTCATGAATCATGCGAATGGCTACCGGCTTAATGGCTGGACCGGATAACCCCCCGCTCCTGTTAGCAAGGATTGGCTTTGCCGTTCGTATATCTAGACGCATGCCGAGCAGTGTATTAATCATGGTCAACCCGTCTGCTCCGCCCGCTTCCACAGCCTTAGCCATTTCAACAATATCTGTGACATTGGGTGATAATTTTACATATACCGGAACCTCTGATACAGCTTTAACGGCTTTTGTTACTTCCTTTGCTACTTCTGGGATGGTGCCAAAAGCTAGACCACCTTCTTTGACATTTGGACACGATATATTAAGTTCTAATGCCCGTACATTAGGTGCTTGACTAATTTCCGCAGCAACTGCAACATAATCCTCAATTTTTGACCCGGCAATATTCGCAATCACCGGGACATCGTATTGAGTTAACCAAGGTAATTCTTCCGAAATCACTTTTTTTAATCCAGGATTCTGCAAACCAATGGCATTAAGCATCCCTGCTGGAGTTTCCGCTACCCGGGGCGTAGGATTCCCAAAACGAGGCTCAGGTGTCGTTGCTTTAATCATGATTGCCCCTAGCTTACTTAACTCATAGAATTGACTGTACTCTCGGCCGAATCCAAAGCAGCCAGATGCCGGCATAATAGGATTTTTCAATGAAAGGCCTGGTAATTCAACAGATAGTCTGTTCATATAACAACCTCCCCTGCCCGGAATACAGGACCATCACTGCAAACTTTTTTATAACTGAAGCCATCAGGGTCATCTGCTGTATGACATACACAAGCAAAGCAGGCACCGATGCCGCAGCCCATCCGTTCTTCAAGTGATAGAAAGACTTTTTTATCTGCTCCATATTCCATTTCAATGGCCCTCAGCATCATGGTTGGTCCGCATGAATAGATGGTTGTAAACGTGTTTTCGAGTGAAGCGATCACATCAGTCACATAGCCTTGAATTCCATAGGATCCATCAGCTGTTGCGACATAAGTTTGACCAAGTTCTTTAAACTCTGCTTCATAAAAAACAGCCTGCTTATTTTGAAAGCCTAAAATGTGAATGACGTTTACGCCTGTTGCACCAAGTCTCTTTGAGAGCTCATATAACGGCGGGACGCCTATGCCGCCCCCAACCAAGAGCACCGTTTCTCCATAAGACGCTTCTTCGACTGGAAAGCCGTTTCCAAGCGGACCCAGAACGTCTATTTTTTCATGGACCTTTATTTTAGATAATTGCTTCGTCCCCTTGCCATCTGCACGATAAATCATGGTAAATTCTTTTCGATCTTGATTAATGGAACAGATGCTAATCGGTCTTCTCAAAAGCGGATCCAGCTGGTCATTTGCCTTTAGATGAACAAATTGTCCTGGCTGGTCCATGGCAGAAACCAGTTCGCCTGAAAGTGTTAATTCAAAAATGGCTGCTGCGATTTGTTTTTGACTTTTCACCGTCATACATTCGTTTTTAATCATAAATGAACCACCTCATGAGTCTCTGATTTCCCCATTGTTTCCGCTGTGAACGTCATAGACTCAAACACTCGTAAAATAGCTTCCGCCGTATCAAGAGAGGTCATACATGGGATGCCGTTTTCAACTGCTTCACGGCGGATTCTAAAGCCATCTCTTAAAGGTTGTTTACCTTTAGTCAGTGTATTAATAACAAGCTGTGCTTCTCCATTACGAATGACATCAAGTAAGTTATGCTCAGTTGAATCGATTTTCTCGACAATTTCTGTCGGGATGTCAGCAGCCTTCAGCATTTGTGCCGTTCCGCTTGTAGCAATCAGCCTGTATCCAATGTTATGAAAACGACGTGCTAACTGAAGTGCTTCTTCTTTATCCTTGTCTGCAATCGTTAACAGTACCGCACCATATTCCTTAATTTTTATACCTGAAGCAACTAACCCTTTATATAGAGCTTTTTCAAGCGTTGTATCTTTACCCATTACTTCACCTGTCGATTTCATTTCAGGGCCCAATGTGATATCTACCCTCCGTAATTTAGCAAAGGAGAAGACAGGAACCTTTACATAAACGCCAGCTTTCTCCGGTACTAAGCCCGTTTGATAGCCAAGGGATGTTAAGGAAGATCCAAGGATAACTTTCGTAGCCAAGTTTGCCATTGGAATATTAGTAATCTTACTGATAAAAGGGACGGTCCTACTTGATCGTGGATTCACCTCAATACAAAATATTTCTTCTTTACTAATAACATATTGGATGTTTAGTAAGCCTATGATCTTCAACCCTCTAGCAAGCTGGATAGTATAATCAACGATTGCGGCCTTCTGTTTCGCTGTAAGACTTTGCGGCGGATAGACCGCAATCGAATCTCCGGAATGGACTCCGGCCCGTTCAATATGCTCCATAATACCGGGAATCACGACATTTACCCCATCTGAAATGGCGTCCACTTCTATTTCTTTCCCTGTTAAGTAGCGGTCAATTAACACTGGGTGTTCAGGGTTGATCTTCACAGCATGCTTCATATAATGTATTAATTCTTCTTCTTTATAAACAATTTCCATTGCTCGACCGCCTAACACATACGAAGGACGAACTAAAACCGGGTAGCCGATTTCATTGGCAATTTCCACTGCCTCTTCTATTGCCACAGCAGTTTTCCCTTCAGGTTGTGGAATGCCTAGTGTCTTTAATGCATGTTCAAATTTATCCCGATTCTCTGCACAGTCAATATCTTCTAAAGATGTCCCTAAAATCTTCACACCATGTTCTTCCAGCTGGTCTGCTAGATTAATAGCTGTCTGTCCGCCAAATTGGACAATAACACCTAGTGGTTTCTCCA
Source organism: Peribacillus sp. FSL H8-0477 (assembly GCF_038002765.1). Classification (NCBI taxonomy): domain Bacteria; kingdom Bacillati; phylum Bacillota; class Bacilli; order Caryophanales; family Bacillaceae; genus Peribacillus; species Peribacillus sp. FSL H8-0477. The sequence goes on along the minus strand of NZ_JBBODE010000002.1, from coordinate 1,395,726 downwards.
AATCAATCACGTGCATGACATCTTCAATCGTTAGCGGCTCAAAATAGAGCTTATCCGAGATACTAAAATCAGTAGATACGGTCTCTGGATTATTGTTTATAATGATCGCTTCGTAACCTGCTTCCTTAATCGCCCAAACCGAATGAACGGTAGCATAGTCAAACTCTACTCCCTGACCAATTCTGATAGGACCTGACCCTAAGACAACGACGCTTTCGCGTTTGGTTACGATGGATTCATTTTCATCTTCATAAGTCCCATAAAAATAGGGTGTTTCCGATTCAAATTCTGCCGCACATGTGTCGACCATTTTATAAACCGGGATTATTCCTTGAGCTGTGCGCCAGTCGTAAACGTTTTTTTCTTTTTCATTCCAAAGGGAAGCGATTTTTTTATCAGAGAAACCCATTCTTTTAGCTGTCTTCAATACCTCTACAGTAAATGGATTCGCTTGAAGGATTTCTTCATAGTCAACAATGTTCCTCAGTTTAGATAAAAAGAAGGAATCAATCTGGCTCCATTCATGAATGGTTTCAATGGTGACTCCCCTTCTTAATGCTTCACCGATATAGAATAACCGTTCATCTCCTGCTTTCCTAATCCGTTTTTCGATCAATTCATCCTCAACATCTTCGTTTAATTCAAGATGATAAATCCCCGCTTCAAGTGATCGAACCGCTTTTAAAATGGACTCCTCAAACGTCCGTCCTATCGCCATGACTTCTCCAGTCGCTTTCATTTGTGTACCAAGAGTTCGATTTGCCGATTCAAATTTATCAAACGGCCAGCGTGGAATTTTTGTAACTACATAATCGAGAGCCGGCTCAAAGCTTGCATATGTTTTCTCTGTAACCGGGTTCATCATTTCATCGAGGGTTAGTCCGACAGCTATTTTTGCAGCAAGCTTAGCGATCGGGTATCCTGTAGCTTTCGAGGCAAGGGCAGAGGAGCGGCTGACCCGCGGATTCACTTCTATCACGTAATATTGATAGCTGTAGGGATCAAGCGCAAGTTGAACGTTACACCCACCTTCAATTTTCAAGGCACGAATAATCTTTAGTGACGTATTTCTAAGCATCTGGTACTCCCGGTCGCTTAGGGTTTGACTAGGTGCTGTAACGATTGAATCTCCAGTATGTACACCGACAGGGTCGAAATTTTCCATATTACATACAACAATTGCATTATCATTTGCATCACGCATTACCTCGTATTCGATTTCCTTAAATCCAGCTATACTTTTTTCAAGTAAACACTGGTGAACAGGACTAATTTTCAGTCCGCCGCTTACAATTTCAATTAACTCTTCTTCAGTCGAACAGATCCCGCCGCCAGTACCGCCTAAGGTGAAAGCCGGTCGAACGATGACCGGATAATCTACCCGCTCTACAAATTTGTAGGCTTCTTCAAGTGAATGGATAATATCACTGTCCGGTACAGGTTCTCCAAGATCATTCATCAGCGTTCGGAATAATTCCCGGTCTTCCGCTTGATGTATCGCTGATAGTTTGGTACCAAGAATTTGAACGTTACATTCTTCAAGGACACCTGCGTTCGCTAATTCAATGGCCATGTTTAATCCTGTTTGTCCGCCAAGAGTTGGCAGCAGTGCGTCCGGCCGTTCTTTCCGAATAATTTTGCTGACAAATTCTAAGGTAATCGGTTCGATATAAACTGCATCAGCCATTTCACTATCTGTCATAATGGTCGCAGGATTTGAGTTAATCAGGATGACACGATAGCCTTCCTCTTTCAACGCCATACAAGCTTGTGTACCTGCATAATCAAATTCGGCTGCTTGACCGATGACAATTGGACCCGATCCGATGACAAGAATACTCTTTATATCTGTACGTTTTGGCATGTTAGTTCCCCCTTAGTTTTGTTCAGATCCATCATCTGAATAAATTGATCAAAAAGATAATTGGCATCTTCTGGACCCGGCGACGCTTCTGGATGATATTGCACGGTAAAAGCCTGAAGTGTTTTGTGTTTTAACCCTTCAACTGTCCCATCATTTAACGCGACATGCGTGACTTCAAGTTCCGTTTTAGACAGTGATTCTTCATCCACCGTGTATCCATGATTTTGTGACGTTAACGCAACTTTTCCAGTCTGCAGATCTTTTACAGGATGATTAGATCCTCTATGACCAAATTTCATTTTTTCTGTTTCTGCTCGATTTGCCAGTGCAAACAGTTGATGACCGAGACAGATTCCAAATAACGGTACCTTCCCCTGTACTCCCTGTATTAATGTAATGCCTTCCTTCACATCTGCTGGATCTCCAGGACCATTTGACAGCATGATTCCGTCAGGATGCAGTTGAAGTACTTCCTCAGCAGTTGTATTATAGGGAACCACAACGATATCACACCCTCGGTCATTCAACTCCCGTAATATCCCCTGCTTCATCCCATAATCAACTAATACCACCCTGAAGCCTCTACCTGGATTACGATAGGCGGTTTTCGTTGATACTCTTCTAACTTGATCAGTCACAGTTACCGTAGCCAGTAAATGCTGCAGCATTTGTTCAGGCTTTTTATCAATTCCACAAATCATTCCTTTCATTGTTCCAGTTTTGCGGATAATCCGAGTCAACTTCCTGGTATCAATTCCGCTGATACCGGGTATGTGTTTTTGCTTTAGGTAGTCACTAAGTGATAATTGATTTCTCCAGTTTGAAGGTAATTCAGCTACCTCTCTAACAACCAATCCTGAAATTGCTGGAATGATGGATTCAAAATCATCTCGATTGATTCCATAATTGCCTATTAACGGATAGGTCATCGTAATGATCTGATTGCAATAAGAAGGATCAGATAAAATTTCCTGGTAGCCAGTCATCCCTGTATTGAACACTACTTCACCGGATTTTTCAGTATCTGCCCCGAATCCTTCACCGATAAAACACGTTCCATCTTCAAGAATAAGTTGTCGTTTCATTCCGCAGCACTCTCCGAATCCCAAATTATTTGTCCTTCAGCTATTGTCATCACAGGCCATCCTGTACAGATTTGCCCAGCAAATGGCGTGTTTTTTCCTTTTGAGACAAATTCTTTACTGTTAATCGACTGTGTCTGATTCAGATCAATCAAGACAATATCTGCTAATGCCCCTTCTGAAAGAGAGCCGTAAGGCAATGAGAAGCTCTCGGCAGGTCTAACTGTCAACCAGTCAATTAATTGCTTTAGCGTCCATTTACCGGTTTGAACGAACCCGCTGTATAACAAGGGAAAAGCTGTTTCTAAACCCACAATTCCGAATGGTGCAAGATTCATTCCTTCTGCCTTTTCTTCCTCCAAGTGTGGAGCATGGTCCGTTGCAATGAAATCGATCGTACCGTCCAACAGCCCCTCCAGCAGGGCTTCACGATCAGACTTGCCGCGAAGTGGTGGATTCATCTTATAATTTGTATCAAGTCCTGGAATATCGTCTTCACAAAGCAGCAGGTGATGTGGAGTAACCTCTGCAGTAACCCGAATGCCTGCCCGTTTAGCGTCACGCACAAGGCGTACTGATTCTTTTGTGGAGATATGGCAGACATGATAGTGACATCCAGCTGCCTCTGCCAGCAGAATGTCACGGGCTATATGTACGGACTCGCAAACAGAAGGAATTCCCTTTAAGCCATTGGCTTTTGAATAGCTTCCTTCATGAACACAGCCATTATAAATTAAACTGTTTTCTTCACAATGAGCAACCACAGGCATATCGATCAAAGCTGCCTTCTTCATGGCTTCGAGCATCATACCGGCGTTTTGGATGCCTACACCATCATCAGTGAAGGCAAAAGCACCTGCTTCTTTTAAACGGGCAAACTCCGTTAACTCCTTGCCCGCTTCACGAACAGTAATCGAAGCATAAGGTAAAACTCTTACATGAGCGTCTGCTTCAATTTTCTGCAGTAACGATTCCAGATGATCCCCACTATCTGGAACTGGACGAGTGTTTGGCATGGCTGCTATCGTGGTAAACCCTCCCTTTGCAGCTGCCATTGTACCGGTTGCAATCGTTTCTTTTTTTTCACCACCAGGCTCACGAAGATGAACATGCAAGTCAATAAAGCCTGGAGCAATCAAATTCCCCTTCGCATCTATTTGTTGTAACCCCTCAGCGGCAATGTTCTCTGCCACTTTTGTAATATACTTTCCTTCTATTTCCACATCAGCTTGTATCAGTGCACCTGTACTATCGAGCAATACCCCATTTTTTATGATTGTCTTCATCCAAAGTTCCCCCTTTTATTTCTCCAAGTACTTTTTTCAAAACAGCCATCCTAATATAAACTCCGTTTTCCATCTGCTTAAATATTCTAGAACGTTCGCATTCTACTAAATCAGAGTCTATTTCTACACCGCGGTTGATGGGAGCTGGATGCATGATAATCGCCTGTTTTTTCATTCTGTATTCTCTCTCTTTAGTCAACCCGTACGCTTGTAGATACTCATGCGCACTTCTTTGTTCTTTGTCGGTATGGCGCTCATGCTGGATACGCAGCAGCATAACCACATCTGCAGTTTCAACTGCTTTTTCGATATCTTCATAAGCCCCGTTACCCCTCTCAAACCACTCAGGCGGTCCCGAGAAGATAACTTTTGCCCCCAATCTGGTCAACGCTTCTGCATTAGACCGAGCAACCCGACTGTGTTTGATGTCGCCAACAATTGCCACCGTCAGTCCCTCAAACCGGTGAAATTCCTGGTAAATCGTCATGAGATCAAGTAAAGATTGTGTAGGATGATTTCCGCATCCATCCCCGGCATTAATGATGGGAATGTCTAGATGATCGGATAGTTCCTCATAAAAGTGGTCTCGGTTATGCCTAATAACCAACGCCTTCACACCGATGGCTTCCAGAGTCTTTGCTGTATCATATAGTGTTTCTCCCTTCAGAATACTTGATGTTCCCGCTTCAAAGGGGATCACATGAAGCCCTAGCCGCCTTTCAGCCATCTCAAAGCTGCTTTTGGTACGCGTGCTTGGTTCAAAAAACAGATTAGCTACAGCTGCATGCGCGGGCGGAAGCCACATCTGTCCTTCAGAAAAAGCTTGGGCCTGTGAAATAATTTGTTCAATCTCTTTATTGGTCAGCTCATTCATGGTCAATAAACTTTTCATCATTCCTGCCCCCTTTTGAATTGTATTTTCCAGGGATTAAAAAACACCCCGCCTAAGGACAGAGTGTAAGAGTTTAAAGACTAACCTCGGTAGTTGTTAGACTGCCTTAGTTACTACGTCTTTTACTGCAAACACCCTTATTAGTCTCTCTGGACTTCTTTTAAAAGGTGAAATTCGTCTATTTAGTTATCTAGTTGTCTATTTATGTTATAAACTATTATTCTGATTTCTCTCGATTAGGTAAAATTAAGTTCAAAGCAATCCCGATAATAGCTGATAATGCCATTCCAGAAAGCTGAATATCGTTATTTAGTTGAACATATGCTCCGCCAATGCCAATGACAAGGATAACGGACACAATCATTAAATTCCGCTTTTCAGCAAAGTCTACTTTATTCTCAACAAGCATTCTTAATCCGCTGGAAGCGATAATCCCAAACAATAGGATGGAGATACCGCCCATTACCGCGTGTGGTATCGAGTGAATCACCGCCGAGACCTTCCCAACAAAACCAAAGATAATGGCTGAGACCGCTGCTCCACCAATAATATAAACACTATATGCTTTAGTTATGGTTAGAACACCAATATTTTCACCATAGGAGGTAAGCGGCGGTCCGCCAATCAATGAGCCAATCATTATTCCAGCTCCATCTCCCATTATGGAACGATGTAACCCTGGCTTTTCAAGGAAATTTCGGCCGACAACATTACTTAAAATCATTTGATGTCCGATATGCTCTGACAGGGTGACTATCGCTACTGGGAGCATAATGGCCAGAACCCCTCCTGATATGGCCGGCGTGTAATCGACGAAAGGAAAGATAAACGGCGGCAGTTCAATCCAGCTTGCTTCTCTAATGGGTGTAAAATCAATTAATCCTGCAGCTGCTGATGCCGCATACCCTGCAAAGATACCAAGTAAGATAGGAATTAAACCAAGAAACCCTTTTAAAAACATATTACAGAAAATCGTTACACCGAGAGTAAGCAAGGCGATCATTATATGTGTTGTACTATAAACGAGCGTCTCTGCGTATGGATCCTCATACATGGCCATATTTACCGCTGTCCCTGCTAGACTCAATCCGATGACAATGATTACAGGTCCGACTACCACAGGCGGGAGAAGACTCATTAACCACCTGATCCCAGCTTTCTTAATAATTAACGCAATGATTCCATATAATAGACCTGCAAAAAAGCATCCAATCATTGCTTCACCAGGTCCACCTCCTTCTTTCACAATCAAGATGGGGGTGATAAATGCAAAGGAAGATCCGAGGTAAGCTGGAATCTGGCCTTTTGTAATAAGCAGGTATGACAACGTACCCAGCCCGCTCGAAACTAATGCTACTGCAGGGCTTAAATCAACGAAAAATGGTACTAGAACCGTTGAACCAAACATGGCGAATAAATGCTGAATACTTAAAGAGAACCACTGAAACGGTTTAGGTATTTCATTTACGTCTAGTAAAATATTTTTTTTGGTTTCCATCGTCTCTACCTCCCAGCATAAAAAAAACCCTCTTCGTTTGTTTAACAAAGAGGGGTGTCTGTTAGGACTTCATGATTGTCTTAACAGGCATTCTCCCTTTGTCAGCCTCTCTGGACTGTTTTTAAAAGGGCTGTATTTAATTTAAGATACTTACTTGATCTTTTTCATCTACTTCAATTAAGCAAACAGATATTTTTTCGGTTAACGCAGTCGGTACATTTTTTCCCACATAATCTGCTCGTATAGGTAATTCTCGATGACCTCTGTCAACAAGTACCGCAAGCTGAATTTGTGAAGGACGGCCAAGGTCGATTAAAGCATCCAGTGCCGACCTGACTGTTCTGCCTGTGAAAAGCACATCATCGATCAGAATTACTTTTTTATTGGTAATATCCATAGGGATATCAGAGCCCTTTACTAATGGTTCTCCGTCATTTGTTGTTTTCGTTAAATCATCACGGTAAAGTGTGATATCTAACTCACCAAACTCGACTGTTGAACCTTCAATCTCTCCAATCCGATCAGCAAGTCGTTTGGCAAGAAAAATCCCGCGTGTTCGAATTCCAATCAGCACACAATTATCTATTCCCTTATTCTTTTCGATAATCTCATGAGCGATACGTGTTAATGCCCGCCGAATAGCTTGGTCATCCAGTACAATTGCTTTTTCGATCATTATGTTCACCTCGTTTTGTGTATAAAAAAATCCCTCTGCCAGGAGGCATAGGGATTTTGATACTGCGGGTCGTGCATATCAATGAATCCATTCATTGACTCATTGACTCCGTGTACCTTCCCAGCCTCTCTGGACTGTGTTAAAGGTTCTTATTAAGTTAATATCATACTATAGCATTGAAACAAACTTGTCAATTACTGTTCCGCAAATAAGTAAGTAATTGCTCAAATTCACTTGGCAATGGTGCTTCAAACTCGATGTACTCTTTCGTACGAGGATGAATAAATCCGAGTAAACCTGCGTGAAGTGCTTGTCCCTCAATGGCAAGTGTCTTACGCGGTCCGTATTTCGGATCTCCTGCCAGTGGGAAGCCAATGTATTTCATATGAACCCGGATTTGATGCGTTCTTCCTGTTTCCAGCTGACATTCGACATACGTATAGTTCTTAAACCGGTCAAGCACTTTGAAATGCGTAACTGCTGTTTTTGAGTTTTCATCCATAACTGCCATGCTCTGACGATCTTTTTTATCTCGGCCGATTGGCGCATCAATTGTTCCATAATCATGGGGAATTACACCATGCGCAATGGCCTGATATTTTCTAGTAACCGTTTTATCAACCAGCTGTTGAACAAGACTTTCATGTGCCATATCATTTTTAGCCACCATCAATAAGCCCGAAGTATCCTTATCAATACGGTGTACAATACCAGGACGCATAACACCATTAATCCCAGATAAATCTTTACAATGAGCCATTAAACCATTCACAAGCGTTCCAGTCGGATGACCTGGTGCAGGGTGAACGACCATGCCTCTTGGTTTATTCACGACTAATACATCAGCATCTTCATAATAAATCTCAAGGTTCATTTCTTCAGGAACCACATCAAGTTCTGTCAGCTCAGGAACAGTTACCACAATTTCATCACCAGGTGATGCCTTATAATTCGTTTTAACCTTCGATCCATTAACTAGAACCGCGCCCTCTTTTATAAATATTTGCACCTGACTGCGTGACCATTCATCATTTAACAACGATATGACTTTATCAATCCGTTCACCTTTATGTGTTTCATCTATGCTGTACGTATAATTATCCATTTAATTTCTCCTTAATGATTTTTTCCTCAAAAAGCATGAAGATAACCAATAAGGCTACCCCGATGCAAAGGGCGGAATCTGCGATGTTAAAAATTGGGAAACTGTAGTCAAAAATATAGATATGAATAAAGTCTACCACTTCTTGATGAATCACCCTGTCGATGAAGTTCCCAATGGCTCCGCCTAACATTAAACACAAACCAATAGCAAGAATACCGCTTTTCTTAGCCATTGTTTGAATATAGTAGACCAAACCGATGATTACGACTAACGTGACAAGATAAAAGAACCAAAATTGTCCCTCAAGAATTCCCCAGGCAGCACCTGTGTTTCGATGTGACGTTATATAAAATAAATTTTCAATGACAGTAATGCTGTCTCCATATTCCATATTGTTAACAATCAGCCACTTTGTCAGTTGGTCAAAACCGATGACAATTAAGGCAATGATATAATATATCACACTAGAAACCCCCAAACTAGCACATTCGTTTCTTTTGAATTGTAGCATAATACGTAATAATTGCCTAATGAAGTTCATACTTTTTCAAAAAAAATGGACACTTGTTAAACATATAAAATGGGAGCTGGACTATCACCAGCTCCCACTTCTACCACCTATTTTAGTTTGCAAATGTTTCTTCTACAACCTGTGCACATCGAGTACATAGAGTTGGATGTTTTTCGTCCTTACCTACTGTTTCAGAAACATTCCAGCAGCGTTCACATGTCTCTCCATCTGCTTTTGCAACTAGAATCGCAATTTCCTCTAGTTTGAGTGCTTCTTCTGGGGCTTCAGAAATGCTGCCGCCAATTTCAAATTTTGAAACGATGAATAACTGTTCAGGGCTCTCTTGAATACTGTCAAGCAGTGTTTTGGTCTCTGCATCGACATAGACTGTAATCTTCGCATTCAACGATTTCCCAATGATTTTTTGATTACGAGCAAATTCAAGAGCTTTCAAGACATCATTACGAAGGTCCATAAACGCATTCCATTTCGCTTCAATTTCCATAGCATTCACAATTTCACGCTCTTCAGGCATTAGGGTTAACTGAACGTTTTCCTCGTGATTACCTGGAATGAACTCCCACACTTCATCTGCTGTATGAGGAAGAATTGGCGCAACCAGTTTAGTAAGACTAAGGACGGTTTCATAAAGAACCGTTTGAACACCTCTGCGTTCAGTACCATTTGGTGTCTCACAGTAAAGGATGTCTTTCGCATAGTCAAGGTAGAATGAACTCAAATCCAGCGTACAGAAATTATTAATTTGCTGATAAATATTGGCAAATTCATAATTATCATAAGATGTCTTCGCTTGCTTAACCAACTTATTTAACTTTATGAGCATGTATTGGTCGACTTCTTTAAGATCTTCGTAAGAAACTTTATCATTTTCTGGATTAAAGCCATCCAAGTTACCCAAGAGGAATCTAAATGTATTACGAATTTTACGGTAAACATCGGCAACTTGCTTCAGAATCGGATCAGATACTCGGACATCTGCCTGATAATCGACAGAAGCAACCCATAGACGTAAGATATCTGCTCCTAATTGATTCATTACTTTTGCTGGAATAACGACATTTCCAATTGATTTACTCATTTTGCGTCCTTCACCATCCAGAGCAAAACCATGGCTTAGAACCCCTTTGTATGGTGCTTTTCCAGTAACAGCAACACCTGTAGAAAGTGAAGAGTTAAACCAGCCGCGATACTGATCGCTTCCTTCAAGATATAAATCAGCTGGACGTTGTAAGTCACTGCGTTCTTCTAGTACTGCTTGGTGAGATGAGCCTGAATCAAACCAAACATCCATGATATCTGTCTCTTTAGTGAAAAGGCCATTTGGGCTGTTCTCATGTACAAAACCTTCGGGTAATAATTCTTTTGCTTCACGCTCGAACCAAATATTTGATCCATGTTCACGGAAAAGGTTTGATACATGGTTAATTGTTTCATCAGAGATAATCGGATCGCCATTTTCAGCGTAGAATACTGGAATCGGAACTCCCCATGCACGTTGACGAGAAATACACCAATCTCCACGGTCACGAACCATATTATGAAGACGTGTCTCTCCCCATGCCGGCACCCATTTTGTATCTTCAACAGCTTTTAACAGTTCGCCGCGGAAATCTTTAATCGATGCAAACCACTGTGCTGTTGCACGGAAAATGGTTGGTTTTTTCGTACGCCAATCGTGTGGATATGAGTGTGTAAAGAATGATAAATTCAATAACGCGCCCACTTCTTTTAATTTATCGGTAATTGGTTTATTTGCTTTATCATAGAACAATCCAGCAAACTCTCCAGCTTCTTCTGTCATCACGCCTTTTTCATCAACCGGACATAATACATCTAAACCATACTTTTGACCGATGATAAAATCATCTTCTCCGTGTCCTGGAGCAGTATGAACACAGCCAGTTCCAGCTTCTGTTGTAACATGGTCACCCAGCATAACTAATGATTCACGCTCGTATAAAGGATGCTTAGCTGTTGCACGATCAAGTTCTGATCCTTTGACTGTTTTTACGATTTCGGGATTTTCCCAACCGATTGCTTCCGCTGCTTTTTCAAGAAGAGCTTCTGCCACAAGGAACTTATCCTCTCCCACAGCAACGACAACGTAATTTAAGTCAGGATTCAACGAAATTCCCAGGTTAGCTGGAATCGTCCATGGAGTTGTTGTCCAGATCACGATTTTTACGCCTTCGTCAATTACACCCTTACCATCGATTACTTCAAAAGCAACATAAATAGAAGGTGATTTGATATCTTGGTACTCAATTTCCGCTTCTGCTAGTGCTGATTCACTTGAAGGAGACCAATAAACTGGTTTACGCCCTTTGTAGATGTACCCTTTTTTCGCCATTTCGCCGAAGACTTTAATTTGTTGTGCTTCGTATTCAGGCTTCAACGTGATATATGGATTATCCCAATCGGCCCGCACACCTAGACGTTTAAATTGTTCACGCTGACTATCCACTTGTTCAAGCGCATACTCCTCACACAATTTACGGAATTCAGCAATGCTCATTTCTTTCCGCTTTACCCCTTTTTTCGTCAAGGCTGTTTCAATCGGCAAACCATGTGTATCCCAGCCTGGTACGTAAGGCGCTTGGAAGCCGCTCATAGATTTGTAACGGACAATAAAGTCCTTTAGGACCTTATTTAACGCGTGGCCCATATGGATATCTCCATTCGCATATGGAGGACCATCATGCAGAATGAACAGTGGACGTCCTTCTGTATGTTTTTGTACCTTCTGATAGATATCTTCTTCTGCCCATTTAGCTTGAATAGCTGGCTCTCTATTAGGCAGATTACCCCTCATTGGGAATTCTGTTTTCGGCATCAGTAATGTATCTTTGTATTCCATCTTTTTTCCTCCATCCTAAATTTAACCATTGATTTATACAGCTTGAAACATCAAAAAAAGGCTTTCTCATCCCTATAAAAAAGGGACGAGAAAGCCTTTTCCCGCGGTACCACCCTGGCTAGACTAAGCACATGTGCTTTGGTCCTCTCAAGCATTCGTAACGTGAATAAGACGCTTTATTTACTTCTGCTATAAAAGCAGGTTCAATTCAGAGCTCCAGGGTGATCCAATTTCTTCTGCTTATGCCGGACTTGCACCATCTCCGGCTCGCTGATATAAGTCGTGAAAGAAATTCTTTCCCTATCTTCGCTGATTATTAGTTGTTATTGTGAAAAAAGTATAGCGAATCCTCAGCCGTCAGTCAAGAGGGACCTGAAAAAAATGCAGTTAAAAGAGAAACTACTCTTTATTCTTCATCTCTAAAGCTGTCGGCGGCGTCGATTTGATATTCCATCAAATGGTCCCAATCATCACTATCCAATAAATCCAGCTGTGCTTCAACAAGCATTTTAAATCGTGTACGGAACACTTTGGACTGTTTTTTCAGCTCTTCAATTTCATTCGAAATTTTTCTTGATTTACTCAATGATTCATTAACAATTCGATCTGCATTTTTTTCTGCTTCTTTAATAATTAATTTCGATTCTTTTTGGGCGTTACGTTTAACTTCTTCTGCTGCTTCTTGGGCAATAATAATCGATTTATTGAGTGTTCCCTCGATATTAGTAAAATGTCCCAAGCGATCATACACTTCGTTTAATTTTTCTTCGAGCTCTTTCTTTTCTCTAAGAATAATTTCATAATCCTTGATTATCTGATCGAGAAATTCGTTTACTTCATCCTCGTCATACCCGCGGAATCCTTTATTAAATTCCTTATTATGTATATCTATCGGGGTTAAGGGCATAAGGCACCTCCAGAACAAAATTCTAGTCTATTTAATATTATACTATACTACCTTTCGACAGGAAGCACGTTATTCCTTCTTTTTTTATCACAAATCAGCTTATTTCTTCATTCCAAGTGTCAATCTATATTTATCTTTCTTCGTTTTACCATCAATGGAGATAATATTCACACGGCCAAACCCTCTTACCGAAAGTATGTCACTTTCTCTGCATTCAGCAGAAACATTCTCAGTGACTCTAAAATTAACTTTCACCTTGCCGGCTTTAATTAACGTCTGTACCTTTTGCCGAGACTGGTTTAATCCCGTGGAAAGGACAGCGTCAAGCCTAAGAGAACTCACCGTATGGGTATCTTCCTGCCATTGTTCTTTGGGAACCAAGATAGACGCGAGAGGAATTGGTTCGATGGTTACTGAGGAATTTCCGATTTTTTCAAGGTTTACAGCAAGATATGAATCAATTTCTTTTGCTGCGACGAATTGAATACTTTCGTCGTTAATCAGGATATCGCCGAATTTTTCCCGTTGGATTCCGAGTGACATTAATGTCCCAAGAATTTGCCTATGCTCAAGGGTTAGGAATTTTTTTGGATACCTAATTTTATATAAAGCGATTTGATAATCAGCTTCTTCCGGAGAATAATAGTCTGGATAAAGTAATGCTCGTTTCCGCTCTACTCCGTCACCACCCCCAAAGAAAGCCAAAATAACCTCGGAATCTTTTCCAACTATGGAGCTAAGAATAAATTGTTCCCTAGGATCGAGAAAACCCATCAGCTTTGGCGCGTAGGTTCCTTTCACCTGTTCGACCATCCCTGAGGCTTGATCAATAAATTCCTTTTCCTCTGGTCTGAAGTGCTGGTAAATAGACATCATCTGCTCCTTAAGCAATTCTTTTAACGGTCAACTATTAATTATTAAAAAAGCCCAGCCTGAAGTATCTAGCTTCCTTTACCAAACATACTCCCAAATAAGAAAAATTGGATTACGTTCAAAGATATAGATCTTAGGCCAGACTTACAAATTAGCGCCTGTTAGACAATCCAGTGTCCAAGCTGAGCTAGACCACTTCCCGCCAAATTCAGTACAATCAGCGCGACAAGCGGAGACAAATCAAGCATCCCGATTGGCGGAACGAACTTACTGAACGGTGCTAAGTAAGGTTCACAAATTGTTGCTAAAAAACGTCCGATTGCCGTTTCACGGGCATTTGGAAACCAAGACATTAAGATGTAGATAATTAATGCAAAGGAATAGATTTCAATTACAGATGCAATGATACTTAATACTAACAACATTTAGTTTTACCACCTCGATTCTTCGTACTCCTCTTCAACAGTAAAACCAGTAATATTACCGGAAACATCAACATTTGGGGGAGTACATAAGAAAATATCTGTACCTATTTTTTGGATATCCCCACCAATAGCATAAACTGTTCCGCTTAGAAAATCGACAATTCGTTTAGCTTGATCATGCTGAATACGTTGCAAATTAACTACAACAGCCCGATGGCTTTTCAAATTGTCAGAGACCTCCTGCGCTTCAGAATATGCACGTGGTTCCAATAATACTACTTTAGAAGATTTCTGCACACTTTGCAAACTTACGATATTCTGATTTGATGAATGTGTGTTTTGAGTCTGCTTAGAACCCTTGACCACCTTAGGTTCAAACGGTTCTTCTTTCATGTTTTCTTCTTTCATTTCATATTCATATTCGTCATCCAGCGCAAAGAATGATTTAAACTTCGATACAATCGTCATATCTTTTCCTCCTTAAGAATCTTCGCCAACTAATGCGGTTCCTATGCGGATCATCGTTGCGCCTTCCTCTATGGCTATTTCATAATCATTGGACATTCCCATTGAAAGTTCTAAACAGGGTGCCCCTTCAATTTGTTCCTGTTGAATTTCTGATTGAAGATCTCTTAATTGTTTAAAACAGTTTCTGATGACGTTTTCATCATCTGTGAATGGAGCCATTGTCATTAAGCCTGCTATCGTAATCTTTTCAAGCGCTGCTGCACTTCTTACAAAGTCAAGGACAGCTTCTGGAGCAAGACCATGTTTAGACTCCTCACCGGAAACATTCACTTGTACCAAACAATTTACGGGAGCTAAGGCTCTCTTTTGGATTTCATCAGCTAACGATAACCGGTCTAAAGAATGGATATAAGTTACCTTATCAATAATATTTCGCACTTTTCTAGTCTGGAGTGACCCTATATAATGCCATACAGGCTTGTCCTTCAAAACCTCGAATTTTGCAAGTAATCCTTCATCCCTATTTTCACCTAAGTCGAAAATTCCTGCCTTAAGTGCTTCAGCAGCACGTTCAATCGACACATACTTAGTCACCGCAATTACTCTTACTTCTTGACGATTCCGGCCGCTTCTCCGACAGGCCTGCAGGATATTTTCTTCAATGCGTTGTAGATTTTCTGTAACCTTCACTGTTGTAATTAATCCTCCTTCCAGCCGATAAAGCTTAAAATCCGGCCTGTTTTTCCAGAATCACGACGATGTGAAAAAAACAAATCCGATTCACAGCTTGTACATAAGGCTGAAATCTCAATATTATTCTTTGGAACACCAGATTTTTCTAGAATTTGAGCATTAAGTTGTTTTAAGTCTAATTGGTATTGTCCCTCACTAATTAAATTATATGGCTTTTCGTCAGTTTCTTCCAGCAATTTCTGCACCAGATTAATAACTTTGTCGTCTACGACATAACATTTCCTGCAGATTGACGGCCCAATTACAGCATATATTTGCTTTGGATCAATCCCTTCTTTTTTCCATAATCCCACCATTTTCGAACCTATTCCAGCCACTGTTCCTTTCCACCCTGCATGTGCTGTACCAATCATTCCACCCTTTGGTGCATAGAAATATAGGGGGACACAGTCAGCAAAGCAGAGCGTTAATAACAGCTGACGTTTATCGGTATACATGCCATCCGTAGCCTTTAAGGCTGACTCATAGTCACTTGACCCAGCGCCCCTATGTAGGCTTGTAATCTTTTCAATATGTGTTTCATGTGTCTGTTCTGCCCCCACCCAATCTGTAAGCGGTATTTCAAGTTTTTTTGATAATATTTCTCGATTTTCTACAACAACCGATTCAGCATCATTTACATGAAATGCTGTGTTAAGCTGTTGAAAGTCACCTATGCTTACGCCGCCGTTTTTTGTCGTAACTCCGGCAATTAATCGCGGATCTAGTTTAGCCCAGTTTTCTAATATAAGATATTGATCTTCTTTCTTACTAAAGGGTTCTTTCATAGTACCTACCTCATTGTTTTTTTCTAGTGTACCATAAACCCTTTTAAAATCCTTCTTACATTCCTTGTTACTTAAATGATATGACAGATAGGCAATTGCCATGAGGGTTTTACAAAATCTTTCATAATTACGAACACAGAAGAGTATCAATAATAAAGAACATAAAAAAGGCATCCATTTGGATGCCTTTCCCTTTATCAATGCTGGATATTTTTATTCATCTGACGAATCGCAGCTTTTTCTAATCTCGAAACCTGCGCCTGAGAAATCCCAATTTCATCAGCCACTTCCATTTGGGTTTTTCCTTGGAAGAACCTCTTTTTAAGTATCATTTTTTCTCGTTCATTAAGTCGACGCATCCCCTCATTCAAGGCAATTTCATCAATCCACTGACTGTCTTTATTTTTTTCATCGCTTAATTGATCAAGCACATAGATTGGATCGCCGCCATCATTATAAATCGGTTCAAACAACGATACTGGATCTTGTATGGCATCAAGAGCGAACACAATTTCTTCATGACTTACGCCAAGCTCCTTAGCAATCTCTTGTGCTGTCGGTTCCCTCAATGTTCTGCTCATTAGTTTTTCTTTAACCTGTAAAGCCTTATAGGCGATATCCCTTAAAGAACGAGAGACACGGATAGGATTATTATCGCGTAAATACCTTCTGATTTCTCCTATAATCATTGGAACTGCATACGTTGAAAATTTAACATTTTGCCCTAAATCAAAATTATCAATCGATTTCATCAATCCTATACAGCCCACCTGAAATAGATCATCTACATACTCTCCTCGATTATTAAAGCGCTGAATCACACTTAATACGAGTCTTAAATTGCCATTGACCAGTGTTTCTCTAGCGTATTTATCGCCTTCTTGCATTTCTTTAAAAAGTTTTCTCATTTCATCATTCTTTAAAACGGGCAATTTCGATGTGTCTACTCCACAAATCTCAACTTTATTTCGAGACAAGTTAATTCCCTCCTCACAGGAGCTGCTGTACAAAAAACAGTATCTCCCTGGAAGGAAAAAATATGCACTTGCCTGTCGGATTAAAAACTTCATTTTTAAGTAGTTAGAGAACAAATCCTAGAGCCGACAAGATTTTCATATGTGAAAAATTTAAACCATTTTATTAAATTCTTTTCGTAATCTTTTAATAATCCGTTTTTCTAGACGTGAAATATAAGATTGCGAAATCCCAAGCATATCTGCTACATCCTTTTGTGTTTTTTCTTCCTCACCGGCCAAACCAAAACGCAGTTCCATTATTTGTTTTTCTCGGTCTGAAAGCTGTGTTAGCGCTTTAGATAATAATTTACGATCTACATTCGCTTCAAGATCTTTCGTAATGATATCATCATCCGTACCAAGGACATCCGAAAGCAGCAATTCATTCCCATCCCAATCGATATTAAGCGGCTCATCAAATGAAACTTCGGACCTGATTTTATTATTTCTTCGAAGATACATGAGTATTTCATTTTCAATACATCTAGAAGCATACGTAGCAAGCTTAATCTTCTTCTCAGGATTAAAGGTATTGACCGCTTTAATTAAGCCAATCGTACCAATACTAATTAAATCTTCAATATTAATTCCAGTGTTTTCGAACTTTCTCGCAATATAAACAACAAGACGTAAATTTCGTTCAATCAGCATTGCCCGAGCAGTTTCATCCCCTTTGGGAAGTTTGTTGATTAACACTTCTTCCTCTTCCTTTGTCAGCGGCGGAGGCAGGGCTTCACTACCTCCTATGTAAAAAACTTCATCTGATTTCAGGCCTAATTTAAACAATATTTTATACCAATAATACGTGAGACGAAGAATAAATTTTTTCAAAATGATTCTCCCTTCTATTTTTTATTCTTAATGAGTATGATTCCTTTAATGTGTTGTTTTTTTAGGATACATGCAGGGTAGGAACTCCAGACAGCATCTTAGGATGTACAATACATTGGTAACGATTATCAGGTGACAACTGTTGAAGGGTAAATGAAATGAACCCTCTCTCTACCTCAAATTGAGCATTTTTGTGCTTGATACGTATTGAGTCAGGCTTTATAGCGGTTAGCAGCTGATGGTCTTTGCCAACTACTTTACACGGAATAATCCGTATTCGATTGGACCAGGTATATTCTTGATCGTGACCGTTCAAGTGGAAGCTGTCCTCTTTAAAAAGTTTTAGCATATCAGGAGGTACCGAGTCTTCCGCACCCCAAAGTGAAACAATCATCACGGGAGAACGGGTAATGGGATCGTATAATTGGTTTCCACTATCAATAAAACCAGCTAATGTACATTCAAAGAAATCAATTTTTATCGTTACTTCTACTATTTGATCAAAAGATAGGGTATTCATTTCTATGCTTGTTAGAGTACGCCTCGAAAATTGCCAGGCGATTGGAAAACCAATTAAAACAAAAACCCAGCTCATCGGATCGCCATATGCGTTAATTCCTGCATACCTATTCGGGCTCTCAGAAACAATTTTATATTCAAATAAGAAATGCAGCCCTAGTAATATACCGCCGGATAAAAAAGTAATGAAATAAAGGCAGGCTAAACGTTTAATGAATGTCATCCATCTGCTAAATCCAAATACAGCCACGACCATTACAACAGAAAACAGTAATTTTATTGGTACTTGATCGGCAAGTTCGCTATAGGGTGTAAAAGCCAGTAAGATAATCATGGATCCAAGAAGTCCGCCTAAAGCTATTCTCCAAAGTGGGACCTTCATTTTCAAAATGACTGAAGTCCAGCTAAGAAGCAAGCAGTCAAAGAGCCAATTTAACAGCCAAATGACATCCAAATATAAAGTCAAGCAACTCCCCCTCCCTGCACCTTTCTTATCTGTTAGCCAAAAGTATACCCTACATAGACATGGTAAGTCTGTCACTTTTTGTATCCATTCTAGAAGAGTTTTTCTGTCTTTTTATGCTATTTTGTAGAAAAATTTATCAGTAAAAAACACAAAAAAAAGAACCGCTTCCGCGGTCCTTTTTTTCTTAGATTTAACGACGTCTATTTCGGTTGCGAAGAAAAGCAGGAATATCCAACGCTTCATCCGCTTGATTAGTATTTTTTACAGGCTGTTCTACAGGCTCTTCACGTTTTGTTTCACGTTTGATACCTGGAGCAGCTGTTTGTCTTGGCTGACCATATGATGGACGAGAGGTTTGAGCTGGTCTTGGAGCCTCTGTTTCATTGAAGCCAGTTGCAATAACAGTGACAACAATTTCATCCTTAAGGTTCTCATTGATTACAGATCCGAAAATCATATTTACATCTTGATCAGATGCAATGGCTACAATATCAGCCGCCTCTTGAACTTCAAATAGACTGAGGTTTGTTCCACCAGTGATGTTCATCAGCACGCCCTGTGCGCCATCGATTGATGTTTCAAGCAACGGACTTGAGATTGCTTTTTTAGCGGCTTCAGCAGCACGGTTTTCGCCAGAAGAGATCCCAATACCCATTAAAGCTGAACCCTTATTTGACATGATGGTTTTTACATCGGCAAAATCAAGGTTAATTAAACCAGGTACAGCAATTAAATCGGAAATCCCTTGTACACCTTGACGTAAAACATTATCTGCTTCACGGAATGCTTCAAGCATCGGTGTACTCTTATCAACAATTTCAAGTAAGCGGTCGTTTGGAATAACAATTAACGTATCAACAGCTTCTTTCATGGCTGAAATTCCGCCCTGTGCTGAAGTTGCTCTTTTACGTCCTTCAAAGGTAAATGGTCGAGTAACAACACCAACAGTTAAAGCACCGATTTCTTTAGCAATCTGTGCAATGACAGGTGCAGCACCTGTTCCGGTTCCGCCTCCCATACCTGCAGTAACGAATACCATATCCGACCCTCTTAAAGCCTCTTCAATTTGTTCTTTGCTTTCTTCTGCAGCCTTTTTCCCAACTTCCGGATTTGCACCTGCTCCTAATCCACGAGTCAGCTTGCCGCCTATTTGCATCTTAATTTCAGCTTTTGATAGATTAAGTGCTTGAGCATCGGTGTTAACTGAAATAAACTCTACTCCCTGAACACCATGTTCAATCATTCGGTTTACCGCGTTGTTTCCTCCGCCGCCAACCCCTATTACTTTTATAGTTGCTAATGAATCTAAATTAGAATCAAACTCTAACATGTTAATCCTCCTATTTGGCAGTAATCCAATTTTCGTATCTATTCAAAAAAGTAACCCATGATTTTTTTGAATTTGGATTCACCTTTTTCCACCGGTTTTTTCTCTGAACGTTCTTTTACTTGTTGATTTTGTTTTTGTGTTGAGCGCTGCTCATTTTTTTCTTTAACAGAACCTGCAGCTACTGGGGTTTTTGAATGACTGTTCACTGCTCTTGCTTTTTTGCAAGCATGCTTAATTAGACCTACCGCTGTAGTGTATTGTGGTTCACGAACTCCGATATAATTCGGTTCTGCTGCTCTTACTCTATTTTGGAACACATACTGGGCAAGCTCTAAAACACCCGGCATTTTAACTACTCCACCGGTAAGAACAAAACCACCTGGAATATCCTCGAAACCGAGTCTATGAAGCTCGTCCATGACCATTTCAAATATCTCGGTCATTCTCGCTTCAATAATATCAGAGAGCATCAGCTGGTTGCATGGCTGCTGTTGGTCACTCCCGATAATTGGAATATTAAATACATCTTCTTCAGAAGCATCATCATAAAAAGCATGACCATGCTTAATTTTAATTTTCTCTGCTTCATCAGTTGAAGTACGCAGAACAATTGATAAATCCTTCGTCAGTGTTTCACCGCCGATTGGAATAACTAAGGAATGCTTTAGATATCCTTGTTCAAAAACAGCAAGTGTAGTTGAACCTCCGCCAATATCCAGAAGCGCTACTCCTAGTTCTTTTTCATCTTTAGATAATACCAACGATCCAGCGGCCAGGGGCTGCAGCGCTATATCAGTAATTTCAAGACCTGCTTTTTCTACACAGCGTAATGTATTATGTAAGATTGTGCGTAAGCCGGTGATTAAGATTCCTCTCATTTCGAGACGAACACCAATCATGCCTCTTGGATCATTAATTTCATCTAATTCATCCACTTTATAATGAATAGGAAGCACATCAATGATTTCCCGATCGGATGGAATGGTAATTAGCTCTGCTGCTTCACGGACACGCTGCACATCATTTTGTGTGATCTCTTTATTTTCGCTCGATACAGCTACTACACCGTGGCACGGCTGAAGCGTGACATGATTTCCGCTGATACCGACGACCACTTTGCTTATTTCCATTCCAATCATTCTCTCTGCCTGTTCAACTGCACGTTGAATGGACTGGACAGTTTCATCTATGTCGACAATCGAACCTTTTTTTAACCCATCGGATTTAACGTTTCCTACACCGATTATATTTAGTGTTTCGTTGACCATTTCCCCAATGATTACTTTCACACTGGATGTACCGATGTCAAGACTTACGTATATTTCATTGTTGTTCACTCCATGGCACCTCCTTCTAAATTAACACTCTTACCTGGTTGAACGATTATTCTACTAATGTACCCACATAAACTTTATTGGCAAACCAATTTAACAAGAGGAAGGAAAGGCCGATTTATACAAGCTTCACATATATTTGGTCATACGTTTATTATATAAGCGGTATACTTCTTTACTCAATTCGCCATTCATTTCTAATTTCCTTTAAATTTTAAATATTTTTTTGGTTTATTTCCAAATGATAGTCAGCTTTCTGTTATGTACGACTATAACTGTCATCAAATCCCAGAATGCAAGTTAAATATAAGTCTACACCAAGAAAGACACCTAGCAAAGATAAAGTTTAGGCAGAGATGTAAAAAAATGCTTTATTTGTCTGTCTGCTCAAATCGGCTTATGGTCTCCTAAACTCTAAATATCGGAAAATGAACGAGAAATGCAGATTAATCCTGCTGATAACCTCAGACCCTACTCTAGTTACTAATGAAAAAGATGTCAAAGAAAAATACCGATTATGGATAAATAGTTCGTTTTCCCAGCGGCTTTTAGTCGATTTTTTATTGCTTAGTGTCTTTTTCTTTTTTATCCTCTACAGGCTCGTATGCTTTAAAAAACGAACCGACTTCGAGGTCAATCACCCCTTTTACTTTGGGATCAAGCTGACCAACAATTGAAGGATAATGAACGAGTTTTTCTGACAATGTTCTTGTCGTGGCACTTACCTCGAATCCATCATTCATAAACATCGTTATATGATATTTATCCGTTTTGGTTGGCTCAGAATAGATTTCAGATATTGAATTAAGAACCGCTTCCGGCAAATCGTTTAATTGTTCTAGAAGCAGATTTAATGCTTCCCCTTCTTGATAGCCAAGCAATACAGGCGCATAAACAGGAATCTCTCCTTTTTGGAGTTTGTCCAGAATTTTTCCATTCTCCATAATTGGATAAAACCGATCCGCTTTTACTAAATAAGCCATACGAGTATGTTCTTTTACATCAATAACGATTGAGTTCGGCAATTTAACCTTCACTTTTACACTTTTTATTTCCGGCAATGACTTTACATTAGCAATCGTTTCTTTTTTGTCCACGTTCCAAACGCTTGCATCCTTACGCAGCTTGCTTGCTTTACTGATTTGAGCGGATGAAAGATACCGATTTCCTTCGACCTCAACTGAACGAATATGACTTAACGGCGAAAGAAAATACAGGATACAAGCAATCAAAACAAAAAATACTAAGAGTAACATTGTTAATCGTCGATTAGCCTTTCTTTTCCTTACTTCTTTCAGTTTTGGGATGCGGTCCTCTATTGAGACAATCTTTCCGTTCTCCAATTTGTACACCTCTTCCCGAATAAATGAAGCGTACGGGCCTGATGGTACTGAAGCAGCAACAGTCCAACCGCAGGCCTGTTCACCTGTTAACTTTACAGCCAATTATCAACTTTTGACTCCAGCTGCATACCTTACGGCTGAATGAAAGTCATAACACCCTCTGCGCTTTCAAATCCGCTGACATACCTAACAATTCCTTGATCAGATACAAGTAATTTCACTATTTTTTTACTAAACCTTTATATGGTCTAGGACGAGTTCAGTTCTGTTAAAAGGAAAATGCCCAGGATGATCCATGACACGCTGATTGACATTTCAAAAATATGATTTCTAAGATGCATTTGCAACTGGTAGAGTAAAGAGAAAGTATTGCACTGTCTGGTTTTACCCTCTTATACTATAGTCTAAACAGCCCTTTAATGCCAACATTTCCATCGCAAAAATCACGAAAGAATCTAAGCGTTTGGGCGAAATAAATCCTTTCAATTAATGTACGCTCGATGTAAGCGTTCTTGTTAATCATCTATGCTCCACCCTATACCAATTTATCGTCTGCCTTTTGGCTTCACGCTTATTATCGGTTGGCAATCAGCTTATTACACTTTTTTAAAAATAGGGCTGAAAATAGGGTGGAATGGTTTCTTTTCAAAGTTTTGCTTATTTACTCGAGTAGATTCAAGTGAATGTTTCTTTCTGATAAATCAACTGCCCCCATAAAACAAAAAAAGAGAGACTCAAAAAATGAGTCTCCCTCTTTATTTTAATATCTAGAATATCTACTGATATTTAACAAGACACCGATGGCAATCAACATAAGAGTTAGAGATGACCCTCCATAACTTAAAAACGGAAGGGTGATTCCTGTTACCGGCATCAATCCAATGACTACGCCAATATTAATCATCACTTGAATGGCGACCATCGCAATAATTCCAACTGCAATCAAGCTTCCATATAAATCTGGTGCACCGAGTGCAATCCTGATTCCCCGCCATAATAACAGGGCAAATAATAGAATGACCAATGTTCCGCCAATAAAACCAAGTTCCTCAGACAAAATCGCAAATATAAAATCGGTCTGGGGTTCTGGAAGATAGAAAAACTTTTGACGACTTTGGCCTAACCCAAGACCGAACAGTCCCCCTGGTCCAATTGCGTAAAGTGACTGGATTATTTGAAAGCCGCTCCCAAGCGGATCTTCCCATGGATCAAGGAATGAGGTAATCCGTTTCATTCGATAGGGAGCGGATAGTATCAGTCCGACAAACCCTGCCACACCAATTAGACCTAATAGAATGAAATGACTGACCCTTGCTCCCGAAATAAATATCATGACAATACATGTCCCAATCATAACCGTGCCTGTACCAAGGTCAGGCTGTAACATAATTAATCCAAAAGCTAAAAAGACCATTCCAAGCGAAGGCAGCAGACCTTTTTTAAATGACGTGATGAGCTTTTGCCGTTCTGACAGAAACTTTGCCAGAAAAGCAATCATAGCCAGTTTCATAAATTCTGAGGGCTGGATGCTAAAGGCTCCAACTCCAATCCAGCTTCGCGAACCATTCCTAGCCATACCTATTCCTGGTACTAAAACAATAACCAAGAGTATAAAACACACGATAATAATCACCTTAGACCATGTTCTCCAGGTCCAATAATCAACATTCATAATAAAAAACATTGCGATGACTCCAACAAACGCGAACAGCATCTGCCTTTTAACAAAATAAAAGGAATCACCCTCAAATTTATAGGTGGCCCAAATGGCGCTCGCGCTGTATACCATAATTAAACCGATGGCCAAAAGACTTAGAGTAACGATAATTAATACTAAATCGGGATTGGATTTTTTTAATGGCAAAACGAAACACCTCATGGAAGATATTAGAGTGTCCGTTATGGGATCACAAAAGCATATCCAAAGAAAAAAGCGATAAAACTTTTTTATCGCTTTTTTTCTTAGCTGCAGCTTTTATTACGTCCATTTAGAAGGACAGCCCTTATTTCAGTTTATGCACTGCTTCCACAAACATGTCACCACGTACCTCAAAACTTTTATATTGGTCCCAGCTGGCACATGCCGGAGAAAGCAGAATACAATCACCTTTAGCCGAGATGCCAAATGCTTCTGGCACGGCCTTTTCTACATTATCGACACGTTTAATGATTGTTATTCCTGCTTCTCTCGCAACACGTTCAATTTTTTCTGCTGTTTCGCCAAACGTAATCACCGCTTTAACATGCCCTAGATAGGGCTTTAGTTCATCAAACTCATTGCCGCGGTCCAAGCCTCCCGCAAGCAAGATGACTGGTTCTGAGAAAGCAGAGAGTGCTTTGCTGGCTGCCAGAATATTAGTAGCCTTAGAATCATTATAAAATCTGCGTTCATTAATTGCAGTCACATATTGCAGTCGGTGCTGAACACCATGAAACGTCGCTAAAACCTCTTGTATCACTTCATTGGATGTTCCTTTCAACTTAGCGGCCGCAACAGCTGCTAAGATGTTTTCCTGATTATGCTGTCCAGGCAGAACAATTGCTGAAAGGTCTACAATTTTCTCCCCGCGGAAATATACTGCTTCAGCTTCTATGTACGCTCCATTTTCATGTTTCGTATTTGTAGAAAAAGGTACTAGTTCAGCGAGTGTTTCAGCAGCCATCTGTCTTGTTTCTTCTTGATCTGCATTGTAAATAAAATAATCTGATTTCGTCTGATTAGCCGTAATTGCGGCTTTAGCATTAATATACTCCTGTTTTGAACTATGGTAGTCCAAATGAGCATCATATATATTTGTGACAATCGCTATTTCTGGTTTAAATTCGTCGATCCCCATTAACTGGAACGAAGATAATTCTATGACTATGTTGTCTTCATCTTCAGCTTTCTCAGCAACACCTGATGCTACAGTCCCTATGTTTCCTGCAATCAGGGGACGCTTGCCGCCTCTTTCTAACATTTCAAAGATTAAGGTTGTCGTTGTGGTCTTCCCGTTTGTACCCGTAATCCCCACAAACGGAGCTTTACTGACCTGATACGCTAGTTCAACTTCTGTAATAACAGGAATACCTTTATCAATTGCTCCTTTTATTAAAGGATTTCTATATGGGATACCTGGGTTTTTAACAATTAATTCAAAGCCTTCATCCAAAAGCTCAATTGGATGGCTGCCACAAACTACTTTAATCCCCTGTTCAAGCAGCCCCTGTGCCTCAGGGTTTTCTGAAAGAGGTTTCATATCATTTACCGTCACAAACGCACCTAACTTATGCAATAAGGATGCAGCGGTAACCCCGCTTTTAGCTAAACCTAAGACAAGAATTTTTTTTCGTAAATAGTTTGTTGTCTCTTTCATTTATACCCACACCTCTAAGTAAATTCCTAATACGGCAAATAGTAAACCAACCGTCCAAAATGTTGTAACAACTCTCCATTCTGACCATCCAGTTAATTCATAATGATGGTGCAGCGGGCTCATTTTAAAGATCCGTTTTCCTCTAGTTTTAAATGAAGCTACCTGCAGAATAACAGAAAGTGTTTCTATTACAAACACACCGCCGATAATAATTAAAACCAGCTCTGTCTTAGTGAGGAGTGCAATCGTTGCAATAGCACCACCAAGAGCTAAAGATCCAGTATCACCCATAAATACTTTTGCTGGATGTGCATTAAATACTAAGAAACCAAGAACAGAACCAACTACAGCTACAGAAAAAATGGCTACGTCATATTGAGAAAGGTTCCAAGCCAGAACCGCGAACGCACCAAACGCAATAGCAGATGTACCTGAAACTAGTCCATCCAATCCGTCTGTTAAGTTAACTGCATTTGAGAACCCAACCAGCCAAAAAATAACAATAATCATATAAAACCATCCGGTATCGAAGGCAATATCTGTTCCTGGAATAGATATCTCTGAATTAAATGTATCACTGGTCCGATAAATAAAATAAAAGATAACGGAAATAACAATTTGACCAATCAGCTTTTGTATGGACGTTAATCCTAAATTTCGTTTCATTACTACTTTAATAAAGTCATCTAAAAATCCGAGTAATCCAAAGCCAAGCATGACAAATAATAATAAATAGACCTCAACAGAAGGCTCAGAAAACTTATACGTCATAATCAAGGTCGCCAATGTAACCGATAAAAGAATAACAAGACCGCCCATTGTTGGGGTTCCTGATTTTTTTTGATGTGATTTTGGTCCCTCAACACGTATACTCTGACCAAATTTAAGTCTTCTTAAAAATGGGATAAAGATCGGAGAAAGTAAAACTGTGATTAAAAACCCTGTCAATATTGTATAAAAAATAACCTGTTCTAGCATGACCTTGTTCCCTCATTCCTGGCACACAAATGCATTTGTTTGTTACCATTTTTTTCATTTCATCATATGTTATAGTTTTATATTTAGAAGGCTTTTTTCAGCCGCGATTACATTTTATGGCTTTTCTGCCCGATACTTCTCGATCAATTCCTTGGCTACTGCACGATCATCAAAATCAAGGACTTCACTGCCAACGATTTGATAGGTTTCATGGCCCTTACCAGCAATCACGACCACATCCCCAGCCGAAGCCTTAGAAACTGCATACTCAATCGCTTTTTTCCTGTCTGGAATTACTTGATACAATTTATCTGTAACCCCTTCTTCCATATCCGCTAAAATCTGATTAGGATCTTCGCTTCGTGGATTGTCGGAGGTAAAGATAGCGTCAGTTGCATATTCACACGCTATTTGTGCCATAAGCGGCCGTTTTGTTTTATCTCGGTCGCCTCCGCAGCCTGCAATTACAAAAATTTTCTTTTTGGCAAACTCTCCTACCGTTTTCAAAACGTTTTCCAGACTGTCTGGAGTATGCGCATAATCTACAATTACCAGATAATCCTGATTGCCTTGAACCAGTTCGAATCGACCAGCAACTCCTTCTACCGCTTCAATTGAAGCAATAATTTGATCAAGATCTATTCCTGAACACAAAGCAGCTCCCATTGAGGCTAAGACATTATAAACACTAAATTTCCCAACCAACTGAAGTTTCATTGACTTCGTTGTATTCTGATAAACAAGTGTCAATTCTGTCCCCTTCGAAGTGATGACGATGTCCTTCGCTGTTAAATCAGCTTCTTGATCAATTCCATATGTAAATACGTTTGCGGCGGTGACTTTAATAAAGTCCTCGGTCGCTTCGTCATCTGCATTTAAAACAGCAAATTTTGGACGACCGGCTAAATAAGCATTCCCAAGCTGGGAGAATAACAGCGATTTTGCAAATTTATAACGTTCCATCGTTTTATGGAAGTCAAGATGATCTTGAGTTAGATTCGTAAATACAGCAATATCATAATCGCATCCATGGACGCGGCCAAGTTCCAAGGCATGTGAAGATACCTCCATAATCGCTGTCTCAACATCTGCTTTAACCATTTTATTAAAATGCTGCTGCAGTGTAATACTATCTGGAGTCGTATTTTTTGTTTCTAAGATTTCATCAGCAATTTTTGTATACATCGTACCGATTAATCCAGTTTTCTGCTTTTGATCATTAAAAATCTTTTCAAGGATATGACTTGTCGTTGTTTTGCCATTTGTGCCCGTAATCCCTATTAAACGTAACCCTTGCGTTGGATGATTATAAAAAGCGTCAGCAAGAACCGCCATCGCACGTTGTGTGTCTCGAACAACAATCACCGGAACTGAAAGATCTAAATTCCTTTCTGCAAGAACTGCCTGTGCACCTTGTTCTACAGCAGCTTGAGCAAAATCATGACCATCTACTGTATATCCTTTCACACAAACAAATAAACTTCCCTGACTGACTTTACGATTATCATGTTCAATCGAGGTAATTTCGGGGTTTCCCCCTTCAAACAATGATTGAGTTTTTAAATGTGCTAATAACGTTTGAAGCTTCATCATTTTTTCCTTCCCTCTTAAACCTATTTTGAGTCATTCATTATAAAGGACCATATTCTATCTGTCGAGAAAAGAGACTAATACCAAAAAAAGCCAAGCTCGGTCCAGCTCCGTAAAGAAAGCGGCTGATTTCTCCAGCCGCTTTAACTCAAATCCTATTTTATACTTATTCTTGGCTTTCGCCAAGATATAATCTTATTGTTGAGCCTTCTTTCACCTTAACTCCGGCTTCCGGTGATTGTTTTACCACTTTTTCACCTTCGCCTGCTACATCAATTTTCAATTCCACTTGTTGTGTTTGAAGATCTTTAATCGTCATTCCTACAACATCTGGTACTTCAATCATGACAGGGTCAAGCCAGTTCTTTTCTTTTTCAATTTGATCCTTTCGGGGCTTTACTCCCATTGCCCGTAAAGCATCCTCCATAATATTACCAACGATAGGTGCAGCAACGACTCCTCCAAATTGCACAGTGTCTTTTGGATTATCTACAGCAATATAGACTACAAGTTCTGGCTTATCAGCAGGAGCGAATCCAATAAATGAGACGATATGATTATTTTCTAAATAACGTCCGTTTTCGGCCTTTTGCGCAGTACCCGTTTTACCGCCGACACGATAAGATTCTACAAACGCTCCCTTTCCGCTTCCTTTAGCAACAACGGATTCAAGTGCATTTCGAACTTGCTTGGATGTTTCCTCTGAAATAACTCTTCGTTTCGCTTCTGGGGTCTTTTTCATAATCGTTTCACCCGATTGCGAATCAATGAGTTCATTAGCAATATATGGCGTATAAAGAATTCCCCCATTCACCGCCGCTGATACTGCTGCAACCTGTTGAATGGGTGTAACCGACACACCTTGCCCAAATGAAGTGGTTGCTTGTTCAACAGGTCCTACTTTATCCATATTAAACATAATCCCCGTTCCTTCACCTTGTAAATCTATCCCTGTTTTCTTCCCAAAACCAAAATCACCGATATATTGAAAGAGTTTATCTTTACCAAGCCGTGTACCAAGTTCAACAAAGCCTGGATTACATGAATTTTCAACGACCTCTAAGAAAGTCTGGGAGCCATGGCCTCCGCTTTTCCAACAATGTAGAGTGGCTCCAGCAACCTTCACATGGCCGGAATCATAGAAATGATCATGAAGAAGATTAACTTTCTTTTCTTCAAGTGCTGCGGCTAGTGTAATAATCTTGAATGTTGAACCAGGCTCGTAACCGCTCCAAACCGGCAAATTCCGATTATACACTTCCGGTGGAACATCTTGGAATTTAGCTGGGTCAAAGGTTGGACGGCTGGACATAGCCAAAACTTCACCATTATTAGGATTCATGGCAATAGCAATAACACCATCTGGATTATATTGCGCCTCTGCGTTATCTAATTCACGTTCTACGATTGTTTGAATTTTGCTGTCAATCGTTAATTTTAATTGATCCCCATCTATAGGGGCTTTATAATCATCCGCAATGTTTTCCATCCTGCTGCCCTTGGCATCGGAATAAAATTTCACATATCCTCGCTGTCCGCTCAATTCTTTATCATACGATAACTCAATCCCCATTAGACCTTGATTATCTGAACCGGCAAATCCAAGGACATGTGACAAGTATTCACCAAACGGATAATGTCGCTTGGAATCTTCCGCAATATAAACACCCTTTAACCCGAGTGCTTTTATTTCTTTTGCTTTTTCATGTGAAATTTTTCTACCTTCTGGAAGACGAACACTCATTTCCTTCTTTGTAATCCATTTATATGCCTTTTCTTTTGACATATCTAAAATAGCTGCCAGCTGTCCTGCGGTTTCTCCCGCATTTACCACCTGTCTTGGAATGACGTATACAGTAGGGGCAGATATATTAGTTGCAAGTTTAACCCCGTTCCTATCCAAGATTTCTCCTCGTTTTGGCTCAAATGGTATATCACGGCTCCATGAATCTTTTGCCAATCCAGTCAACTTATTTCCCAGGTAAAATTGAACGACCCCCAGCCGGATATCAATAATTAAGAAAATGACTAAACCCGCGACCAGCACAAATGCAAGCCGTTTCCTTACCGTAACATTAGAAACACGCAAAACCGAGCACCTCCCTTTATGCTTGTACATATATATGTTTCCATAGAATAAAAAAGTACAAATTATAGAAGGTCATTATCAAGCACCAATTTCGAGTTTATATATATAACAAAAAGGCTGTCGATTTCTCGACAGCCTAAAAAATTTTATATGTTAGTCCGAAACTTCATCTTCAGCTTTTTTATCTGACTGTTTCTTTGACTGCTTTGTCAATTGAGAAGGATGCCTCAATTCGACAATACAATATTCACCTTTTTTAATTACTTTTCCTACTTTAATATTTTGTTTGCTCACATACCCGCTGCCAGCCGTGTTTAGCTGCAATTCTGCTAGATTGGCAAACTTCATCACATCTCTTAATGACCATCCTGTCATATCAGGTGCTATCATGTCTCCATCCGTTCGGAGAATTACTTTTTCACCTTCAAGTAAAGTGGTACCCGCCTTAGGAGATTGTTCAACTATTGTCGTACCTTTGCCTATTAATACCGGCTCGTTTCCAGCCTTCTTTAAACTAGCTGCAACACTGGATACATGTTGACCTTTATACTCTTCAAGTTTTCCAGCTTCCTGACTTTTGATGTTGGTAGGCTTAATGTTTAAATATTGCAGACTATTTTTCATCACAGGGTTAAAGATAGCTGATAGAGCATCTGCTCCAGCCTTCCCTTCTTTAAGCTGTGGTTGCTTGATCGCTACGTACATGACTAGTTCCGGATCATCTTTCGGAGCCATTCCAATAAAGGAATAAATATAATCCGATGCTCCTCGAACAATTTTACCGCCTTCACTATATTGGGCGGTGCCTGTTTTGCCGGCCACTTCATATCCATCAATTTTGTATTTCTTTCCTGTTGCGTGTTTGCCCGTAATAACGGTACCTAAATATTCACGAACCTTTTTCGCTGTTTCAGCCGATATTGGTTGACCGGTAGCTGTCGGCTTCGTTGTTTTGGCGTTTTTGCCAGTATTGCCATCCGTGATTTCTTTGATCACATAGGGCTTCATCATTTTACCGTCATTTGCAATCGCAGAAGCTGCTTGTATCTGCTGAATCGGTGTAATAGCTGTTGCCTGCCCCATTGCTGTCGAAGCTTTATCACGTTTATATTTATACTGGATGATTCCTGCTGTTTCAAAAGGCAGATCAATTCCAGTTGGTTTTTCAAATCCAAATTTAGTTAGGTATTCTCTATACTTGTCAGCACCTAATTTATCCATAGCAATCGTAGCAATCCCAACATTAGATGAGCGTTGGATACCATCTAAAAAAGTAATTCTCTTCCCAGGTTGAATTCCGCTGTGATCTTTAATCGCTGTAGTACCTGGGACCTTATATGCACCCGTAACAAAGGTATCAGTTGGATTAAAGACTCCCTCTTCGACAGCCGCTGCTAAGGTAAATGCTTTCATCGTGGACCCCGGCTCAAATGACTCCTCTATAGCGAGATTATGCCAAGTATCCGTTAGCCCTTCCTTTGTTTTAGGATGAAAAGTCGGGCGCTGGCCCATAGCTAGTATTTCACCTGTTTTTGGGTTTGAAACAATCGCAATAATTTCAGATGGATTATATTCCTCTTGAACTTTACTCATTGAATCTTCAAGGAAAGTCTGGATTTTCTTATCTAGTGTTAAAGAAACCTTGCTGCCGTTTTTCGGTGCTGTTACACTTTCCTTACTGTTTGGTAATAACAATCCCCAACGGTCGCTTTCAAACTTCACTTCACCATTTGTTTCTTTCATCTCTTCATTTAGGTATTTTTCAATGCCGAGCTTACCCACGGTTTCGTTTGTATCAGGATCTTTTTCTACATAACCGATTAAATGCGAAGAAAATACACCATTCGGGTAAAAGCGTTTGCTGTCTCGAATGAAAGTAATTCCTGGCAGCTTCAATTTTTCAATTTTTAACTTAACCGAATTGGAAAGATCACGACCTGCAGTTCCAAATTCAACTTGATAGGGAGTCCCGCTTGCCGTTTTCTTTGTTAGAACTTTATAAATTTCTGCCTCGGTTAAATCAATATACTTGGAAAGCTCTGCAGCCGTTTTTTCCGGGTCTTCAACATGTGATGCATCCTTATCAAGAATCGCAATGAGCGAGTAAGATGCAGTATCTTCTGCAATTACCTCACCATTACGGTCCACAATACTGCCTCGTTGTGCTTCAATAGTCCGTTTTTTTTCATACTTCTTCTCCATTTTGGCAGCCAATACCTCGCCGCCTGCTTGACCTGTTATTTCAATGTATAAAAAACGGGAGACTAAAGCAAAAAAGAGCAGCACGAATAGTAAAAACAATCCCACTGCCCCATATTTCATATTTTTTTGCTTTTGCATTATTCCTGAACACCCTTTACGTTTTTCTCATTTAGTGTAAAGCCCATTTCTTCGGCCTTTTGCCAAATTCGCTCGTATGTACTAAGCTCGTCCACTGTAATTTTCAAATCATTATTAATTTTCGTTTGTTCTTCAATCGAGGCTTGCGCAAGTTGAATTTCTTTATTTGTGTGGTAGATAGCCGCTTGATTTGAGACAACTTTCACACTCATAAAGGCAATAGCAGCAGCAAGAATACAAAGCAGCATTACTTCACCGAAAGAGATCTTAGCCTTACGGATTACAACTGTTTGAACGGACTGCTGCTGTATCTCCTGCTGCTGTTCCTGCATTTTTTTTGCACTCGAGCTCATGATTATTCCCCCTAGATTACGATAATTTTATTTGTTTTTTTCGGCAATTCTAAGTTTAGCCGATCTAGAACGATTATTGTTTTCCAGTTCTTCCTCCGATGGAAGAATAGGTTTTCTTACCACTAATTTTAAAAGCGGTTTGAATTCTTCAGGAATGATTGGTAATCCGTGAGGTAATTCTGGAAGATCACTATGTTGTTTGAACACACTTTTACAAATACGATCTTCTAAAGAATGAAACGTAATAACTGAAATTCTCCCACCAGGTTTCAATAGTGAAATAGCCTGTTTAAGTGAATCCTCGAATACACCTAATTCATCATTGACGGCAATACGGATTGCTTGGAAAATACGCTTAGCTGGATGTCCGCCCTTTCGTCTTGCAGGAGCTGGAATACCATCTTTAATTAATTCTACAAGTTCAAAAGTCGTTTCGATGGGTTTGATTTCTCTAGCTGCTTCAATTTTCCGGGCAATTTGTTTAGAAAATTTCTCTTCACCATATCGCGTGAATATGCGCCAAAGATCCTGGAATGACCAGTCGTTAACTACATCGTAAGCAGAAATTTGTGCATCTTGATTCATACGCATATCAAGAGGGGCATCATAGTTATAGCTGAAACCACGCTCAGGGGTATCTAATTGCGGAGAAGAAACACCGAGATCATACAAAATTCCATCAACTTGTTCAATCCCACGGCTATGAAGTTCTTCTTCGATGTTTTTGAAATTATTCTGAATGAACGTTACTTGGCTGCTATAACCGCTTAATTTTTCTTTCGCATGCTTTATAGCTGTTTCATCCTGATCAAAAGCATATAGCCGCCCGTCTTTAAGCTGTGACAACAAATACTCACTATGCCCAGCGCCTCCAAGCGTGCAGTCTACATATATCCCATCCGGCTTGATATCCAATCCGTCAACAGTTTCTTTAAGTAATACAGTTGTATGCTGAAACATGTAATACATCCTTCCAATCGATTAGTGATGTTGATTCTGCCGCCAATCTAAATATCGAAACCAATCATGTTTTCGGCGATTTCAGCGAACGAATCTTCTGAGGTTGAAAAATAGTCTTCCCAAAGGGACTTGCTCCAAATCTCAATTCGATTGGAAACTCCAAGAATGACACATTCTTTTTCTAGTTGTCCATATGAAGTGAGCGGTGAAGGGATATTAATTCTGCCTTGTTTATCCACTTCACATTCTGTCGCTCCCGAAAAGAAAAACCGGGTAAAAGCACGGGCATCTTTTTTAGTTAGGGGTAATGCTTTCAGTTTGTCTTCAAGCAATTTCCATTCATCAAGCGGATAACCAAATAAACATCGATCAAGACCACGAGTCAAGACGAATTCTTCGCCGAGACTTTCCCTGAATTTGACGGGAATGATAAGACGGCCTTTGCTATCAATGTTATGATGGTACTCGCCCATGAACATACCTATTACCCCCACTTTCTAAAATCAATGTACCACATTCCCCCACTTTTCTCCACTTGTTTTAATTATTCGGGATAAAGAAAGTAATTCCTGCTTTGTCTATATTTAATTATTTATTCATTTATCACTAATTCTGTATGAGAATTCGCCTGATTATTTATTCTCAACCCTAACTTCTAAGCTGGTTCTACTCCTTTCATTCCCAACCTTTTTGAACACATTTCATGAAAGTTATTCTGCTTATACCTCAAATCGTCCTGAATCCCTCCAATTAGCTTCTTTCGATAAGCACGTTTTTCCTTTCGGGACGCTCGATTCCACGTCCAGATTAACTTTAGTAAGACAGTTGATGGGAGTGTTGGCACGAAGACTCCTGCGGGAACAGCGGGACAAGTGTACCCCGCAAGAGCGTTAGCATTGATGCGGCTCACCGCCCGGCCCGAGGAAAACGAAGTGCCTGGAATGAAAATCAACTGCCCACTGTAGTACTGAACGTAATTAGATGTGAAGCTGTCCTTGATAGCACATGTGTAACATTCGTTCGCTGGATTTTCTACATCCAGATTAACTTTAGTAAGACAGTTGATGGGAGTGTTGGCACGAAGACTCCTGCGGGAACAGCGGGACAGGTGAGACCCCGCAGGAGCGTTAGCATTGATGCGGCTCACCGCCCGCCCGCGGAAAGCGAAGTGCCTGGAACGGAAATCAAATGCCCCCCTTAAAAACAAAAAAAGAAGGGGCTGTCTCATATGTCCTTTTTCAAGTAAAGTAACGCAAAATTGAAGAGGCAGAAATGTTGTTTTAACAACATTTCTGCCTCTCTCTTTTTATTCAATTTCGGCTTAATTACCCCTTTTGGGACAGCCCCTTCAATATGAGAAGAAATTACTCCTAATGAACAATTACAAATAAATAACCTTATGCTGATTATTAAATTGATAATCAAGTTTCATCGTATCGGATATGAAAAAAGGACCGTACTGATTTAAATAATAGAAAACATTCCAAATCCGTTCTTGTGGAGACCCAATAGGGTATAAGGCGTTCGCTATCCGACTATATTTACTCAAGGTCACTTCATGCTTCTTCTCCGTGCTTTCCGTAATTTTCCCATAGATAAAGTCCAACTGCTTATCTAAAAACTGCCGATTTTTAATAAGAAGTGGTTCTAACCCTTTATCATCAGCGACTGCTTTTTCCGTTAACTTTTCATGGTTTTCACCAAGAGTTGACTTCATCTGTCTGAAAAACGATTCAATGTCATCGTTTTTCACTGAATTCATAAATTCATTCACTGCTATTCCCGTTCCTTGTGTCAGAACTGTCTCGATGTCCAAACCTGTCTCAGATAAATCAGTCTGAATTCCGCGTTCAACCACAGTAATGTTAAGCCTTGGAACAATAGGCGGCATCTTCATTGAAAAGATTTCAAATGCCTGCTTCAATTCTGCCCAATAGGCAATTTCACCAGGACCGGATATAAAGGCAAGAACCGGAAAAAGTTTTTCTTGCATAATAGGACGAGTCACCACATTATTACTCAGCCGCTCAGGTTCTTTTTCAGCCACTTCTAACAATTCCGATATTGTAAATCTAATATCTCCATTTTTACTACTGAACAGATCACCTTTCCGTTCTAACAGAATCCGTTCTTTATTTTTCGGCGTA
Source organism: Peribacillus sp. FSL H8-0477 (assembly GCF_038002765.1). NCBI lineage: Bacteria > Bacillati > Bacillota > Bacilli > Caryophanales > Bacillaceae > Peribacillus > Peribacillus sp. FSL H8-0477. The sequence goes on along the minus strand of NZ_JBBODE010000002.1, from coordinate 1,359,089 downwards.
TAATAAAATAAATTAGCAGAGACCTCTTCCATCTCAATCATTCGTTTGTAGCCTTCTTTTTGCATGAATGCTTGCTGAGAAAGGACGGAATCAGTAATCTCATCGCTGTGTTGAATAAGTTCACTGAAGTAATCTGCTTCTAACTTCCTTAATCGCGGGTCACCTGCATCAAGAAGCAAAAGACCGTAATCTTGGAACCACTCGTGAATCAACGAAGCAAAAAACTCTACAAAATCTTTAGATTCTTGGACAATTCCGCGGACAGTCTGAAGCAACTTTTTAGTGAAATCAGTTTCTCCGTAGCTCTCAACTACGTCCTCTATCCACTGCATCGTTTTTTCAGTATCTAGTTCCAGATCCGTTACCATCGTTTTAAAAGGATGGTAAAACGGATAGGCAGTTTTAACAGGCTTACCATTTTTCATTGTATACACATGATTTACTTCAGCCAAATCATGATCTTCTCCTGCAATCCAAAAAACTGGAATGACTCGTTTTCCGAGTTTCTTCTCCTGCTCCTCTGCAAGTTTAATGATGGATATCACCTTATGAATGGTATAAAGAGGACCCGAAAGAAGACCTGCCTGTTGACCTCCTATCACTACTACGGAATCCGCTGTTTTTAAAGCCTCTATATTAAGCTCTACCTGTTTACTTTCCGAAAATCGCTCCATATATTGTTCTATGTAAGCTGCTATATCAGCACGCTTGAATGTTCTAGTCATCAATTCTTGATATCGATTCTGATACATTCCCTCGCCAGTCAGTTTGTAATGAAAATAATCCTCTACTTCAAGTTTTCCGTTCAGATAATCTGAAGTAAATTGATTTAAAGACGGTAAAGAGAGATCTCTTAACTCCATTTATGTACTTCCTTTCCCTGCATCTGCAATTCTTTTTAGAGTATATCATCCCTATGAAAGAAAAGAAAAAAAATTGCCCATGATTCATACCATGCAGGTAATCAACTATAAGGTTAAATAAAAGATTGAACAATTCTTTGTATTAACCCGTATGTAACCAATCCAATATAAATGAGGAGAAAAAAAGCGAAACTAACCCGCCAAAACCCTTTCATGATTTTCCCGAAAACAATTTCCCCTTTAATCTTATAATGAATGAGAACAACGAAAATCGCGATACATAACAATACCACTAAAAGAATCCAGAACAACTGCAGCTCCCAAATAACGCCGATAAGATAATGTACAGAAAACACAAAGAAGATGGTACTAATATCCATTGCCATTTGTACAGCTTTTTTATGATTATGAGTCATTTGCTTAATGAGTATAAAAAATAGTAAATATACGACAAAGGGCAGCATAATAAAGGTTGCTGCGACACCCGCGATGAAATTTGTCAACCCGTTATCCTCCCTGACTTTCCATTCCCTTAACCATCGAATAAATCATTGAACTCATTGAATGTTCTTTATCTTTCTCTTTCGCGACAGAAAGAAGATACCCCGTTATCGAATCGATTTCAGTTCTTTGTCCCTTTTCAATATCTTTTAGCATGGAAGAACGATTTTTGTAAGTGTTTTGGCAGACCTGTGTGATATGTTCTTCCAAGCTTGCTCGGTCGAGATCGAGGATCCCAGCCACTTCTTTAAGATAGCCGGCAAAGACTTGATGATAATAAGGAACATTTATCAACTTTCCATTTTCAATCTTTAGTATGGCTGTCAATGGGTTAATAACAGCATTAACCGCAAGTTTCTTCGTCAGCATCTCTTTGTAATCTGTTTCTTCTGCATAAGGGAAAAAGGAACTGTCCTCTTTAAGCAGTAAACCTGATCCTTTTACTGGTGCTAACTTCGTAAGACCTATACCTGTATGTTCGACGGCATTCAACCCTCTTCGCAATGCTCCATGTTCAACGACACCCGCATATACAGTCGAAGATGCCATATTTGTCATGATAGGGACATGAGAATAGCCATTCTGTAAAAAGATGAACGGTATTTTTAGTTCAGCAATCATGGGCACTAGTTCAATAAGATGATATTGTTTCACAGCAATGATAAACAGATCCTGCTCATCTAGACCATCGATAATGGCCTTAGCTTTAAGAGTTATCTTCATTACCTCACCATCACGGTAAAGATCCAGTCCTTGTTTTCCTAGTATTTCAGCTTGATTTCTTGTACGTGTGTAGACCTTCACATCATGTTCAGCAGATAGATAGGCGGCAAAAAGCAGTCCTACCGCACCACCACCTATAATCCCTATTTTCATATGTATCGCCTCAGTTCACTTTTCACTAGTTTAGCAAATATTTCCCTAAGATGTAATCTGAACCTATTGACCTTTATTTAAAATTAAAGATTAGAAATTAGGTGTTTTTTTCTTTATACGCCAGCAGGTATGCAGTTTCCTTTATTTTTGACATAAAATTTAAAATAATCTTTCTTTACACACCTTTCTTGATGAATTATCTATTATTTGAAATTGCGGAATTTTCCACTGATCTATATTATAATTAAAATGAAGCGGTTTCTTTTCGTAATGAAGCAATAAGGGGGATATTTTGATGGATTCAAAAGTTGAACGTTTGCTTATTAATTACAAAACTCTAGAAGAATTCAAAAAGTTCAAAGAGTATGGTTTGCAGGAGTTATCTATGCTCGATGATCTGCAAGAAAATATCATTGAGAATGATAGTTATTCACCATTTTACGGAATCTATTTTGGGGATAAATTAGTAGCACGGATGAGCCTTTATGAAAGAAAAGCAAAATATAATCACTATTTTGAGACTCAGGAGGATTTTCTTGAACTTTGGAAACTGGAAGTTCTTCCAGACTATCAGCATAAGGGGTATGGTCAACAGCTGGTCAAATTCGCAAAGGGTTTTGGTCTTCCGATAAAAACCAATCCTCGAGTTAAATCACAATTGTTTTGGGATAAGATGGGGTTTCAAGCTGCTGTGTACGATGTAGAACGAGATTTAGGAGAAAATCCTCTTTTATGGCATCCAAACGGATTAACTAATTCCTAATAGACATGATAGAAGCGTGTATGGCTCCATACACGCTTTGTTCGTAAAAAAAATCGAACGAACCTCGTTATTTAGAGACTCTCTCTAAGTTCCCGTTCTTATCCATTTGGAATTTCACTTTGGGACTGTTTTTCTCTTCTTCAAGTACTGTCAATTTTCTTGCACGTTCCATGATGGAAAGCAGCGTTCGATAATCTTCCTCTAGAATGGTTAACTGATTCAGCAAGTGTTTGTTTTCCATCTGCAATTTATCATTTTCACACGAAAGGACTCTCGCCTCTGCTAGGAGCTTTTCGTTCTGTTCTTGATTAACAGCGGTATGTTCATTTATTTGGGAGAGGAATAAGATAATTTCTTCGATGGTGATCGATTCACCCTGTCTTGCCTCGCTTTTTTCTACAACTGCATGCTCTGTTTCCTGTACATCCTTCGTATAATCAACAGCTTGTTGCTTGTTTCCCTTCCGCTGTTTCTTTGCTAATTCTATTCCAGATTTATATTGTTGTCTAACAAAAGAATTCCAGCGAAAACCACAAGCTGCTGACGTCCTTGCCAGACGCTTGCCTACTTCTTCAAACGCCTTAAGTTGTGTACTGCCATCGCGAATATGCCGTAAAACGACTTCCGCCAAAACTACATCTTCATCTTGAGACCATGCATCCTGCCTGGCTATTGACATATCTCTACCTCCCTAACATACTTATTTCATCATATGCACTTGCTAGAAAGATAGAAGATAAAGCTAGACACACCTAGAAATTTTTTTTACTAGTTATGATTGCCCTTTCCTATTAAGAAATCGCTCGACTGCTTTATGGTGAGCATCCGTTGCCCAGAGCTTCGCACACTGTCTGCTTTCTTGTTCCATCCGCTGCTTTAGCCCTGCTTGTATCCATTTTGCAATCACGAGTTCCTTATAAGCAGAGAGTACCCCAAGCTCTCTTTCCAAAAATGAAGAGATGAACGACGCTGAATCAGCTTCTGTATTCGTTATCACTTGATCGATGAATCCTTTTTCTTTAGCTGCTTCTGCACTATGTATCTCCGCACCAAGTAAAAGTTCCATTGCTGCTCCAACAGGAAGCTTCTCAAATAAAAGCGATGCACCTCCCCACCCCGTCGTTATCCCAAGTGTACCTTGGACGAACCCAATGTTAATTCCTTCTCTTGCCAATCGAAAATCACAAGCGGAGGCAATTTCACAACCACCACCGACCGCACTGCCATTTAATACAGCTATAGTAGGTTTTGGCAATATCGCAAGCTTGTATAAGATTTTTCCCATTTTCGATAACATGACAAAGGATTCTTCTTCAGTTCGCAGTTTATGAAAGACTGATAAATCACCTCCAGAACAAAAAGCATCTTCACCTGTTCCTGTCAAAATCACTACTTTCACTGTTTCATCAACAGCCGCTGAATCCAGAGCTCGGTCAATTAACTCCATTACTTCAATATTAACGGCATTTCTTTTTTCAGGCCGATTAATCGTTATTTTCATGTAACCGCATTCATTTTTTTCTACCAAACACGCATCCTTCATGTTATTTCCCCCTTTTTTCATTTTATGACCATCGTACAACATAACAAAAAACACAGGAATGATGTTAATCCCTGTGTTTGTCTAACCTTGTTTACACAAGTGGAGAGACTCTCCTTTTGTGCATACGATTATTTGTTTACAACATCTTTACCTTTGTATGTTCCACATTCCTTACAAATACGGTGTGAAAGTTTCATTTCACCGCAGTTTGGGCATGAAACCATACCAGGTACTTGAAGTTTGAAGTGTGTACGACGTTTTCTTTTTACAGTTTTGGACGTTCTTCTAAAAGGTACAGCCATTATTCCCACCTCCTTAAAAAAATATGAAGAAGCTATGAAGATCGGATGCCTTCTATCTTCCTTTTTCCCAATTACGATTCTTTATCGTTGTCAAAAAAGTTCGCAAGCTTTGCTAATCTTGGATCGACCTTCTGCTGAAGTTCTTCCTCAGAAACAACAGACCAATCTTTCCCCGAATGAGGAGCAGCGCCTTCCGCATTGACATCCTCACAAAAAACCTGCATCGGAATCTCTAGCAGTAATAACTCTGTAATTACCGGTATAAGATCCACAACCTCGCCTTTTGCCACCGCTACTCCATCTTCTTCTAATAAGGCACTATCTGCACCTAAAAAGAAAGTTTCCGTAGTATCGATATTAATCGGGAAGTTCACATCTACCAGTGTCCGGGAACAAGGCAAAATAAGTTCTCCAGATATATGCAAGTGGAATGTTGCTCTAGCAGACGTAACATCTGCTTTACCCGTTACATGCATCGGAGAGACTCCAAGGATTTGTTTTTCTCGTTCCTTAATATCGGAAACATCTACAAATTCATCTATTTGCAGGTTCTTATCCCGGAATTTTTGAAGTTGGCTAATAGTCCATTTCAAATGAATCACCTCAAGGCAACAAAGGTAATTATATCTGTCAATCTACCGTTTGTCAATATTTTTTCTTTACACTATAAAGCTTGAAGGAACAGTGTTAACACTGCATGTAAAGTACCCAGGAAATATTCCCGCTCCTTCTATCATATCCATTTTTTTCGATTTTGCAAACATGCTGGCTAATATTTATTTATAAAACTGTCGATACTGAACTACTGGACCTCCGTAAATATGCTAAAATATTGACTTAGCATACGTTTAGCTGTTTCAGAAAACAGCGATTAAAACCTGTAAAAAAGGAGCGATGAGCAATGAAAGCAGTTGGACTTGTGGTCGAATATAATCCCTTTCATAACGGCCATGCGTATCATGTAGAACAAAGCAGACTCGCGTCCGGAGCTGACGTTGTTATTGCGGTTATGAGCGGGCCGTTTTTACAAAGAGGTGAACCTGCCTTAGTTAGTAAATGGGCTCGGACTGAAATGGCTCTTGCAGCCGGTGTAGATCTAGTCATCGAACTTCCCGCTCCATTTGCTTCTCAAAATGCGGAACTCTTCGCACGAGGCTCTATATCAATTTTAGAGGCACTGGGATGTAGTTCATTTTGTTTTGGAAGTGAAGATGGATCGATAGAACCATTTATGGAAGCTTATCATTTTCTGACAAAACATCAGTCTAGTTATGACGCTGCTCTCCGTAACCATCTATCCAGCGGCAATAGTTATCCAAAAGCCGCATCACTTGCTTACCAAGAGCTGTCAAACGGACTGAAATTAGTTGACCTAAGCAAGCCAAATAATATTCTTGGATTTGAATACATAAAAACTGCCTTACATCATTCTTTCGAGATTATTCCCTCTACAATTAAACGGATTCAAGCTGATTACCATGAAACACAGCTTGGAGCACAACCTATTGCAAGCGCAACTGGGATTCGTAAGGCTCTCGCGGAGAAAGAGAGTACAATCAGTACGATTAAACAATATGTACCTAAAACAACAGCTGATCAATTAACTCGATACCTGCGTACATATGGCTCACTGCATACATGGGAGAACTACTGGCCTTTATTGAAATACCGTCTCCTTTCCGCTTCTCACGCTGAATTAGCTGAAATAGCCGAAATGGACGAAGGCATTGAATATCGCCTTAAATCAATGGTACTTCACTCGACAAGCTTCCATGATTTTATAGAAAATATTAAGACTAAACGATACACCTGGACAAGACTTCAACGAGTTTGTGTCCATATTCTTACTGGGACAAATAAAGAGACCACAAAAAAACTCCAAGAATCACCCTCTTATCTTCGAATCCTAGGCATGAATGATAATGGGCAGGACTATCTTCGTCAAATAAAAAAACACATTTCTCTGCCTCTCGTTTCAAGGCTTGCCTCTTTCAAGGAGGATAGTATTCACGCTGATATTCAGGCTTCTACCATCTATACATTAGGACTAAAAGAACCATTCCAGTCCTTATTATTGAAGCGCGAGTACGAATCACCAGTCATATATCGAAAGTAGGTATAGATAAAAAAACGTAAACGATGTGCAGAAGTGCAGTTCGTTTACGTTTTTTTGTATTATTTTTTTTCTAATGAATGTAAATACTCCAGCGCATCGTCAAATCTATCAACTGGGACAATTTTCATATCAGTGTCTATATCTTCTGCAGCAATTAATGCCTCTTGATAATTAGAACCTTTTATCCCCTTCTCATTTGGAGCAAAGAAGATTTCCGCACCTGTTTTATCTGCCGCAACAATTTTTTGCTGGATTCCCCCAATAGGTCCAATGGTTCCATCTTCGGACATTGTACCTGTTCCGGCAATTTGGTAGCCTGAAGTGATATCCCCTTCAGTCAGCTGATTATAGATTTCTAAACTGAACATTAATCCAGCAGAAGGACCGCCGATTTGCTCTGTATTAATCGTAATAGATGGATCAGTTACTGGTTTTTTATAATCATCTAAGCTAATACCCATCCCCACTTTTTTAGGCTGGTCTTTAAATGCTTGCAAAGAAATCTTGACCGTTTTTTCTATATCTTCACGCATGTAGGTAACTAAAACGGTGTCATCCGCTTTTTTCTTCCCAACATACTCAATAAACTCTGCCGATGATTGGAATTTTATGTTATCCACCTTTATTATTTGATCCCCTGGCTTAAGCTTCCCGTAAGCAGGCATTCCTTTAATCACACCAAGTACATACACACCCAGGTAGTCAAACGAAAATGATTTCCCGGCTTTTTCGTATGCAATCTTAATGGCACTGTTTTTTGATCCATCCATCATATGAAGTTGTCTTTCACTATACTCTTCATCCGATTCATCTGTGTCACGGATAGCGTCCTCCGGATACAGTTCTTGGTATTTACTCATTTTTGCAACTAGGTACCCATAAATATTTGCCTTTCCCATTCTGACCGTAGTCAGCATAAAGCTTCCCTCTGCGTCATCACCGCCTGCCACCTCTACAATCGGTTCTAATTCCTGGGCCATCCCAGGCTTAGTTACATAATAGGGCAGGGTATAAAAAGCTGATAACACAATAATAATGACAGCTAACAGGAAAGAGCGGCTATATCCTTTACGGCTCATCTATTCGAGACTCCTTCCACGATTCAATCAATTCCTTAATTTTCTCAATTTTTTGACTGGCTGCTTCTTCTCCAATACTAATTATTTCCTCAATATTTGTAAATGCTTTTGAACTAAATTTCTCCACACGTGGTCGAATCATAACGTCTGAAGATAATTCTCTGCTTTCGACCAACTCCATTTGTAATATATCTAAGCTCTGCATAATCACATCATATATAGAATTGATTTCCACATTTTTATTTACATGCGAAACATCAACAGCGATGACAATATCAGCGCCCATCGATTTTACGACGGAAACAGGGACACGATCAATAACCCCCCCATCAACCAGCATCCTGTTGCCAATCTTTTCAGGAACAAATATCCCCGGTACCGATATACTTGCCCGTACAGCCTCGGCAATTGGGCCTTCGCGAAATATGACCTTTTCTCCTGTACGGATGTCGGTAGCTACGATAGCAATCGGAATATCTAAGTTTTCCAGTGACTTGTTATATGTAAAAACGCGAATTAAATCTTTTACACGTTTTCCAGAAACGAATCCCATTTTAGGAACAGTAAAATCTAAGTAATACTTTCGCTTAAATGCCTTCGCCAATTTATATAAACGATCCGTATCAGACCCCGCAGCATAAAAACTGCCCACCAAAGCACCCATACTGCTCCCTGCTATCATATTTACGGGGATACCAGCCTCTTTTAAAACTTTAAGAACGCCTAGGTGGGCAAATCCTCTAGCCCCCCCGGACCCCAGTGCAAGACCAATTTTCGGCTCCCGCATCTTATCCCTCTTTTCTAAGATTACTTATTAAATATTCCTCTTACAAAGTTATGGTCTTAAATTGATTTCTATGTGCATATTGTGTAAAGCAGGGACAAGGATTCTTCGTTATAAGCATTTCCTTTTTTATACATTATGATAAGTGCCAAGATTCGTAACTTTCCGAGGAGGCTAAGGTAATTGCTGACAGCAAAACTCAAATCATTATTTTTGGCGGCTGCAGCAACAATTATGGCAGGCGCACTCATCATCTTTCCACAAGAATCCTTTGATGCTTCCATAAGAGGCTTAAATATGTGGTGGGAAATCGTTTTCCCCTCTCTCCTCCCGTTTTTCATCATTGCAGAAACATTGATTGGATTCGGTGTAGTCACATTGATTGGTGTATTACTCGAGCCCCTAATGCGTCCATTGTTTAAAGTACCAGGTATCGGTGGATTTGTTTGGGCCATGGGGATGGCTTCAGGTTTCCCTTCCGGAGCCAAATTCACTGCCCGTATGCGTCAGGAAAAACAATTGACCAGGATTGAAGCTGAACGACTCGTTTCCTTTACCAATTCTTCTAATCCACTGTTTATCTTTGGAGCGGTTTCGGTTGGTTTTTTTCATAACACAAACCTCGGTATTCTGCTTGCTCTTTCCCATTATCTTGGCAACATATTTGTCGGAATTATTATGCGTTTTTATGGGAGAGAAGAAGAAATCAAGCCATCAGTCAAAAAAAAGCCGCTTTCTCTTAAACAAGCGCTTGCTGAAATGCATCGTACCCGGCTGAAAGAAAATCGTCCGCTTGGAAAACTGCTTGGTGATGCTGTCGTTTCTTCTATTCAGACCTTATTAATGATCGGCGGTTTCATCATACTCTTTTCTGTAGTAAATAAATTACTTTTTCATATGCATGTTACTGGATTTCTTGCTAACGCCATACAAATTGTGCTTCATATTTTACAATTCCCCCTGAACTTAAGCATGCCGTTTATTGCCGGAATCTTTGAGATTACACTAGGATCACAGATGACCAGCGGAATTGAGGAAGCTTCTTTAATGCAGCAGGCCATCATGGTCAGTTTTATTCTCGGATTTAGTGGATTTAGTGTCCAAGCCCAGGTTGCGAGTATTATTGCTGATACAGACATCCGTTTTTTTCCTTTTTTCATTGCTCGGATTATGCATGGGATTTTAGCTGGTTTTTTTGCCTTCGTACTTTGGGAACCGCTTTATAATGGATTCACATTAAAGATCCCTTCAAACTCCCTGCCCGTCTTTGGACATAGTGAAGAAGGAATCCTTACTCTTTACGAGATTATGACCCAGCTTGGGCCCTTAATTACAATCATCTCATTATTACTGTATACCTTTATTCTAGCCAAAAGACTTTTAAAGGACTAGAGGTATATACATTTCCAAAAAAAAACTGTCCTCATCAGATTCTTGAATCTGGTGCGGACAGCTTTTTTATTTAAAGGAGTTGATCTTGGTACTTTTCATTTAGTGCTTGTTCTACAACTTCTGGCACCAGTTCAGAAATATCTCCACCGTACCTGGCTACTTCTTTAACAATGCTTGAACTTAAGAAAGAATATTGGTTTTTCGTCATAATAAAGAACGTTTCTACCTTCTCGTTTAACAACCTGTTCATAGATGTACCTTGCATTTCATATTCAAAATCAGAGACGGCACGAAGTCCTCTTATAATGGCTGAAGCATTAACCTTTTCGGCATAGTTCACCGTAAGCCCTTGAAACGAATCTACTTTAACATTCGGCAAATGTTCCGTTACCTTCCTAATTAACTCCAGCCTCTCTTCCACAGAGAAAAGCGAATTCTTGGCTGAATTATTCAATACAACCACATGAATTTCGTCAAATACTCGTGCCCCTCGTTGAATGATATCCAAATGCCCGAAAGTTATCGGGTCAAAGGAACCTGGACAAATCGCAATTTTCGGCATATCTAATCCCCCTCGTTCTCTTAAGCGTTTCCCCATTTATAAATAGAAATAGCAATTGCCCCGTATTCCTCATATCTTTCCCGCTTAAAGGTTTCTATCCGGTCAGGTAGTTTAACGTCTCTGCTGTGTTCGCATAGGATAATTCCTTCATCATCGAGCAGACCTTCGTTATGTATCTTTTCAATTAATTCAGCTATCTTCTGCTGTTTATAAGGTGGATCAAGCAAAATCAGTCCGAACCGAAGCTCTCTTTTGATTAATGCCTTTAGTGCTCTTTCTGAATCAATTTTATACAGTTCAGAGCACTCGGTAAAACCGCACGTCTCAATATTTTCTTTGACTGTTTGAAATGCTTTAAAATCACGATCAACAAAAATAGCCTTGTCCATCCCTCTGCTAAGCGCCTCAATGCCAAGGCCACCACTGCCTGCATAAAGATCTAGTACTAGACCTCCATGGAAATAAGGTCCGATTATATTGAAAATAGTTTCTTTTACTTTATCTGTTGTCGGTCTTGTTCCTGTACCTGGTACAGCCTTCAAGGCCCGGCCCTTACACGTTCCTGAAACAACTCTCATTTTCTCACCCAATTTTAAGAATTTCTTAGTACTCACTTATCCTACCATATTCATTTTTTCTAGCCAATAGGGAAGGTATTCTACTACAGAATCAACGAAGGTTTCAGACAATCAAAAAAAACAATTTAGGATGAATAAGAAGTCGAATCTTGGTGATAATAAAAGTAACAGCATCACTTTTTCGGTGTTGTTGCCAACCGCGGAGAAGGCTTACGTTTCCCCATAAGTCTTCACCGGTTTCTCCTCTCCCTTTGCCTTCTATCCTTTAAGCAGGACTCGAAGGACCCCGCAGCTACTAGCCCGCGGGGATTTTTTTTGCCTGTATTGACGATTAAAAGATATGGCAAAAAGCGATAACCAGTAAACAAAGACGGTTCATCTTCACTTTTATAGTTATATTTGATAAAGTAAGGATGAGTTTGAACAATAAGGGAGAGATTTAGTTGATTCAACGGTTTATAGAATTAGGAGAAGGCACATCAGATTTATATGAATTACTCGCCATTGCTCGATCTCAAAAAGAGCGTGTTTTACGTTTGTTAGCTTTACAGACAAAAATTAAGGATAAAGATGTCGTATCTTTGGTTGTGGTCATGAAACCAACGAATCCTGGAAAATTCCAGCCATTATATGTGTGCCGTGAAGGAATTCTCAACCCTCATACTACTCCAAATCAACGATTTCAGCTTTTTAAAGATCTAGCAGTTGAATTAGATAAATCGATTATAGAAATGGAAGTTAAACCTTCTACAGTATTTGCTGAAAAAACACTGTATTATCAGCACTTAATTGGTATTCTTCGTATGAATCGTTATTTGCCCGCAGATGAAAATCCCTGGGGCTGAACATAAAAACGCTGGCTCATGAGCCAGCGTTTTTATATACCCATTTTATAATCATACTCTTTTGCTTTATCTGGTCTAGCATTTTCAAACTCCATTTTCAAATAAGGTTTGTAGGAAACCTCAACCTTTTTAACAAATGAGAAACCTGAAAGTTTTGTTACCAATGTCTCAACGTCTGCCATATTCGTATAAAGAACCACATATTTAAGTTTCTTTGATACAAAATGAATGTTCCCAAACTTTCTCAACATCTTTGCTTGCTTCAATGTATGTAAATAAACGATAATCGCCTGTCTTGATCCAAACATAATTAGATTGCTCCCCTGTATAAAGGTTTTCATTAAGTGTAGCACAGCTGAAACTTCCCTTTCAACTAAAATAACGGATGCCATCCACCACGATCTAAATAAAAGGAAAGGCAGTATATGTATACGTCACCAAACCGTCTTACGTCCTTAAAAAGCCATACTGGTTAAAATGTACGGCTGTACCTCTCAGCCATCAACGCAGAACTGGATGATAAAACACTTCTTTTTCTGTTCATAAAGAAAAGGCTGTCGAAAAATTTCGACAGCCTTCCTTTAGTGAGGTGTTATGCAGAACACCCGCAGCCTCCACCAGTTCCACAGCTTCCAGAACTGCATCCAGATGATGCAGATTCGAAGAATGGACTGCCAGCAGGAACTTTAATAGTCGGTGACACAGCATGACCAACTCGCATGCTGATTTCATCCAGGAGACTTTGAAGCCCCGTCTCGGCCATCTTAAACTCAGCAATTGTAGGATGTAAGTCCATATCCCGCTTTAGTTGCCGAATTTCCAAATTCACACGTTTGTAATCTGGATGATACTTCCCGAAACGCTGCACTTCCTCAAACAGCTCCTTCATTGAGGTGAACTGTTTGATTTTCTTCTGCGCTAACCGATCTTCACGCATTTTATATAAAGTTTGGAGATATTGTTCTCCAATTTCAGACTGTAACACGAACTGAGCTAATTCATCAGCTCTCTGAAGAATTTCTACTCTTTCCATAGTAGCAAGCACGATAGCTCACCTCCTCCATCATATTACCATTTTTAGCCCCAAGAAGCTAGAGAGACGATTGGATATGTACGGTGAATTCCTTTGTATAGGTTGTCTGCTTTTGATCATCAATTAACTTAACTTTAATTCGGTGTTTTCCTTGTGACAGATCCTTCACGATAAATGCTGCCGTCCTCATTTCATCCATCTTTGTACCATCTACATAAACAAGGACTGAGGCCAGTGGTTTTTCACTGTTAGGTGTAAATGAATACTCTCGAGTATAGCAATCCACGAAGACAGAGGTCCCCTTAATAGAAAAGCCAACTTGAAAATCATCTCGTACCTGAGTCATTGCTGACAGAACCTCAGTAGAAGGGACTTGAATTAAGGCTCCTGATTTACTCACGTTCTCATGGCCGTATAAATAGCCTGATACAAGTATTAAAGCTGATAGACTATAAAGTGGATACTTCACAATTTTTCGCCCCCTTTTTCCATACTGTTTGCAAAAAGGAGCAAATTATTACTAATACTATCGACTTTTTATCCAGATGGTGTTCTCATGGCTTGAAACATATGCATCATCATAGAAGCCATTTGGACTCCGTCGGCAAACTTTGAAACTCGATGAGGAATAGACTTTTTGTAAAAAAAGACAGCCTCGGTTTGTAGATTTTCAAATTCTTGAGGATTTCGCATCAACCTTCGATACCAGATGGGCTGTAACCGTAAAAATTTTTTTAGGTCTTCATCCTCTGCAATCAGCTCATAAATATCTTGACGCATAGAAATCCTCCCCTTTAATCTTTTTTAAATGCAAAAGGATTTGATGATTTTGGTTTAGATGGTGCAGGAGCCTCTGTTTTGGTTTTTTCCCCCTGAAACGACGTTATGATGCCTTGGATGGCGCCTAACGCTTGATTAGCACTGGAAATATATTGCTGAATCTGATTTATATCCATGTTTTTAACTGTATTCATTAATGTACCCACCAAGTCGCCTCCGCTTCCATCCGGTTCCTTCTTAGTAGGCTTAGATTCTGTTTGAACATCATTCCAGCGCTCATTATCACTGCCAAGGATGTACCACTCCTCAAATAGCTCCTGCCAGGTATATTTGTTTTCTTTAACTTCATTACGCAAACCTGGATGCTCCCGGACGAACTCTTTGAATTTTTCAACTGATGGGCGTTTTTTTTTGGGCATTCTCTCTCACCTCACACCAAGACATTTGCCTACTACTAGACTATGCATAACTAAAAAAAGTGTGACTTATATATATATAAAGAAAAGGTCTCTAAGCGGGACTCTCCCATTCTCAGAAACCTTCCATTACTTGCTGATAAAGTTTTGTGTGTAGAGTTTATGGTACACCCCTACACCTAAGTCAGTAAATTCAGTATTGAGCATCGTCTCCCGATGGCCTTTACTGTTTAGCCACCCTTCAACCGCCGCAATACTATCTACATAATTAACAGCAATATTCTCACCAGCATTCACATACTCAATTTGCTCAGCTGTTAATCGCTGCTCTAAATCACCTTTTGTTGGAGAAGTATTCGAAAAGAAATCATTATCAGCCATATCTTGGCTATGCAAAAACGCTGCTTCTGCTGCCGGTTCGTTCCACTGAACTCCGTTTACCTCAAACCGTTTTCTAATAACGTTTGTAAGATCAAATATTTGCAGTTGATTTCCTTGTTCGATAAGCTTCCATTTTTCTTCATCTACTATCTCTTCCACTTCTAATTCACCACGATAGGGTAATTCATAAGGCCTCAGCTTTAAAAGGGTCTCTGCATTCAAGAATCGGATGCTCGAAACTGTTCCAGTAAACTTATCCAAATAGAGCTGAACATACAATTTACCTATCTTTATTAACGGTCTCATATTCATATCTTCCTCAGACAGTTCAAAGCTATACGCGCCATTCTCTGTATCTACATCAATAGACATTTCAATAGAAAGGCTTGAATAAATTTCATCGATTGGCTGCCCAATATAAAAAGGTGCCACATCTATATTTTCACCAATTCCATAAGCCGAGACGACCTTTTCGTTCTTTACAGCTAACTGAAAATATTTCTCCTGATCCTGATTATAAATCCACCAATCATATCCATATGAAGAAGGATCAATTCTGCCAGGCTCACCATACTCTTTTTTGACATCTTTTATGTTCTTACCAATTGTCACAGCAAGTCCCTTTTTGGGTTTTGTCATACCGTCAGTTTTTAATGTTGACTGCTTATTACCTGAACTGTCTGTAGTATTATCTATGTAAGCATCTTTCTGTTCATATAAGATCACTTCTTCTTTATCCTGTCCATTACTAAAATAGATGCTTATACTGAAAAAAATCACTACTAACAGCGTTACCCTTGCCATGGTTTTCAGAGGATCACATCCTTCTCCAGCTGATCCGTATTTTAGGTAATTATATCATTATTACTCTCCATATTATAGAAGCTGCACCCTTACATGTAACAATTTTAAGAATAATTTAAATATATTATACATATATAATACACCTATGGAGGATGAATATGGAATTACTGGTACGCTACTCATTGCAAGTTCTATAGTTTAGTACTATTATTAAAATGAGGGAATCTTGTAAAAATGGAGTATAACAACTTATCCATTATCCAGCTTCAAGGCTTCCATTCTTTTTTGTTGACATTAGGAGGGTATATAAGTGAAATTTGAAAGTTTTGATTTAGAAGATTTTAAAGCTGATTTAAACAGATTAGATGAACTTATGGGTGAGAATGGTTTAATAAGAGCAGAACAATGGGATTATGAGCGTGTAAACTATGACCGTAAATTCGAACTTAAAGACGGTGTCTTTTATCTTCGTGTGCAGGGGTATGCTATCGAGGGCGATGTAGGCGCACATAAAGCAATCATTCAGTTAATGACTCCTATCTTAGGCAAGCATTATTACCCACATGGGCTAGAGTATGGTGAGGGCGAAGATTTCCCAGCTTCTCTTGTGAAGCAATGTGAAAAAATCCTAGCTAAAGTGAAAGAAGAGATTGTCCAATTTAATGGGCTGTAAGTTTTAATGAAAAGAAGGCACATGGAGAAAAGTCTCCATGTGCCTTCTTTTGTCTTAAAATCCAAAAATCGCTTTTATAACGGAAGTAGTTTCTCCACCATGATAGAAGACATATAATAATAAGTATACGGCAAGTCCAGTAATTCCTGTAAAGAACCAAACAATACTCGTAATAGGTCCAAGCTTCCGATGTCTTTGGAAGATTCCTTTAAAACCAGTTACTAATGATGTGATCCCAAGTACCGCTCCCGTAGTAGCAAGGGTAATATGAAAGACAAGAAAGATTGTATAATAAATTTTTATATCATCTGGTCCACCAAAGGCGGTATTTCCAATAAATATCGTTCTAGATGCATAAATAATAAAGAATATTGTTGCAAATACAGCCGCAACAATCATTGTTTTTTTATGCGTTTCAATTTTTCCTTGTTTAATTTGGTACCAGCCGATTGCAACAGTAATCGCACTTAAAACAATAAAAGCGGTACTGATTGTTGGAAGTATTGGTAAAGACATAGCGTTGGAACGTCCCCTCTGTTTTAGATTCTCAACCTTCATCTTATTAAAGGGTGAGAAAAATTACAATAGATTCTTACTTCTTTAACAAATTGCTCACATTTACTATTTTTTATATAACTAGTAAGCGATTCAATAGAGTCCGTAAAAAAACCTGCCGGTAACATACCGTGCAGGTTTTTCGTTACTCATTTGTTTGTAAATGAGCTGGAATCGGATCTATTTTATCTTCACCGTTTTCTTTACGGAACCATGCAAAGAAAATATATCCAAGCACGACGCCAAGAACAATTTCCTGAATCACTTTCATTAAAACCCCGCCAAGCTGCTGATCTTCAAGAGCAGGAAGGTTTGAGAACATTTCTGGACCACTAAGATTCAGTGAAGCTAATGCCGAAGCAGGAACACATAGTTCCATGGCTGTCGCCCATGAACTTGGATTAGTAAACGTATCGTACATTGGATAATTAGCAAAAATGATTAAGGCACAAGCGGGTGTCATTAAAATCCCACTGCCAAAAATATACCCAACCTTGTACAGACCTGTGAGTGTTTCTTTTTCCGGTAGTTGATTAACAAGCGGAAACCACATAAAAAGTGATAATACAAAAAGAAGACTCGTATACCCGCCATGCAGCCACATGCTCGTCTTAACCATATCAAATACTAAAGGAATATGGTAAAGGGAAAATACAATATTAAAGATAAGCAATGCATAGAGTGGTTTAGTAAAGATGGTAAACATCTTCTCAATCCATTGAACACTGAACATTGCTCTCCAAAGCCAGTTCGGGATACTAAGAATAAACAATGGAGTAATAATTAGATACAGGACAGCCATTTGCGTCATATGGGCACTGAACATGATGTGACCTAATAAATCAAGTGGAGATCCTTTTACTAGATAAAGTAAAATCATTGCAGTCAGGAAGAATCCTATTTGCTTCGGTGTCAGCTTTTCACTATCCGTAAAGCGATTTCTATATTTACTAGTGATTAAAAAGAAACCTAGTGAAAGAACAACCAGAGCAATAAAATAGTACGGACTCCATAGAGCACGGAATCCAAAGATTTCTATGGACATGTCATCACCTCTGTAATTTTCAAACTATCATTAGTATAACTCAATCTCATTCAAAGAAACAGAGAAAGAAACAAGATCTCCCAGTCATTCCAATTCTGACTGTGAGACCTGTCTACGAAAGAAAAACCGGTCTTCGCCAGTAACTTCCCTTTACACCCTATAGGGCAAAAGAGAGACACTGTCCAAAGACCGGTTTATCCTATCACATACTTACAGCCAAACAATGGTTACGAATGCTAGTACGGTTATTAACCCCACTAACAAGCCCGAAAAAATAAACAATGTTATTGCTCCATGACCTTTATGCTTCATATGCATGAAATAATAAAGCTGGAAAATAACCTGAACTGCAGCGAGAAGCAGAAGTGTTGGTTTAATAAACCAAGGTGAAATCCCCTCAATAGCCACAGCTGCAAAAGCAATTAATGTAAAGAAAATCATCAGTACAAACGTAACAACTTGATGCTTCATTTCTTCAGCACTTTGCTTACGGCGATACTTTAAATTAAAATTTGGATTAGCTGAATTTGATTGTTCATTCGCCATCAGTTATCCCACCATTCCCATTAAGTATACTACTGTAAAGATAAATACCCATACTACATCAATAAAATGCCAATAAAGACTAGCAAGATAAAATTTAGGGGCATTATACAAGTTTAAACCACGCTTAGCATTACGAACCATTAATGATATGATCCACAGAAGCCCGAACGCTACGTGCCCGCCATGGAAACCTACGAGCGTATAGAATGCAGAACCAAAGGCGCTGCTCGTAAACGTGTGACCAAATTCATGTACGTAATGATTAAACTCATACACTTCAAGTGCAAGGAATGCTGCTCCAAGCAATACTGTAACTAGCAGCCAAGACTGCATTTTTTTGAAATCACGGTTTTTCATATGATACATCGCATAAACACTTGTCAATGAACTTGTCAACAAAAGCATCGTTGCAATAAAGGTTAATGGAAGCTCGAAAAGATCTTTAGCCAGCGCCATATTATCATCAGGCACTTTATCTTTTAATGCCAAGTATGTGGCAAATAGTGATGCGAACAACACTGTTTCGCCGCCAAGAAACAGCCAGAACCCTAGATATTTATTTTTACCTTCAAGGGTAGCTTTCTCGGGGGAAGCAGGCCAAGTTGCATCGGTGAATTTTTCTTCTGCATGCATTATGACTTACCTCCCTTATCTGTATTATCCATAAGGTCTTCTTTATGAATATGGTAACCATGATCATCCTTAACAGAACGGATGAGCATCGATCCAAAGGTGATTAATAAGCCAATGATAATAACAGGTATAGACCATGCTTTATCATCCATATGAAATAATGCACCAAATGCAGCAACAAAAAGTCCTAAAGAAATCGTTACTGGTAAAATAGATCCATTTGGCATATGAATATCACCAAGTGGTTCAGCTGGAGTCATTTCAGTTTTGCCTTCCATCTTTTCAATCCAATATGGATCTAACCCGCGAACAAGCGGAAGTTGTTTAAAGTTATAGAATGGCGGTGGAGATGGAATTGCCCATTCAAGGGTACGTCCGTCGCCCCAAGGATCATTTCCAACTTTCTCATTCTTGATGGATGTAATGATGATATTATAGACCATTACAAGAACCCCAACAGCCATGAGGAAAGCTCCAACCGTACTAATCATATTAGATGTGTCCCAGCCGAGATCCTTTTGATACGTGAATACACGACGAGGCATGCCTAAAAGTCCAAGGAAATGCTGGATAAAGAATGTTAAATGGAACCCGATTAAGAAGAACCAGAATGTAATTTTTCCAAGCGTTTCATTTAACATAGTTCCAAACATTTTCGGCCAATAGAAAGTAATACCTGCTAGAAGACCTAGAACAACTCCACCAACAATTACATAATGGAAATGTGCAACAACAAAATAACTGTCATGATATTGATAATCTGCTGGTGCAGCTGCGTTCATAATCCCGGTTACTCCACCCATTGTAAAGGAAGGAATAAACGCAACAGCATAAAGCATTGGTGTAGTAAAACGAACTTTTCCGCCCCACATAGTAAAAATCCAGTTAAAGATTTTAATTCCAGTAGGAACAGCGATTGCCATAGTGGCAACAGCGAAAATTGCATTTGCAATCGGTCCTAATCCAACGGTAAACATATGGTGAGCCCAAACCATGAATCCAAGGAACCCAATAAGGACTGTGGCAAACACCATTGATGAATAACCGAATAATCTTTTTCTTGAGAAAGTAGCAAATAGTTCTGAAAACACACCGAATGCCGGCAGAATCAGAATGTATACTTCAGGATGTCCGAAAATCCAGAATAAATGCTCCCAAATAATCGTGTTACCTCCTGCTGCTGTAACAAAGAAGTTTGCACCGAACATACGGTCAAACATCATTAATGTCAAACCAACAGTCAATGGAGGGAATGCAAATAAAATAAGTGCAGAAACAACGAAAGTTGACCACGTAAATAACGGCATCCGCATATATGTCATTCCTGGTGTACGCATATTAATAATCGTCACCAAGAAATTAATCCCGCCTATTAACGTACCCAAACCAGATATCTGCAGTCCTAGTACATAGAAATCTATGCCATGCCCTTCAGATTGCAAGGCAAGCGAGGCATAAGAAGTCCATCCTGCATCAGGTGCCCCACCCATAAACCATGAAAGATTTAAGAATGTACCACCAAAGAAAAATAACCAAAATCCTAGTGAGTTTAAGAATGGGAACGCAACATCACGCGCCCCTATTTGCAATGGCATTATTGCGTTCATGAGAGCAAAAACCAAAGGCATTGCCGCCAGGAAAATCATCGTCGTACCATGCATTGTTATAATTTCATTGTATAATCCGGCACTTACAAAATCATTGTTTGGAACAGCCAGCTGAATTCGAATAAACATTGCTTCCAGCCCGCCGACAACAAAGAACAATCCGCCGGTTATAAGGTAAAGAATGGCGATTTTTTTATGGTCAACTGTTGTTAAAAAGTCCCATAATGTAGCGCCAAATCCTTTTTTCTTAGCGTACGTACTCACGATTTTACCCCCTTATTCTAATCCGTGTTGACTTATTTGCTTTCAACCTTGAGATTCATCAAATATTCTGTAAGAGCACTGATTTGTTCGTCATCAAGTTCCCCATAAGTCCCAGTCATTTTATTACCTGGTTTATATTTTTCCGGATCTTCTAACCAATTTCCTAATTCTTCATCAGTATGATCCAAGACACCGGCAATTTTCTCTCGATCGCCAAAGTTAGCTAAGTTTGGTGCTAAACGAGCCGCTTCAGGACGACTATCGTTTGGTGTAACTGCATGACAGCCGATACAGCTTTCAGCAAAAATTTCTTCCCCCTGTTTAGCTACATCGCCTTCAGCAGGAACGGCTTCTTTAACTCCCTGCATATCTTTTACCCATGCAGTAAAGTCATCTTTTGTTTTTGTTTTGACCTTAAAGTCCATTAAAGCATGTGATGGTCCGCATAACTCAGCACATTTACCATGGAAAAGGTTTTCAGCTTCTTTTGATTTTTCATTATCGAATTCAAGATAAAATTGGTTGGTACCATCTACGTTCGTATCCAGTTTCCCACCTACAGAAGGAACCCAGAACGAATGTTTTACATCAGAAGATTTTAGATTGAAATAAACCTTTTGATCAGTTGGTACAACTAGTTCCTGACTTGTTACAATTCCTAAATCAGGATATTCAAATTCCCACCAGTAAAGGTTAGCTCTAACATTGACAACCAAAGCGTCCTTTGTCTTTCCATCCTTATCTTTCACATCCATAGCCTTTGTATCTGCTAAATCAAACGTAGATATTACTGTTGGAACAGCAAGAATGATTAATAGCAAAATCGGAATAGTCGTCCAAATTATTTCTAACTTATGACTTCCTTCCACTTGCTTAGGAATGGAATCGTCTCCCTTTTTGTGGCGGAAACGGAATAAAACAATAACAAATAAAATAACAACCACAATAATGACCAGTACCATAATTAATGTACTTAACACCATTAAGTCATATTGAGTTTTTGCAACTTCCCCTGCTGGATTCAGTGCGGACAATTGCGCGTTGCCACAGCCGGCCAAGAAGAGCGTCATAATGGCAAATAATGAGATTAGACGCCAGTTTTGCAGCCTTTTTTTCATAGCTTAAGTAACCCCTCTTTCGTAAAAATTTCCCACATTGTTTATTGCTTTGTGAAAATTCCCTCTATATATTAATTTCCTTTTAAAGAAAGAACTCCTAATAGTATAGGAATCTAATACGCCCCTTATTAATGAAACTATGTATCCGGCCTGCTTAAAGCAGGCCGTACTATGAAAAGTTTACCATAAAATCGCTATAGGATGAAGTTAAATCAAGGTTACAATTACCATTACTACAAATAAAATCGTCATATAGTTTAATGAATAGACAAACATTAACCGAGCCCATTTAATATCATCCTTCATTTTATACCCATAAATTCCAAGTATAAGCCATCCTATACTTAAAGCAACGGCAAGTATAACATAAAAATATCCTAGCTCAGCCATGAAAAACGGCAATGGAATCAAAGTAGCAACCCATAGATTCATTGAAAGCTTCGTTCTCTTGAACCCCTTAACTACTGGCAGCATTGGTACGCCGGCTGCCCGGTACTCTTCGACCCGCTTCATTGCTAACGCATAAAAATGCGGAGGCTGCCATAAGAACATGAATAAAAAGAGCATCCATGGCAATGTTCCAAGCTGTGGATCGATCGCTGCCCAGCCGATTAAAGGCGGTACAGCGCCGGAAATACTCCCTACAATCGTGTTTGAAACAAATCTTCTTTTAGCAAACATTGTATATAAGCCAATATAGGCAATAACTCCAAATAAACCAATAACCGCAGTGGTCAAATTAGTCAGGGCAAGAAACCCTACGCCAACGGTAATAAGCACAATACTCAAAAGCAGTACTTTTCCGGGACTAACTTTTCCAGTCACAGTAGGTCTGTTTTTTGTTCTTTCCATAAGAGGATCTATGTCCCGGTCATAATAATTATTGAAACTACACGATCCAGCCATAATTAACCCTGAACCTGCCAGCGCAAAAAACATGGTATCTAAATTATTTAGAAAATGCATTCCTGAAAAGTGAAGCGCTAGCCACAACCCTGTAAAGGTCGTAATCATATTAGAATTAACAATCCCTACTTTTATTAGAGCGAGGAAGTCTTTCCAAGCAGTTGTTTCTATTTTAGTTGATTCAATGGGCGCCTTGCTGTCCTTCAAGGCAGCTTCTGGTACAGCCCTCATGTTTGACATACTTATGTCCTCCTTTATCAATGGCCGCATACAAAAAAGGCCTACAATTACTATATAGTATTATTTCATACTTTTCTATATTTGTAATTAGAGACAGAATGAAATAACATGGAAATCTGTTATTTTTAACAAAATATAGGATTTCACAATAATAATAATAGTCACTTTGAATTATATTAAATAAACAAATCCAGGAAAATAGCTTCCTTTGCTATTAAAACATACTTTTTGAAGAAATTGTGAACTTTTTTTGTATAATTCTTGACCAATTTGTGTACATCCATAATCAACCATTTAAACCTGTGCTCTCCAGTTTATATTAGTTTATTAGAATCTACGTACGCTGGACGAATAGAATTTTATTAACTTAAAAATAATTAGATAGGCAGGATGAATAAAAGTTTATTAAAAAAACATTTCCTAACTTGTAAAAAAACTGCAAATTGTGTAGTATCGAATAGGTATGCTTAAGAAATTATTTATACTATTGAATAGAAAATATAGTATTATTTTGATTAAAGATAAAATAAAGAAGGTGGAAAACGTGCATCGTGGATTAAAATGGTTGGCCGTTTTTACAACATTCGGGATGCTGCTTATCCTTCTCGGGGGTGCCTTAGTCACCAAGACCGATTCAGGTATGGGGTGTGGACGTTCATGGCCGTTGTGCGAAGGGCAATTAATTCCAAAAGTCATTACAAAAGAATTAGTCATTGAACTCGCCCATCGTGTTATTTCTGGAGCAGTTGGCATTATGGTAGTAGCACTCTCCCTTTGGTCATGGAAAAGCATAGGACATATTCGAGAAACAAAATTCCTCTCGGCTATATCATTTTTCTTCTTATTGGCTCAAGGCTTAATTGGAGCAGCCGCAGTACTATGGGGACAATCAGATTTTGTACTAGCCCTCCATTTTGGGATTTCACTAATCTCGTTTGCCTCTGTTTTTATGTTAACCCTTTTAATATTTGAAATTGATACGAAGTTTAAAGCAGAAGAGCTTATCGTTGATAAACGAATGAAGTTTCATATTGTGGGGATCATTACTTATTGCTTTGTCGTTGTATACACAGGAGCACTCGTTAGGCATACGGAGTCTAGTCTAGTTTGCACAGGCTGGCCGACTTGTGTTAATGGAAGCTTCGCTCTCCCGTATAATTTGAACCAATGGATTCAAATGGGGCATAGGGCTATCGCAGGTTTAATTTTCATATGGGTTACATATGCTGCTTACCTTGCCATAAAGCATTATAAACATCAAAAAGTTTTATATTGGGGCTGGATTACTGCCTTTATTTTAGTTTTCTTACAAGTACTTGCAGGGGCATTCATCATATTCTCTAGACAAAACTTATTCATTGCCCTATCACATGCTTTATTTATCGCTTGTTTCTTTGGAGTAATGAGTTACCTCCTGCTGTTGACTTCTAGGAGTAAACAAAATGCAGCCAGAGTTAATCAAACAGCCTCTTCCAATCAAAACACCCTATCAGCAAAATAGAAAAAAACAGCTGTCTAACCACTAATTGCGGTTTAAGTCAGCTGTTTTTTTGTTCACTCTACGTTTGATAGCTTTCTCCTATTGTCTCTCGCTGGATTAGGGTTTATCCATGCAAGATAAAAAGGAGAGTCCAGAACACGGACTCTCCTCATTTTGTAGCTAAAAGAGGCGCGGAATGGTTCTTTCCGTACCCTCTTTTAGCATTTTTAACACATTTCATGGAATTTCCCCTGCTTATCAAGGCAACTAAGTCTCTAATTAGTACTGTTTTCCATCTTAATATTGTATCTGCTTTCAGGAACACTTGTGTTCAACTTAATAATCTTTGATTCTTCCTGTTCGAACGGATTTGTCTGAAAGAATGTTCTTCATAATTCCCCCGATTTGAATGGATCTCCACCTAAATCTACTCTTGGGTAGCACGTGTTTCCATTTGAGCGTCGGACTAAAATCCAAATTAAATTTTAGAAAGACCGTTGATTGGAGAGTAAGGCGTGAAGACTCCTGCGGGAACAGCGGGACAGGTGAGACCCCGCAGGAGCGTAAGCAACGAGGAGGCTCACCGCCCGCCCCGCGGAAAGCGAATCGCCTTTCACTGCAATCAACAGCCGCATTTTAAAAACTAAAAAAAAGACTGTAGACATACTCGATTTTCCACCCGAGTTTGTCTACAGTCTGGGGAGAATCCAGAACACTGGACTCTCCTTTTTCATTAAGTTAATTCAATTAATAAATCACCTGTGCTGATTGCTTCTCCATTGTTTACATGTATTGCTTTTACGGTTCCTGAGAAAGGAGCTTGTACAGTAGTTTCCATTTTCATTGCTTCATTAATAATTAAATGGTCTCCCTGCTTAACCTTATCTCCTTTTTCCACCACTACTTTAATAACAGTCCCTGGCATAGTCGCACCAATATGAGACTTGTTCTTTGGATCTGCTTTTTGTTTCGTTGTTACCGAGGATGTAACACTTTCATCTTTAATGATTACTTGACGTGACTGTCCATTCAAATCGAAGTAAATAGCTCTTGTGCCGTCAGCTAGAGGCTCACCAATTGAAATTAGTTTAACAATAAGTGTTTTCCCTACCTCTATCTCCACTTCTATTTCTTCCCCAAGTCTCATTCCATATAAGAAGGTTGGCGTATCAAGACTTGACAAATCTCCAAATTGTTCAAGAGTTCTCACGTAATCAAGAAACACCTTTGGATATAGGGCATAAGCTAAAAGATCGAAATCCGTAACTGGACGGTTGATTTCGTTAAATAGTTCTTCTCTTAGGGCCTTGAAATCAACTTCGTCAAGTAATTCTCCCGGGCGAACTGTAATAGGCTGCTTACCTTTAAGAATGACTTTCTGAAGTTCTTTCGGGAACCCGCCTTCTGGCTGGCCTAAATACCCTTCAAATAACTCAATGACTGAATCAGGAAAATCAATTGTTTTACCTTTTTCCAGGACAGATTCTTCGTCTAACTCATTTTGTACCATAAACAAGGCCATATCACCCACAACCTTAGAAGAAGGCGTCACTTTGACAATATCACCGAACATAGCGTTCACACGGCTGTACATTTCCTTCACATCATCCCAGCGATCTCCAAGTCCCACAGCTTTTGCCTGCTGTTGAAGATTGCTGTATTGACCGCCTGGCATTTCATGCTTATAGACTTCTGTATGAGGAGCATTCATTCCACTCTCGAAGTCTTTATAATATTTCCGAACATCTTCCCAATACGTTGAAAGTTGTTCAAGTGGTTTAATTTCAATTGTTGGTTGTCGTTTAGTGCCTTCAAGCGCATAATATAATGTTTGAGCACTAGGCTGCGAAGTTAATCCTGCCATAGACCCTAATGCCGTATCCACGATATCGACTCCTGCTTCTATCGCTTTTGCATACATAAACGTACCGTTACCCGCTGTATCATGAGTATGAAGATGAATTGGAATAGAGATGGTCTCTTTTAATTCGGAAATCAATCGATAAGCACTTTCCGGTTTCAATAGACCTGCCATGTCCTTGATAGCGAGGATATGTGCTCCTTGGTTTTCAAGTTCTTTAGCCATGTTCTTATAATAATCTATATTATACTTTCTACGGCTCGGATCATTTATATCGCCAGTATAGCAGATAGCTGCCTCAGCGACTTTACCTGATTGACGAACCGCATCAATCGCAACTTCCATACTTTTAACCCAATTTAGACTATCAAAGATTCTAAAAACATCAATGCCGGCATTCGCTGATTTATCAACAAATTCCCGAATAACATTATCAGGATAATTTTTATAACCGACTGCATTTGAAGCACGAAGCAGCATTTGCAGTAATACATTGGGTACCTTTTCACGAAGACTAAGAAGCCTGTCCCAAGGATCTTCTTTTAAGAAACGATAGGCTACATCAAAGGTTGCTCCGCCCCATACTTCCATTGAGAATAAATTAGGAAGAAGTTTTGATGTAGGCTCCGCAATCTGCAATAGATCGGACGTTCTAACACGAGTAGCAAGAAGTGATTGATGTGCATCACGGAATGTTGTATCCGTAATCAGCACCTCATTTTGTGCTTTTATCCAATTTATAAGACCGTCAGCGCCATGTTGATCTAGTATTTGTTTACTGCCGTCTTTTGTGATGATACTCTTTGTTTCTGGAACAGCAGGATAATCAAAAACTGGTTTCTTTTGCTGTTCAACTCCTGGGAAACCATTAACCGTTACATTGCCAATATAAGATAACATCTTAGTTCCGCGGTCTTTACGAACTGGGAATGTAAACAGTTCAGGCGTAGAATCGATAAAGGATGTATCATATTCACCTGAACAGAATTTTTCATGTTTCACTACATTTTCAAGGAAAGCAATATTCGTTTTAATTCCGCGGATCCGGAATTCCTTCAGATTTCGCACCATTTTAGACGCAGCTTTTTCAAACGTCATTGCATGGACAGATAACTTCACTAATAAGGAGTCATAATAAGGAGTAATCACTGCCCCCTGAAAAGCATTACCCGCATCTAAACGGACACCAAATCCACCGCTGGAACGATACGCCATAATGGTTCCTGTGTCAGGCATAAAATTATTTAAGGGATCTTCTGTAGTAATCCTTGATTGGATTGCATATCCATTCGTCGTGATTAGAGATTGCTCAGGGATTCCAATGACATTATCGTGCAGGTCGTGTCCTCTTGCTATCAAGATTTGCGATTGAACGATATCAATACCGGTAACCATTTCCGTTACGGTATGTTCAACTTGTACACGTGGATTAACTTCTATGAAATAAAATTCATTATCCGCAACCAAGAACTCCACTGTACCTGCATTTACATAATTTACATTTTTCATTAAATGCACCGCGGCATTACAGATCTGTTCACGTAAATCTTCAGAAACGGAAACGGAAGGTGCAACTTCTACCACTTTTTGGTGACGGCGCTGCACGGAGCAGTCACGTTCAAATAAATGGACGATATTTTGATGTTCATCACCTAAAATTTGAACTTCTATATGTTTAGGATTCTTTATAAAACGTTCTACATAGACTTCATCATTACCAAAGGCAGCTTTCGCCTCTGACTTTGCACGATCATAGGACTCACGAACTTCTTCAGGATTATTCACAATCCGCATTCCGCGTCCTCCACCGCCAAGTGAAGCTTTTATGATAATGGGGTAACCGTACTTATTCCCGAAAGCTTCGACTTCTTCAACATTGTCAATTGGGCCGTCACTTCCCGGGATAACCGGAATATTTGCGAGCACCGCCTGATGGCGTGCCTTCACTTTATCTCCAAACATATCTAGATGTTGGGATTTGGGTCCAATAAAGATGATCCCTTCTTCTTCACACCGCCGGGCAAACTCTATATTTTCAGACAGAAATCCATAACCAGGATGAATGGCGTCGACATGACTTTTCTTCGCAATTTCAATAATTCCTTCAATGTCTAGGTACGCATCAATTGGTTTTTTGTCTTTGCCTACCAAGTACGCTTCATCGGCTTTAAACCTATGATATGACCCGTGGTCTTCCTTAGAATAAATAGCCACAGTTCTAATATCTAATTCCGTACACGCACGGAATATCCGAATTGCAATTTCTCCACGGTTTGCTGCAAGTACTTTTTTGATACGATTTCCCATCATTACACCTACTTCTATAAATTTTCAATTGTATATAAAAAAAGGACATAGTTCTCCCAAACTCAGTCAGGCGAACCAGTTACCTTTTCTTCACAGTACATCAGGTTACTATGTATCGTAAACTTGTTAACCCATCAATAAACTTGGAATTAAAGAAATACCTACAATATTTCTTAAATAAACAATAATACGAAAATTCTTATAACACAATAAAAGAATACACTATCTTTCGTTTTTTTTCAAAAATGATACGTAACTTAATAGAATACTCTTTTTTTACACAAAAAAACTCAAACCATAAATGAGAATAGTTTGAGTTTTGACTTTAGTCATCTGCTGTCACTTATCATTTCCTAAGAGATGCTTCGTGCAGCACGGATAATTCTCTTTCGAGTTTTTCTAAGAGAGCTTTCCCCTCATCACCATTCACCAAGCCTAAACGAACAGCGAAGTCGATCTCTCGTGATAAGCCGAACATTTGCGTATCCAAAACCTCTTCGTAAAGAGGGCATTGAGGCATAGTGAGGTTATCCATTTGTACTTTAATTAATTTTAAAATTTTTTCAGCATCTGCTTTTAACAGTGCATAGGCTTTTTCTCGATGATTGACAAGCATTTCAGATGCCATATTAAATCCCCCCGCTCAAGAAGCGATTAAATCTTATCTATAAATTTTACCCTTAGTTTTATGAAAAAGCAAGGTTATATAAGGACAATTTAGAATCACAAATTGAAATCCAATGATATGTCTTCATATTATCGCAGTTTCGCTCCCTATTACAACTTTTTTTGGCTTTTTGGTTAAATATGCTTATAATTGTACTAGTAGATAGAGAAAGGGATGAACTAGGTGGAATCCATAGTATTAATAAAAGGCAAGGTAAAATATCCAATAACACTCGATCCAGGGGTATGGATCTTTGATGACCGTAAAGTAGAAATTGAGGCATACTTTCATGCCGAAAAGGTCGAAGTGGATGAATTAGAGGAATATACAATTGCTACATCTAAACATTGGGAGAAAGAGATTCGAGAAGGCTCAACCATGCCTCCCACATTAAAGACAGAAAAAAGGTTTGAAAAACAAAGACTTTTAGAAGGAACATTTGTTATTCCATTCGAACCTTTTTTAAATAATTCCGTTCCAGATGATAGCGCCTCCAGCATCATTGTTGAAACTGCTGATCATGAACATACCTTTACATTAGAGGAAGCTAGAACATTTGCTATTGGTTTTTCAATAGACGGCAAGCCTATTAAAGAGAATGGACCTTGTTATGTTTATTTTGGTGATGGGTCAAATATTAATAATCCCATTAAAGACATCCGTTCTTTTACGTTAAAATAAACCCAACTTCGGCAGACGATTATTCGTCTGCCGTTTTTAATTTATTTTTCTGTGGAAACTATAAAATATTCGCAGCCAACTGTGCCAGTGCAGATCGCTCTCCCTTAATTAACTTTATATGACCCGCAATATGCTGATCCTTGAAACTTTCTACCACATAGGTTAGTCCATTATTATATTCATCAAGGTACGGGTGATCAATTTGCTCCGTGTCTCCCATTAAAACAATTTTGCTTTTCTCTCCAACTCGTGTCAAGATGGTTTTTACTTCATGTTTAGTAAGATTTTGAGCCTCATCGATAATTATAAATTGTTCTGGAATGCTTCTCCCCCTAATATATGTCAGTGCCTCCACTTCAATGGACTTCATTCCTGCCAAAATGGCATCCAATTCTCCAGGTTTCTTCGTGTTGAATAAATATTCAAGATTGTCGAATATTGGCTGAATCCACGGACGTAACTTTTCATCTTTTTCCCCAGGTAAATAACCAATATCCTTCCCGACTGGAACAATAGGCCGTGCCACTAATAATTTCTTAAAGCGTCCGAAATCTTCTGTCTGCATTAAACCTGCTGCTAACGCAAGCAGCGTTTTACCTGTTCCAGCTTTTCCTATTAAGGTAATCAATGGCAAGTCCGTTCGAAGCAATATTTCCATAGCCATGATTTGCTGTACATTCCTTGGCTTGATGCCCCAAATATGATCTTGATCAAATAATAGTTTTTTTATGTTGCTGCATGTTTGATCAACGATTGCTACAGCGGATGAAGATCCACCTAAACTATCTTTCATTAAAATAAATTGATTTGGGTAATAAAGTCCTTTAGGGAGTTCAGCTAATGGAAGCCCTCCTTTTTCATAAAAGGTATTTAAGATATCGACAGGAACAAGTACTTCAGAAAACCCGCTGTATATATGATCTAATTCTACCACTCGATCACTTAAGAAATCCTGAGCAAGCAATCCAATGGCGTCTGCTTTTACGCGAACAAGGGTATCCTTGCTCACTAATATGACTGACTTTCCAACTATCTTTGCCTTTTCTTCAGAAGATAAATTTTTTGCAACAGCAAGAATTCGGTTGTCGTTTGTTTTTTCAATAAATATTTCTTGAAGTTCATGGAAAGAACGGTGATTTAATTCAATTCTAAGTGAGCCTCCATTATGAAGTTTAACCCCATGATGCAGCTGCCCCTGTTCTCGAAATCCATCGATTAGTTTCGATACCTGCCTTGCATTCCTCCCTATTTCATCCATATATCTCTTCTTCGAATCCAGCTCTTCTAACACAACCGCTGGAATGACTACCTCATTATCTCCGAAAGAAAAAAGGGAATAAGGGTCTTGCAACAAGACATTAGTATCTAAAACGTAAATTTTGTCCAATACGACGCCCCCTGCCTGGTCTTTGTCAAATCTGTTTCATAATCCTGCTACCTCCAGTTTATGTAGTGGACGAGACTGTTGATAAAATATATGTCTGCCTGCATAAAGATAGAAGAACATTTACAGACTATAAAGAAAAATGACAGAAGGAGGACCTAAAAAAATGAGAATATATATATTACTTTTGTCCGTTTTACTCTTGCTTACTGGTTGTAACACCCAAGATGAAAGGAGTGAAAAAACAAAAGACGACAACTATAAAGTCACGACAGTGAAAAATTCCACGATTAAAGAAACGGATCGATTAACAGGGAAACAAGTTGCAAACAGGCTGACCCAAATAGCTTCAGCGATTCCTCTTGTTAATGACGCAACGGCCGTTGTTATTGGAAAATACGCCCTTGTAGGCATAGATATTGATGATGATATAGAACGCTCACAGGTGGGAACTATTAAATATTCAGTGGGAGAGGCGCTTGCGAACGACCCATATGGAGCGAATGCGATTATTGTCGCAGACCCTGATTTGAATGAGCGGATTCGTGAAGTTTCAAGAGATATACAAAACGGTAAGCCTGTCCGTGGAATATTAAATGAACTATCCGATATTACTAGTCGTATCATCCCCGAAATTCCGGGAGATTTAAATGAGCCAGCACCTACTAAAACGCTGGAAAAGCAAAAAAATTCATTAAATAATCAAAATCAAGAACAATTAAAAAGAGAACAAAAGAAACACTCTACTAGTGAGTAATAGGTAAACGACTGACTCAGGTGATCCCATGAGCAGTCTTTTTTTTGTTCTCTTATCCTAGTTTACCTTTAAAACAAAAAAGGACTTCTTAGGTTAGGCGTTTTCACAATACTTTGAATGTATAAAACATGCTATAATGTATCTACAATACTGGACATCCATTAATTAAATGTTGAAAGAGGTTTGGCTATGAATGTTAAATGTGTTATTTGCGATAAGATAGAAGATATTCTTGATTATTCACCAGAAGCAAAGAAATTAAGAAATCGACCGATTCATACATATATGTGTCAGGAATGTTCAACTCGAATAGAAGAAAAAACAAAGGCACGAATTGCAACTGGAAATTTCAAGCTTTATCGATCTGTTACGAAAGATGACGATTGGTAAACTGAAGGAGAGGGAATCATGGAATGGGCTAGACCTAAGATAAAACTAGGATTGGCAGCCGGCCTTTTATCTGGCTTATTTCTTGGCTTCTTTATGAAATACGTTGAGTTCTTAAGCGGTTATAAAGTATACCGTTTATTACTTAATATTAATTTCCAGCCAGTTGAGAGAAATATAAACCCGCCAGAGTATCTCGAATTTTTGATTCATTTGATGGTCTCTATTCTCGTGGCGATGGTATTCACTATGCTGGTAAAAAAGAAAGCAACTTTTTTGGTGAGGCTGCTTACTGCGGTCATTGTTATTATCCCGGCAATTCTCCTCTACTTTCCTTTAACCAGCCTAGGAAGCAGTCAGGTGGACTCCATCAGTTGTATAGGCTTTACTCTCTGGACACTTGCCCATTTGCTTTACGCATGTATCCTAGCGGCTGCAGCTAAGGTCTAGAGAAAGCCCTTACACTCGAGTCATTCTATGTATACAACTAACCCCCCGGCTTTATGCCGGGGGGTTAGTTTGTGCTTTATTCAAGATTCCGGTATTTCTCCGGCTCTGCTTTAATCTGGTTGAGCATTACGTCAATAACTTCAATCGGGAATCGCTGCTTTTTTACTTCATTTTCATATAAATATTCAATGAAGTAAAAAGGCTCCTCTTTGAATAGGGACTGAATGATTACCTCTTTTTCTACCAGCAGCTTTTCGAAAAAAGCCAAAGTATCAAGAGCAGCCGTATCATCAGGTCTTGCATCACAGACTACTTTAATCGTCATCCAATTATATAACGCATCTTGAATGGATTGCATTTATACCTGTTCCCCGCTATGATCACGACGGCGTAACCGATAGATACCGAGTACTGCTGCCGCAATCAAAAGAGATTCACCCATTGGAAGGAAAACGGCCAGGAAAGATAGAACGGTACAGCCGAGACCCATGACCACATAAATGACTAGGTTTTTTAATAAAGGTAGTTTTTTGGCAAATCCGAGCTGGTATACTATGATACACAGAGCCCAAATCGTCAAATATAAATACCACATTCCAGCTTCAGGGTTTTCGTCAACCCTGTAAAGGGCCGCGAAAAACGATAGGCGCTCTCCTACATCCATTGCTATCCCTCCTGATTACATTCACTCAGCGGTTTTTTTCTTTTTAGTTGTTCTTTCACGTTCGCTCTTATCAAGAATTTTCTTACGAAGTCTGATTGATTCTGGTGTTACTTCCAGATACTCATCATCGTTTAGATATTCTAAAGACTCTTCAAGTGACAAGACTTTTGCCTTTTTCAGCGTTGAAGTTTGGTCTTTGTTTGCAGAACGCATATTTGTCATTTGCTTAGCTTTAACAATATTTACAGTCAAGTCATTTTCGCGGTTATGTTGACCAACGATCATTCCTTCATAAATATCTGTTCCTACTGGAATAAAGATGATACCACGGTCTTCAACCTGCATTGTACCATAAGCAGTTGTCTTACCAGATTCCATAGAAACTAATACACCTTCACGTCTTCCGCCAACTTGGCCTTTTTGCATTGGCTGGTAGCTGTCAAACGTATGGTTCATAATTCCGTATCCACGTGTAATGGTCAAGAATTCTGTAGAATATCCGATTAGTCCGCGAGCTGGAACGTTAAAGATCATACGTACTTGGCCGCTTCCGTTATTAATCATATCAAGTAGTTCGCCTTTACGTGCTCCAATTGACTCCATAATTGAACCC
Organism: Peribacillus sp. FSL H8-0477; assembly: GCF_038002765.1. Taxonomy (NCBI): domain Bacteria; kingdom Bacillati; phylum Bacillota; class Bacilli; order Caryophanales; family Bacillaceae; genus Peribacillus; species Peribacillus sp. FSL H8-0477. Next base: position 1,324,633 of record NZ_JBBODE010000002.1, on the reverse strand, counting down.
GTATGCTCTTCAGGAACATCGATTTGAACGCGTTCAACCGGTTCACAACGTACTCCGTCAATCGTACGAACAATAACTTCAGGTTTTGAAACTTGAAGCTCAAATCCTTCACGACGCATGTTTTCAATCAGGATAGATAAATGAAGCTCTCCACGACCAGAAACAATCCAAACATCAGGTGAATCTGTGTTGTCAACGCGTAAGCTTACATCTGTTTGTAATTGTGTACGCAGACGTTCTTCAATTTTTCTAGCTGTTACGTACTTGCCTTCACGACCAGCAAACGGGCTGTTATTAACAAGGAACGTCATTTGTAGTGTTGGTTCATCAATACGAAGAATTGGAAGTGCTTCTGGATGCTCAGTTGGGCAAACAGTTTCACCTACGTTGATATCCTCCATACCTGAAACAGCGATTAGATCACCAGGGAATGCTTCTTGGATTTCAACCTTCTTCAGACCGATAAAGCCAAAGATACTAGTTACGCGGAATTGTTTAACAGAACCATCAAGCTTCATTAATGATACTTGTTGTCCCACATGCATCGTTCCACGGAATACACGACCTACTCCAATACGGCCAACATAGTCATTGTAATCAAGCAATGCTACTTGGAATTGAAGCGGCTCATCGCGGTTATCGATAGGTGCAGGAATGTTTTCGATAATTGCTTCAAATAATGGAACCATGTCTTCACCTTGTTTAGCAGGATCTGGATCCACACTTGATGTACCTGAAATACCTGAAGCATAGATAACTGGGAAGTCCAGTTGGTCATCTTCAGCACCAAGTTCAATGAATAAATCTAAAACTTCATCCACAACTTCTTGAGGACGTGCTGAGTCTTTATCAATTTTGTTTACAACAACGATTGGCTGAATCTTTTGTTCCAGCGCCTTTTTCAATACGAAACGTGTTTGCGGCATACAACCTTCATATGCATCAACTACAAGGACAACACCATCAACCATTTTCATAATACGTTCCACTTCACCGCCAAAGTCGGCGTGACCTGGTGTATCTAGAATGTTAATTCGTGTATCTTTATATTGAACAGCCGTATTCTTAGCAAGAATCGTAATACCCCGTTCTTTTTCTAAATCATTCGAATCCATTGCTCTTTCATCGACGTGTTCATTTTCACGAAATGTACCAGATTGCTTCAGCAATTGATCCACTAGAGTTGTTTTACCATGGTCAACGTGGGCAATAATAGCTATATTTCGAATATTTTCTCTTAATTTCAAAAAATTCACTCCTAGATTAGATAGTTATTTAACTTATCTTTAGCATTAACTTACATATTATATCACAAACATAGTAGAAACAAAGCATGAAATTATGTACAATAGATATATTCGAGGTGATAATGGTGAAAGATATTCAATGGAAATTCCTAATCATGGCACTATTGGCAACAGCAAGCATTTCATTTATTGGTATAGCAATTGCTGAAAAAAGCATATTTGGTGCGGTTATCAGCCTGATTATACTATGTGGGATTATGGGGTTTGGTTTTTCTCAAAAGAAAAAACACCGTAATGCCCAAGAGAACAAATAAATATTTTTCGCGTAAAAAAACCGCCGATTATATCGGCGTTTTTTTAAAAAATCGCTCTATTTGCCGAGATACGTTTCATTAATCCGTTTATGCAGACCCGGTTTAGATGCAAAAAGTGACGATCCATTTACAAAATCAAGCGGCTGATTATCCATAGTCGTAACTTCTCCTCCGACTTCTTTTAAAAGAACGACCCCGCCTGCAAAATCCCAAGGAGCTAACCTCATTGTCATATACGCGTCCGTTCTCCCAGCAGCTACATAGGCAAGTTCAATCGCTGCTGAACCATATGACCTTGTCCCTCTAACATCACGAACGAGAGGAGTAAGAATTCTTGGATCAATTCGATTATTTTCACCAATCCAAGTTGCATTGATTGATAAAATCATATCACTTACTTCTACCTCCTCAAGCATCGGCAGCCGCTGTTCATTCATAAAAGCACCTTCTCCTTTTATCGCATGATACAACTCGTCATGTATAACATCATAAATTAAGCCAATCTGCCCCACACCATCTTCATATATCCCAATAGAAATAGCAAAATTTCTCTGTTGATGAACAAAATTCATTGTCCCATCAATCGGATCAATAATCCAAACAACGCCCGACACATTTGAGTAATTTGCTTCCATCGCCTCTTCCCCGACTACTTTATGGTCACTAAAAGTTTCAGCTATTTTGTGTCTGAAAAATAATTCTATTTCCTTATCTAAATTGGTTACTAAATCGTTCCGATTAGATTTAGTTTCAATTGTTAATTCCTCACTAAAGGATTTTCTCAAACGTTCTCCAGCTTCTTTAACCCAAGCTTTAGCATATGTATCAATTTTCTTTCTGTCCATATTCAAAACCCCCGCCCCTATTTCTATCTACAGATTATCTAATATCAGCTGATGCTTCAAGTTTTAGAGTTAGTTATTACCAATATTACTGCTCAGTATACTTATTTTACTTCTCTTCCTTCTTCTATGTATCCACCGATTTCTTTATTAATGATAAATAGCGGATTCACTTATTAAACAACAAGTGTCCGCTATTTACCACCTACATAATAACTATTATATATATACATGAATCCTTCTATATCTCCTTCTTCATATAAAGGTAGAAATTATAATGCCTTTAATCTTAATAATTCTAAGCGGATCCGCTCAAGCTTTTGTTTACATTGGGTTTTCTTTGGCTCATTTTCTTCACCTATAGCCTCAAATAAAGTAGCTAATTCATAATCCATTTCCATCCGTAAAACAGCTGTTCTATGCTTTTCTACTTCCTTTGCCTTCAAAGCTTGATTCATCACTTGTTTCATATTCCATCTGCTCCCTTCGGTATTTAACTAAATTTAATTAACTAAATTTTCAGTTATTTATTTAGTTTTATAGTATGTTGTCTACACCAAAATCGCAACAAAATTGTGCATTTGCCTTAGATATAAAAACGAGATTACTCCTCGTATTTTAGAAAGCGGATTTTTTCTTTTTTACTTTCAATTATGCTACAATATGCTTCAGACAAGCAAGTAGGAGGAATAATATGTCCGTTTCAAGTTTTTCAGCAGAAGATTTCAGAGTGTTTAAAATTGATGGCCTCGATCAGCGTATGGAGGCTTTAAAAGAACGAATACAACCCAAGCTTATTGCTCTTGGAGATTTCTTTTCACAAGAACTTTCTGTCATGACTGGAGAAGAAATGTTTACACATGTTGCCAAGCATGCACGCCGGAAGGTTAATCCTCCAAATGATACATGGGTTGCTTTTTCAGGTAATAAACGAGGATACAAAATGGTGCCCCATTTTCAAATCGGCCTTTGGGAAACGCATGTTTTTGTCTGGTTTGCGGTCATTTATGAAGCACCAATCAAAGCCGAATTTGGTAAAACACTGATGGAGGCTGCAGATAAATTAAAAGAGACCATTCCTTCAAACTTTGTTTGGTCAATTGATCATACAAAACCTGCCGTGCTTCCACATCATGATTTATCAGTTAACGAACTTGAGTCAATTTTTCAGCGCTTACAAAGCGTAAAAAAAGCTGAAATACTTTGCGGTATTCAAATACCTCAAGAAGAAGCTGTGAAAATGACAGATGAGAAATTTGTCGAAAGAATTCGTGATGCTTTTGTTGAACTTATACCCTTATATAAATTAACTTAAACACTTAGCTTTTAAAAGAGTAAGAGAGGATGTCCCGAATAAATTGGGGCATCCTCTCTTACATATGCTAATTGACCAGCTCACCTTATCCCAGCTGTCTTTGCGCTTGAAATCAATTCTTCCATTTCCTCATATTTTTCTTCTTCAAATAGGTCGATAATTTTACTCCCTACAATGACCCCATCACAAAAGGAGGAAGCTTGTTTAACATGTTCAGGTGTAGATATTCCAAACCCCGCTAAAACGGGGACAGAACTAAGTGCTTTAACTTCTTGGAGATAAACACCCACTTCCTCCTCAAATGATTCTCTTGTACCAGTTGTTCCTTTTACAGTCACCGCATATATAAATCCTTCAGCGTCTTTTATAATTTTATTTAATCGTGCCTTAGGACTTGTTAGTGTTACAAGACGAATTAAAACAATTCCCGATTTCTTAAGGACTGGCTTCAATATCCCCTCTTCTTCAAAAGGCAAATCAGGTACAATACAGCCTGATACTCCTGACTTAACGCAGTCTCTTGCAAATTGCTCAAACCCATATGCCATAATCGAATTTAAATAGCTCATAAAGATAATAGGAATCGTTATTTGATCCTGAATCTCATGTAAAGTGCTGAAAATTTTCTTTAGGGTCACCCCTTGTTTGAGAGATCTTAATCCTGCCCGTTGAATCACAGGCCCATCTGCAACTGGATCAGAAAAAGGGATACCTAGTTCGATAGCGGCAGCACCTGCTTTTTCAAGCCTGTTAATTCTACTCAACAACTGATCTAATCCACCATCACCAGCCATAATATAAGGAATAAATGCCTTTTCCCCTTCGTCTGTACCTTTACGCAGCGCATTTGCTAGTTTATTTGTCACCTTGGTTCCCTCCCATCACTCTACGAACGGTTTCAACGTCTTTATCCCCGCGGCCAGATAAACAAATGACTAGTCCCTGATTTTGTTCCATTTTCGCAGCAACCTTCATTGCATGTGCAACCGCATGCGAACTTTCTAGGGCAGGAATAATACCTTCCTCCTTCGAGAGGAGCAGAAGAGCTTCTAGCGCTTCCTTATCTGTCACTGAAGTATATGAAACTCTGTTTTGATCTTTAAGATAACAATGTTCTGGTCCTACCCCTGGATAGTCGAGACCAGCAGAAATGGAATGTGCTTCCTGAATTTGTCCATCTTCATTTTGTAAAAGGTACATCAGCGCTCCGTGCAGAACACCTTTTGTTCCCTTAGTAAGAGTCGCCGCATGAAGACCGGTTTCAATCCCGCTTCCAGCCGCTTCTACACCAATCAGCTTCACTGTTTCGTCTTCAATGAAAGGATAAAACATTCCCATTGAATTACTACCGCCGCCAATACAAGCTACAACTGCATCTGGCACCCCCCCTTCGATTTCTGCATATTGCCGCTTTGTTTCGATACCAATCACGCTTTGGAAGTCACGGACAATCACTGGAAATGGATGCGGTCCAAGTACAGACCCCATTATGTAATGGGTATCCGTTACGTTCGCTACCCAATAGCGAAGCGCTTCATTTACTGCATCTTTCAAGGTAGCACTGCCTTGTTCTACTGAAACTACTTTAGCTCCTAGCAGCTCCATTCGAAAGACATTTAATTTTTGACGTTCAACATCCTCTGCCCCCATAAAAATGATGCATTCCAAATTCAATAATGCACAAACCGTAGCCGTTGCTACACCATGCTGTCCGGCTCCTGTTTCCGCTACGACTTTCTGTTTACCCATCCTTTGTGCTAATAGCGCTTGCCCAATTGTATTATTAATTTTGTGTGCGCCGGTATGATTCAAATCTTCACGTTTTAGATAGATTTTTGCTCCACCAGCAATCTTTGTTAAATTAGCCGCATAAAAGAGCGGTGTTTCACGTCCTATATAATCTTTTAAATAGTAGGCAAGTTCTTTTTGAAAACTCTCATCCTTTTTTGACTCTTCATAGGTCTGTTCCAATTCAAGAACCGCTGCCATCAACGTCTCTGGAACAAAACGACCGCCGTATTCCCCAAAATGACCATCTTTAGTTGGCTGTATATAGCTATCCACTGTACTCATAAGTAACGCCTCCATTTCTTATAGCTTTGCATTTTTAATAAATAATCTAATTTTCTCATGATCTTTATAACCATTTGTCTCCACACCGCTTGATACATCGACGGCAAACGGCTGAACCAACTTAATTGCTTCAAAGACATTCATTGGTGTTAAGCCTCCAGCTAATATCAGTCGGTTTCGAGATTGACGAAGTCTATGAATCATTTGCCAATCCAAGGTTTCTTCGTTTGAAGATCCCGAATCCTTAGGAAGATCAAGCAGCTGATAATCAACAGGATAATCATCGATCTTCTTAAAATCCACTTCGTTGCGGATAGAAAATGCTTTTATAACAGGTATTGAAAAGGAACCCGCCTTTTCAACACTTTCCTGTCCGTGCAGCTGAATGATATCAATCCCTGTAAAGTGTTGGATTCTTTCCATTTCTTCCAAGCTCTCATTCACAAATACCCCGACCTTTAACGCTTTTCCATTCAGTTTTTCAATAATTTCTTTTGCTTTTTCTGGACTAATCTTCCGCTTACTATCTGCAAAAATAAATCCAAGGAAATCGGCTCCTGCGTTTTCTGCTGTCTGAGCTGCTTCAAGAGACGTTAATCCACATATTTTAACCTTCATACACTTCTCCTTCCTATTAAAGCTGAAATGCAGCCAGACTTTTTGCTACATCCGTCGATTTCATCAATGCTTCACCGACTAATATTCCTTTTGCTCCAGCTTTTTTTACTCTTAACACGTCTGCTGGTGTTTTAATTCCACTTTCACTGATGAACAGTTGATTAGCTTTCTTTAAAATGGCACCAAGTCTGTCCGTTACCTCAAGATCAATTTCAAAGGTTTTTAAATTCCGGTTATTGACCCCAATTAATTCTGGGTGAAGAAGCATCGCTTGATTTAACTCTATTTCATTATGAACCTCAACCAACACCTCTAAGTTCTGCAGCTTCGCATAATGATACAGATTTTCAAGTTTTTCTTGAGACAGGGCAGCCACAATCAACAAGATAACCTGAGCACCTGCCTTCTTCGCAATGTCAATCTGAATTTCATCAATAATAAAGTCTTTACAAAGCAAGGGCAGCTTTACTGAACGGCGGACCAAGGCCAGGTCCTCAGTAGACCCTTTAAAATACGCAGTATCTGTCAGCACTGAAATCGCAGCAGCTCCTGCTTCTTCATACTCAGTTGATTGCTGAGCTGGATCTACTTCGAGTTTAAGTACACCTTTTGATGGAGAAGCTCGCTTAATTTCGGCAATCACCTGCATTTTTGATGATGATGACAGCACTTCAACCAAGGATGAAACCTTTCGGGCTGGCTCTTGAATATGGTTAGGAATTCGTTTGAGCTCTTTTACTTCTTCTTGTTTTGCATCCAGAATTTTAGTTAAGAAATCTACCATATTACATAACCACCTTCTTTTTTTGACAATAACTAATTAACGCTTCAAGTTTAGCAAGGGCACTGCCGCTTTCTAGGCTTTCCCGTGCAATGTTAATACCTTCTAAAATGGTCGCAGCCTTTCCATTTGCGAAAACTCCTAGTCCAGCGTTGAGTATAACTGTATCTCGATATGCGCCTTTTTCATTCTTTAAAACTCTCATCATGATAGCTGCATTTTCATGGGCACTGCCGCCTCGAATCTTATCATTTGGATAAAGTGGTAAATTCACTTCCTCTGGGTGCAGGGTGAACGAAGTGACATCTCCTTCATTGAGAAGAACCATTTTGTTGTCTCCTTGAAGACTTGCTTCGTCCATATTGCCAGCCCCGGTTACGGCTACTGCCCGCTTACGGCCGAGCTTTTTAAGTACATTCGCAAACAATTCCAACATATCACTGCGATACACGCCGATTAGTTGTGAGTGTAGATTCACTGGATTGGTTAATGGTCCAATCAAATTAAAAACGGTCGGGATTTTTAATTCCTTTCTTATCCTTGTAATTCTCCCTAAATTAGGCTGGATTGACGGCGCAAACAGAAAGCTGATGCCAATCTCTTCTAATGATTCTTCTATTTGCGCAGGTTCCAGATAGATATTAATTCCCAGCTCTTCCAAGACATCCGCACTACCGGTTTTACTTGAAACACTGCGGCTTCCATGTTTCGCAACTGTTATTCCCGCTCCAGCCAGAACAAATGCCGCAGTTGAGCTGATATTAAAGCTTTGTGAGCCGTCTCCTCCAGTACCGCAATTGTCCATAATATTTCTCGCTTGCGTTTGAATTGGCAGAGCCTGTTGCCGTAATACATCCACAAGACCAGCTATTTCAGTTGCTGTTTCACCTTTTGATTTAAGTGCCATTAGGAATGCTGCTATCTCCGTTTCTGTTGTATGCTCTGCAAAGATAGCTGCTGCTGCTTCATTTATTTCAATAGTGGATAAAGGCTGATGCAGTGATAGTTTTTCAAGAAACTGTTTCATGACATTTTTCCTCCCTTATTCTTTTGATAAACTGATGCAGCAACAACTTTCCTGTCTTAGTTCCGATCGATTCCGGATGAAATTGAACGCCATATAAAGCGTATGTCTGATGCTCGATCGCCATAATTTCTTCATCATCAGCAGCGTAAGCTAAAATATCAAACTCTTTAGGGAGACTTTCTTTCTCCACAACGAGTGAATGGTAGCGCATTGCTTCAAAATTCGCTTCTAATCCAGTAAATAGTCCAGTTCCTGTATGAACCATAACGGAGGTTTTGCCATGAACAATACGTTTGGCTCCGATTACCTTACCACCGAAAGCAGCCGCAATAGCTTGATGTCCTAAACAAATACCAAGAATCGGTATCGATGCACAATAGGTGCGAATTACGTCTACACAGATTCCCGCGTTTTCAGGACGTCCTGGACCAGGTGATATGACAATTGCTTCAGGATTCAGCTTTTTTATATCGTCAATGGTCACCTCATCATTCCGTACAATCAGAATATCGCTCTCTATCTCTCCTATATACTGGTATAAGTTGAAAGTAAATGAATCATAATTATCGATTAATAGGATCATGCTTTTGCACCTCCAGCAAAGCTTTTGCTTTGTTTTTCGTTTCTTCATATTCCGTTTCAGGAACAGAGTCATAGACAATCCCTGCACCCGCCTGTACGAAGGCAAGATCATCCTTAATGACCATTGTCCGTATAGCCAGCGCCATATCAAGGTCCCCGCCATAGCCAATATAGCCCACGGAACCAGCGTAAACACCTCGTTTACAATCCTCTAACTCATTGATTAATTCCATTGCTCTTATCTTTGGTGCACCGGAGACGGTTCCCGCTGGCAGACAGGATGCCAACGCATCTAAACCCGTTAACTCTGTCTTTAAGGTACCTCTCACCTTCGACGTTAAATGCATGACATGACGGTAGCGTTCTATATTCATATTAGAGCTGAGGGCAACAGAACCAATTTCGCAAACTCGACCAAGATCGTTCCTGCCCAGGTCAACCAGCATCCTATGTTCTGCTAATTCCTTTTCATCATGAAGAAGGTTCTCCGCATGACTCTTATCTTCCTCATCCGTTTCTCCTCTTGGTCTCGTACCAGCAATTGGATTAACCGTTACGGACTTCCCTCTAACACTTATTAAACTTTCTGGTGAAGATCCAAGGATTGTATAATCACCAAAATCTATATAAAACATATATGGCGAAGGATTTGAAAGTCTCAGTCGGCGATACACCCCTAATGGATGACCAGTAAAGGATGATTGGTAACGCTGAGACAATACAACTTGAAAGATATCACCGTTAATAATCGCTTGTTTCGCTTCCTCTACTATTTTTATAAAGTGTGCTTTGGTCATATTTGAAGTAAAAGAAAGTTGTTCCACACTCTTTTCGTCTGCTGCCTGTGGTCGATTAAGTAATTCTTTCATCTCTTTCAACCTGTCTTCTGACTGCTCATCTGATGTAACAAGATGAATCTTTTGCTGCTGGTGATCAAAAATGAAAATATCTTTAAAAAACAAGAAATGTGCATCCGGCATCCCTAGAGTATCTTTCGGCACAGCCCCAATGGATTCATAATGTCGAATCATATCGTAGCCCATGTAGCCAACTGCCCCTCCTATAAAAGGGATCTTCGTATCTGCTTCGAACTCGAACATAAACTCTTGTTTTAAATAATCGACTAACCTTATATCTTGCTCTCGGGATTGTACACCTTCTCTAATTTCAATGCAGGCTTCCCTTGAAATAGCTTCTTTATAAGGACTCATCCCCATGTAGGAATATCTTCCTTGATCATGGTGGGACGTTGAGCTTTCAAGTAAAAACTTTTTGGGTCCATTCATTTTTTGGAAAATTGAAATCGGTGTATGAATATCACCTTCTACCGTTTCCATCTGAAAACTAATTTTCTTCTGTCCCATCCTTCTCATTTCCCCCTTTTTCCGCATAAAAAAAGTCCTCTGCAAACAGTATGTTTGCAGAGGACGATAAAATTACCGCGGTGCCACCTCAGATTGAAAGCTGCCTTTAGCTTTCCTCTTTTTTGATACAGATTACTCTGTATCTATCCTTATAACGGAGGATCGACCGTAACTCTATCCAGAGATAGAGAAACACTCACAAGTCCATTCACCTTACCTATCGTACCGGATTCCACCTGTTCCGGCTCTCTGTTACGCATTCTGTAAAGGTTACTACTCTTGATCAACGTGTTTTTAATAATTTAGAGAACGCAAAAAGGCCCCCTATCCAAAAGGACGAGGACCCCGCGGTACCACCTTTATTAGCTAAGAAGCTCACTTTATAGTATCCAGATTTGAATACCTGTCTCAAATAACGGTAAGACGTATCCGCCAAAGCCTACTTCTGAATAATCCAGGTTCGGTTTGGAGCTCGGAAGGCCATTCGCTTACTGCTGCCCACCGGTTTACACCAACCACCGGCTCTCTATAGAACAGTCAATAAGGTACTCTTCTTCGTCAAAGCTTTTATTGTTTGATTAATTACTTTACATATTAAATCCTTTTTTATAAGAAGTCAACCAAAGAACTTGAATTTTCTTATTATTCTACCTACTTACGAAATGAAAGGTTCTCATTAGAATTAAGTTCCTTCGCTTTCTTCAACAAAGCGTAGGCAGAGTATCCACTACTTCCTTCAAATTCATCACAATAGTTCTTTTCATCAGCCTTACCAGGAACTATCTCTTTAAATCTGCGATAAGCCATCATAAATTCTTCCTTACTTATTCGACTCTCATAAGCTTTTTCGACTGCTTCAAAAAATTGAATAACATCGACTACTTCTTCTGTTGTCCAGCTAAAATCCATCGGATATTGATATTCCATTATAAGTCCCCTACTATTCTAAGTTTTCTATTATTATGCCCATTTTGAACGAATCTTTTCCGCTTCGTCAATAATTCTTTTAAATAATTCATGCGTGGCGGGGACGTCCTTAATAAGGCCCATTACTTGGCCAGCCCAACCAAATCCTTGCTCTTCTTTTCCTTCAAATATATATCTTTGATTAGTTTGACCGCTTATGTATTCCTTTAATTGTTCATAACCGCCATTTTCCTGTTCAATTTTCAGGATTTGATCTGTCCATGAACCTGCAATAGCTCGTGCTGGTGCACCAATAGATCGTTTAATTACTACTGTATCATATTCATTCCCCTCAATGAGCGCCTTTTTATAAACCTCATGAGCATGTACACATTCTTTAGTGGCAATAAACCTTGTTCCCATTTCAATCCCTTCTGCACCCAGTGCAAGTGCTGCCATTAACCCACGACCATCGCCAAAACCGCCTGAAGCGATTACAGGGATTGAAACAGAGTCAACTACTTGAGGTACCAATACCATTGAGCCGACATCATCTCTGCCAAGGTGTCCTCCCCCTTCATGGCCAACAACCATTACCGCATCAGCACCAGACTGTTCAGCTTTAACAGCCTGTCTTCTTGCAGCAACTAAAACCAGTTTTTTTACTGGGGTATCTTTGACAAGGTTCATAAATGGGACAGGGTTCCCCCCTGTTACGGAGACCGCAGCTATATTCTCCTTAAGCGCAGCCTCTACAAAATGTTCGTAAGACCTTCCATGCTGACCAATAGCAAAGTTAACGCCAAATGGTTTATCTGTCAACGATTTTGTTTTTAAAATTTCCTCACGCAATTGTTCCGGGCTGTCAAGCGACATAGCCGTCACCTGCCCTAATCCCCCAGCATTAGACACTGCTGCCGCAAGTTCAGCATAGGCTAAGTGCGCAAGTCCACCTTGAATAATTGGATAGTTTATTCCAAACACTTCCGTAACCCTTGTTTTCCAATCCATAAAATATCCCCCTTTTTTAACAACTATATCATGTAAATATAGTGTAACTAAATCAAGTACAGATGACTAGAAAAAACCTTCCATATCCTTCTGTATACAATCTTCGATCACGTGCTCTATCCTTTCCAATCCTTCCAGTAAAAACCTATACACAAGTTCTTATCCATGCTATAATTCATTTGTTTTATTATTGCAAATTTTTTCAGAAGTGAGGCTAGAAGAATTGTCCCAATTTGACACACCATTATTTACAGGTCTTAAAAAACACGCAGCAAAGAACCCCGTACAATTTCATATTCCAGGCCATAAAAAGGGGCAAGGCATCGATCCAGAATTTCGTGAATTTATCGGAGATAATGCCTTATCCATTGATTTAATAAATATCGCCCCCTTGGACGACTTGCATCAGCCAAAGGGAATTATAAAAGAAGCTCAAGACCTAGCAGCAGAAGCCTTTGGAGCAGATCACACATTTTTCTCCGTACAGGGTACAAGCGGAGCCATTATGACCATGATAATGGCCGTATGCGGGCCAGGTGATAAAATTATTATCCCTAGAAATGTTCATAAGTCCATCATGACAGCAATCGTTTTTTCTGGAGCTGTACCGATCTTTATTCACCCTGAAATTGATAACAACCTTGGGATTTCACATGGGATTACAACCGAGTCTGTAGAACATGCACTGAGCGCTCACCCGGATGCAAAAGGATTACTTGTGATTAATCCGACGTACTTCGGAATATCAGCTGATTTAAAAAGGATCGTAGAAATTGCTCATTCATATCATGTGCCTGTTTTAGTTGACGAAGCTCATGGTGTCCATATTCATTTTCATGATGAGCTTCCCTTATCTGCAATGCAGGCAGGAGCTGATATGGCTGCTACAAGTGTTCATAAACTTGGTGGTTCACTGACCCAAAGTTCTGTATTAAACGTCCGAGAAGGACTTGTTTCTGCTAATCATGTACAATCTATTCTAAGCATGATGACAACCACATCTACTTCGTACATCCTGCTTGCCTCTCTTGACGTTGCACGCAAGAGGCTTGCAACAGAAGGGTATCAATTAATCGATGAAACAATTAAGCTGTCTCGATCGCTGAGAACTGCGATTAATGAAATTCCTTTACTTCATTGTGTAGGAGAAGAAATTATTGGATCAAAAGCTACATTTGATTTTGATCCTACTAAACTAATTATCTCTGTTAAGGAACTAGGAATTACAGGATATGAAGTAGAAAAATGGCTTCGTAAAACTTATAATATTGAAGTGGAACTATCCGATTTATATAATATTTTATGTATCATCACACCTGGAGACACGTCAATTGAAGCTGAAATTCTTCTTAATGCCTTAAGTAATCTTTCTGCTGAATTTGCACCTTTAACAGATAAAAACACATTGGCTGTTGAAGTTTTGCTTCCATCCATCCCTCTGCTGGCCTTAACACCTCGGGATGCATTTTATGCCGAAACTGAAGTTGTACCTTTTAACGAAACGGTTGGTCGGATTATCGCTGAATTTGTTATGGTATACCCGCCCGGCATTCCAATTTTCATACCTGGCGAAATTATTACGCAGGAAAATCTTGATTATATCCAAACCAATATTCAAGCTGGCCTCCCTGTTCAAGGACCAGAAGATCCAGATATGAATTCACTTCGCGTCATTAAAGAATATAAAGCAATAAAATAAGCAGCAATGAGCACCCTGACAACTGTTTGGGTGCTTATTGCTGCTTCGTCTTTTAAAAAAAGGATGGGAATCCTCCGATTCATCTATCTATCCACTACTCTTTTTCGGCTTCGTCATCATGGCAATGTGCAGAACATTGAGAATAAAGGGTTGTAACTTTCTCATCTTCAAAATGATCAATTGTTGAGTTACAGTGCTTACAGATTAAAGTTCCCATATTTTCCAGACTCCTTCCGAAAATTAGAATGAAAACGCTTTATATATTTGTTAAGTTAATATTAATACAACACATTAAAAATATCAAGCCTATTTGTATGACACATTTAAATATTTTTCCCCAATATATACATCATAATTCGAACATACCCTTCTTGTGATGGATAACTTATTTGGAACATGCTAGAATAAAATGGAAATTAATCCATTCAGGAGGGGTAAAATGGCTGAGCATGCCTATATTAAATTAGTACCCGGATCAACACTTGAAGTCGTTCAGTTAGATGATATTAAAGAATTATTCCATTATTATAAATCAATTACTGGGAAAACCGGCACACAGTTAGACTGGAACTACAGTGATAAGGCTTTTCCATACGAAATCATCGAACATAAAGCGGATGCTGATTATATTCATTTAAAAGCTACGGAAGATCGGTATCATTCCATCTTTTTAGGAATAGGAAAAGAATACGTAAAAGGTACTGAAGGACTACCTGCATTTCAACATTATATAGAACTTATCCTTCCTGGCATTTCTACTTACGGTGATAAAGGAAAAGCCAATGAATTCAGCAAATTTCTAGCCAAGAAATTAAAAGGAGAACTACATTTGTTTAATAAAAGAATCATGTATTTTAATTTAATGAAATAAATAACAAACGGACACTTCGCTTATGCGAGATGTCCGTTTGTTTACTTTGATGGTGACACGTCTAATAGGCTTGGGTCAAGAATCTCAAAGCCTTTTTTTTGATAGCCTTTAACTATGTCTGTTATAGCTTCGCTTGTCCATTTACGATCATGCATTAATAAATTTGCACCATTCATTAAGTAAGGGGTATCCAGCATAATTTCCGTTAATTTTTCTTTTTCTTGATATTCTTTTTGCCAGTCATAACCAAAGCTCCAGTTCATTAACAGCATCCCTTCCTCTTTTGCCAATTGTTTAGAAAACTCCGTATTGGCTCCATAAGGTGCTCTAAAAAATTGAGGGCGGGCTCCTGTCAGTTCTTCTACGACGTCATTTACTTTCACTATTTCATTCCTTTGTTCTTCTTCAGACAAATCCGTTAACTTAACATGATTATAAGTATGATTTCCAATAGAAAAACCCATTTCATGAATCTGTCGTAAAATTTTCTTTTGTTTATCATTATCAATAAAATGACCATTAACGAAAAAAATAGCCTTTACATTTAGTTCCTGTAATTGCTTTGCAATATCTAAGGCATATTTGTCAGGAGAATCATCAAAGGTAAGAAGAACCACTTTTGGGTTCGCAGATGATTTCGGCTTTACAGACCAGTTGTTCGGATTAAGTACATATTGTTTTTGATCAGCTGACCCTGAATTTTCCTTTTTCAACTCTTCTTTCACTTCCTTGTCCTCAACTTCCCGCTCTAAAGGTCCTTCCTTAGTTGCTGTTTCTTTCTCAGGTAAAGGCTCACTTGATGACTTTACCCCTATCTCTTGGTTACTGCAGGCAATGAGAGCCCAAGATAGGATTAAGAATATACCAATCAATTTTCGCAAACTAGTTCCTCCATCTTTTATGCAGCAAGTTCTGATCATTCATGTTTAGGAGGCTGGCGGAAGATAGGAATGCATCCAAGATTGCAGGACCATATAACTTCCTAAGCTAATGCACGTTATCAACAAGGTTCGTTTATTCGACTTTAAGATTATTTTTCCGATAAACACAGCCAAATACGTGAATACTAGAAACATAAGTACCTTAAATAGTAATTTATCATGAGTGGAGAGCCATTCAGCGACCGTATACCCGCTCCACACCATTAGCTGAAATAGGAATACTATATAATTTTTCAAGGTAATACATTCCTTCCTAAAAGAAATTGCCCCTCCCCATTACACACTGCATAGTAATTCTTCTATAGGTATCTTTTAACCTCTTTATTCCATTTCAAAACTTTTAATTTATTAGACAAGAATGTCAGTTAGATGTTCTTGTTTTTGCAGTTATATGTCATTTAAATGACAAGGCTGAATTTACTGTTTTTCATGTTAAACTACCATTAACCAGAAAAATTCCAGCATAAAAAAAGGAGTCGTCTATGAAGCAGCAAATTTTCCTTTACAGTATTCTGGCTTTTTTTTCTTTGATGCTCACGTCATGCAGCAGCCTGCATCTAGATGAAGCCTCTATTCGAGATAAATATAAAAATAAACTAATCTTTTTTTCTAATGAATCCAATTATATGAATGAAATCGAATATTATGATGCACTCCTCGAATTAGACGATGAATACCCATCTGATATCTCTGATCTTAAAACCCTTACAGCATCAGACAATAATCATGTTTTCGAGAGTTTCCACATAAAAAAAACCCCCGCGATTTATATTACCTCTGAAAAAGGGGTTATAGGACAAATATCCGGAAGCAGCGTATCAAAACGGGACATAAAAAAAACAATAACTAAGGCTTTGGAAAGTAAAAACTGAAAAATGATTTGTTTACAGGGGGCTGTCACCTTTCACAATGTAATTCATGTGGATGTGTAGATGCAGCCCTTTTTATTGTTTACTAGCAAGAACTCTTATCTCTAGTAAACAGAAAAAAGGCTGTCGAGAAGCTCGACAGCCTTTTAACATATACATTACTACTTATTTAACAATATGAATTGGAGTTCCTAAAGCTACTTCTGCTGCTTCCATTGTAATCTCACCTAAAGTTGGATGAGCATGGATAGTCATAGCAATATCTTCTGCAGTCATTCCTGCTTCAATAGCAAGACCAAGTTCTGCAATCATATCTGATGCATTCGTACCTGCGATTTGAGCACCAATTACTAGTCCATCTTCTTTACGAGTAATTAATTTCACAAATCCATCCGTACTATTCAATGATAAAGCACGACCATTAGCTGCAAATGGGAATTTAGAAGCTACTGCATCAATGCCTGCCTCTTTAGCTTCTGCCTCATTATAACCGACAGATGCAAGTTCTGGTTCAGAGAATACAACCGCTGGAATAGCCAAATAATCAATTTCAGAAGTTTGGCCAGCAATTGCTTCCGCTGCAATTTTACCTTCGTAAGAAGCTTTATGTGCAAGCGGAGGACCAGAAACGATATCACCAATTGCATAGATATTTTTTATATTTGTCCGACACTGTTTATCGATTTCAATCAAGCCGCGGTCAGTAGTCTTAACGCCAACCTGTTCAAGACCCATTTCAGCAGTGTTTGGACGACGTCCAACCGTAACTAATACATAATCAGCTTCGACTTTCTTTTCTTCGCCTTTAACTTCATAAGTAACAGTTACACCGGTATCTGTTTCTTCAACACCTTTAGCAAGTGCCTTAGTAACAATCTCCGCGCCTTTTTTCTTAAGGTTTTTCTTCACAATTGCGGACATCTGTTTTTCAAAGCCTGCTGAAAGAATTTCATCAGTACCTTCAAGGATAGTAATTTTCGTACCAAAGTTTGCGAATGCTCCACCAAGCTCAGTACCAATATATCCTCCGCCGATTACAACTAATGATTCAGGCACTTCTTTAAGTGCTAAAGCGCCAGTTGAATTAATTACCCGTTTTGTATATTTAAAAGCAGGTAACTCGATCGGAGTAGAACCTGTAGCAATAATACAATCTTTAAACGTGTAAGTTTGTGACGATGTTTCAGTCAGTACACGAATATTGTTTTCATCAACGAAATAAGCTTCGCCGCTGACTACTTCTATTTTATTTCCTTTTAACAAAGAGCCCACTCCGCCGACTAATTTGGAAACAACGGAATCTTTAAAAGCTTGGACTTTTGAAAAGTCTAGTTTAACATTCTCAGCTATTATTCCCATATCTTCGGAATGCTGCGCTTCATGGAAACGGTGGCCTGCAGAAATTAACGCCTTGGAAGGAATACATCCAACGTTTAAACAAACTCCACCAATAGATCCTTTTTCCACAATCGTTACTTTTTGTCCAAGTTGTGCGGCACGAATAGCGGCTACATATCCACCGGGGCCTGCACCTATGACTAACGTATCTGTTTCAATTGGAAAATCTCCTACTACCATTTTTTTACGCCTCCATTAACAAAAGTTCAGGATCGTTTAGTAATTTCTTGATGTGATTTAATGCATTTTGTGCAGTGGCACCATCAATTATACGGTGATCGAAGCTTAGTGATAATGCTAATACTGGAGCTGCAACAATTTCGCCGTCACGGACAATTGCTTTTTCCGCAATGCGTCCAATTCCGAGAATTGCCACTTCAGGATGGTTAATTACAGGTGTGAACCATTGACCACCAGCAGAACCAATATTCGTGATGGTACATGAAGCACCCTTCATTTCATTAGTACCTAATTTACCTTCACGAGCTTTACCAGCAAGTTCATTGATTTCATTTGAAATAGCAAATGTTGATTTACGATCCGCATCTTTAACAACAGGTACAAGAAGACCTTTATCTGTATCTGCAGCAATACCAATATTATAATAATGCTTATGAATAATTTCACTTGTTTCGTCATCAACAGATGTGTTTAGTGCAGGGAATTCACGCAGAGCGCTCGTCAATGCTTTCACAACATACGGTAAGAACGTTAACTTAATGCCTTTTTGAGCAGCAACTTCCTTGAACTTCTTACGGTGAGCTACAAGCAAGGTAACTTCTACTTCATCCATTAATGTTACGTGAGGAGCAGTTTGTTTAGATTTCACCATTGCTTTTGCAATTGCTTTTCTAATTCCGCTCATTTTCTCGCGAGTCTCTGGATATTCACCAGCAGGAATCTCTGTAACCGTTTTTTCTGTTTCTTTTGCTTCCGCAACAGCTGCCTGTGGTTGTTCTGTTGATTCAGATCCGCCATTAGCAAATGCATCGATATCATCTTTCATAATACGGCCATTATCGCCAGAACCAGTTACTTGACGAATATCAATCCCTTGTTCTCTTGCATATTTACGAACAGATGGCATAGCAATAATTCGACGACTTGGATCGCTGCTTTCAACTTGTGCTGCTACAGCTCCAGCTCCAGTTTCAACAGTTTCTGTCTTTTTAGGCGTTTCTTCTTTTTTCACGTCTTGACCTTTTTCAGCAGTTGCTTGAACTTGTGCTTCAGTTTCCTGTTCGCCTGCTTCATCCCCGTGAGCACCTTTGAACTGTAAATCTTCATATCCAGGTGCATCAAAAGAAATAAGAATATCGCCAACAACGGCCACTGTACCTTCTTCTACATGAATTTCTTCAACAGTGCCTTCTACTGGAGATGGAATTTCTACAACTGCTTTGTCATTTTGAACTTCACATAGCACGTCGTCCTCTTGAATTTTATCGCCTGCTTTTACGAACCACTTAACTATTTCACCCTCGTGTATACCTTCACCGATATCTGGGAGTCTAAATTGGAATGCCACTAAATCTCAACCTCCTATATTTAATCATAGATAATGTACGAAAAAAAGTTATTTTTCTGAAAAAACTTTTCTCTTACTAATCAGCCTGACTAATCCAGTAAGAGAAAAGCGTTCAGTTAGTACTTTTCAACCTGTACATTTGTATTAGAATGTTAATACTTTTTTCGCTGTTTCCATTATATCTTTATAATTAGGCAGCCACACTTGTTCTGCTTCTGAGAAAGCAAAAACTGTATCTGCTGCTGTGACACGAAGAACAGGTGCATCTAGACTTAAGATTGCACGTTCAGTAATTTCTGCTACAACTGAAGCTGCAATTCCAGCTTGTTTTTGTGCTTCTTGAACTACGATAGCCCGTCCTGTTTTTTCAACAGAAGCAACGATTGTTTCCACATCAAGTGGTGCAATTGAACGAAGATCAACTACTTCTACAGAGAAACCTTCTTTTTCAAGTTCTTCTGCAGCTTTAAGTGATTCACGTACCATAGCTCCGTAAGTGATGATAGAAAGGTCTTTACCTTCACGTTTTACAGCAGCTTTACCAAGTGGAATTGTGTATTCTTCTTCTGGAACTTCTTCACGGAAAGATCTATATAGTTTCATATGTTCTAGGAAAATGACTGGGTCATTATCACGGATAGCTGAAATTAAAAGTCCTTTTGCATCATATGGTGATGAAGGAATAACTACTTTTAATCCTGGTTGTTGAGCAACTAATCCTTCAAGACTGTCAGCATGCATTTCAGGTGTGTGTACACCGCCGCCAAAAGGTGAACGGATGGTAACAGCTGAATTATAGCGGCCGCCTGAACGGTAGCGCATACGTGCCATCTGTCCGCTTACAGAGTCCATTACTTCATATAAGAAACCAAAGAATTGAATTTCCATAACAGGACGGAATCCTTGCAAGGACAGCCCAATTGCTAATCCACCAATACCTGATTCAGCAAGTGGTGTATCAAATACACGGTCTTCACCGAATTCTTTTTGAAGGTTTTCTGTTGCACGGAATACTCCGCCGTTTGCTCCAACGTCTTCACCAAAAACAACAACATTTTCATCATTTTTAAGTTCAGTACGCATCGCTTCTGTAATTGCTTGAATCATAGTTAATTGAGCCATGACTTACTTCGACTCCTTTTCTTTATAAATTTCATATTGTTCTACAAGGTTGCTTGGCATTTCTTCATACATATTAGAAATAAGGTCTGTAACCTTTTGTTTAGGTTCAGCATCAGCTTTTTTAATTGCTTCTTTAATATCGTCTTTTGCTTGCTCGATTGTTTTGTTTTCCATTTCTTCATTCCATAGTTTCTTGCCTTCAAGGAATTTACGGAAACGTACTAAAGGATCTTTTAATTCCCACTCATTATCAAGATCAGAAGTACGGTAACGAGTTGGGTCATCGCCAGCCATAGTATGTGGTCCATAACGATAAGTTAATGTTTCAATCAATGTTGGACCTTCACCATTTATTGCGCGTTCACGAGCTTCTTTAACAGCTGCATACACTGCAAGTGCATCCATACCGTCTACTTGAATTCCCGGAATACCAGCAGCGACAGCTTTTTGAGCTAATGATGAAACCGCAGATTGCTTTTCAACTGGAGTTGAGATAGCAAAACGGTTATTTTGAATGATAAAGATTGCAGGAGCCTTAAAAGCACCAGCAAAGTTAATTCCTTCATAGAAATCACCTTGTGAAGTTCCGCCATCACCTGTATACGTAACAGCAACTGATTTCGCTCCACGTTTTTTCATACCTAACGCTACGCCTGCAGCTTGCACGTATTGCGCTCCGATAATGATTTGAGGAGAAATAACATTAACACCTTCAGGTATTTGATTCCCTTTGAAATGACCACGAGAGAATAAGAAAGCTTGGTATAACGGCAATCCGTGCCAGATTAACTGTGGAACATCACGATAACCAGGCAAAATAAAATCTTCTTTTTCAAGAGCATATTGTGATGCTAACTGTGAAGCCTCTTGGCCTGCTGTAGGCGCATAGAAACCAAGTCTGCCTTGACGATTTAAAGAAATAGAACGTTGATCAAGGATGCGTGTATAAACCATCCGTTTCATAAGTTCTTGTAATTGTTCATCAGTTAAATCGGGCATTGCTGCTTCGTTAACGATTTCGCCCTCTTCATTTAAAATTTGCAGTGTCTGGAACTGTTCTTCAACAACTTCCAACTGTTTCTTGACATCAAATTTAGCTTGATTTGATTTTGTAGCCATCTGCGTTTCTCATCCTTTCAAAAAGGTTTTATATGATTCTATAAAGCCCTGTTTCATTTTATTTTCATGAATAATCCTGTTCGATGTACTTTTCCCATCTATAGTGAAGGCAAACATGAACATGCAATTAAACGGTATATACCGTTTCTGTATCAGTTTTTAAGAAAAAAAAGATGATACAACGCTTTATTCTTTTTTAGTTTACAGCATTACCTAAAGTTTCGTCAAATACATAGTGTTATTAAAGAAAACTTCTTTGTTATCTGCCTTTTGACTTGAAAATAAATCTGCTTTTTAAAAATCTGTTATATATCATTTATACAATCTGTATCATAACAATCCTTTCTATAATTATGGTTCCTAACTTTACACCACTATAATTTATACTACCCTATTTAGATTAACCAACCTCTATTTCCTTTAACCCAATAATCCAAAATTCGACATAATTATTATTTGAATAAAATTATCGCAGGAAAATGGACAAAAAGAAGCAGCCAGCTGGCTGCTTCTTAAATTTTTTTATTCTGTTTTAATTTCAGCTGTTTTGTAAAAGCTTGCTTTCTGCTTGTTATATAATTCCGTACTGGCATTAAATTCTTCATTCGCTTTTATTACTTCTTGATAGGCACTATTGATTTTATCAATTTGAGCGGATAGTTCATCCATTTTTAAATCTTCTTTTTTAAACAGTTCATACAGTTCACGGTCATGATCTAAACTGGTTTGGTAGGATGTATATAGTACCTCATGATCCTTATATCTTTTTTCCATCGTTCCTTTAAGGGTTTGAACTTCTTGTTTTACCTGTTTATCTTCTATGGCTTCGATATGTTCATCAATCTTTTCAAATTCCTTTTCTGAATTCTTGATACTCGTTCTTTCTTTTTCAATCAATTTGTTACGTTCGTCTAAATTTGCTAATGCTTCATCGGAAAGTTCAACAATTTGATCATATTCTTTCATCCCAAGAGTGGTAATTTGTTCATATAGTTCTTTCTCTTCATTCTCTAATTCAACAAGTGGTTTTTGTTGTTTCTCAAATTCATTCTCTTTTTGTATGGCATTTTCTAATACTGTATGTATTTCTTCTTCAGGTGCTGCGCCACCTGTACAACCTGCAAGAACTCCCATCGTCATTAGAAAAGCCAACATAATTTTTCCGTATTTAAACACATCAATTCCCCCAGTTACATTTTTCTCTTTTTACATTTAATTCAACAGTTCAAGCCCGAATTCTCAAAATCTCCCCATGAGTAGGCGCAAGCCTACACCTATTCCGCTCATGTGCATAGGCTGATAGAAATCATTCCAACAGGGATGGTTATAAATAAACCTGGAGGTATCGCCTATGTATTACGGAGGTCAAGGTCAAGGAATGGATTGCTGTTACCCTATTTCACCTGCACCAAGCTATGGATATGGTTACGCTGGCGGAGGAGGCTGCGGCTGCGGCGGAGGAGGAGGATTCGGCAGCGGTTTTGCTTTAATTGTTGTCCTATTCATCCTGCTGATTATCGTTGGAGCTTGTCTATGCTGAATTAAATGACTTACCTTCTTTACCCTTAATTCAAGAAAATATGATGATTTTAATAAAATTTTATGGTACTAAGTGCAACTTAAGCGGATATCCACTCTTTTTCTGCCGAAATTTTGCGCTTAGTACTTCTTTTATAAGCCATCAAGAACCTCACCACATTATACCTTAATTATCCATTTAGATAAATTAACAATTAAGTATACGTTAGCAAAACTCGTTTATACATAGTATTTAAATTAATTGTCCCTACACAAAAGAAGAGTGCAGACGGATCACTGCACTCTTTTTCTCCTGACTGTTATAAAAGGCCCATATGCTTTAAGCCGTATAAAATACCTGAATCATCTACATCCTTTGTTACGAATTCAGCATGTTTCTTAACCTCATCAAGAGCGTTTCCCATAGCGATACCGTGCCCTACGGTTCCTAGCATCTCAATATCATTTAACCCATCTCCGAATGCATATACATCTTCCATACGGAAATCTGTCCGTTCAATAAATCTTTTAATTCCTTCTGCTTTTGAACCGCCGGCTGGTAAGACATCTGTTGAAAATTCATGCCAGCGGATAAAGTGTAAATCAGCATAGTCATGGATAATTTGTTGATCTTCTTCTGCTGTAGTAAATAATAGTGCTTGGTAAATATCATTATCTTGATAAAATTCCGGACTGCATTCGGGATATGGAAACCGTAAAGAACCTAATGCTTCAGTAACACGTTCGCAACCTTTCGCACTAGCCTTCATTGTTTTATCATTCATAAATACCATAGCTTTTTGCTCATTTTCAGCTTGCTCATGAATTCGAGTCAATTCCGCTCTTGGCAATGGATTGCGATAGACAACCTCATTCTCAAAGACGACAAATTGACCGTTAAAACTTACAAACGAGTCGATCCCTAATTCCTCGCGAAGCGGTTCAAACATAAACGGAGCTCTTCCCGTAGCAATCGCAACGAATACACCCTTATCTTGAAGATCCTTAATTGCTTTCTTTGTAGAAGCTGGTAATTTTTTTTCGTGATCTAATAGCGTTCCATCTATATCAAAGAACACAATCTTTTTCAATATAATCCCTGCTTTCATATGTAAAAGATTCAAGTAGATATTATCTACTTATTTAATCCTTGTCCTGCAAATTAGTCAAGGGATTACTATGCTTCAGTATACAAATCGTTATATTCCTGATAGTCATTCGAATTCGAGCATATACTATTTATATAGAGAATGTGGACAGGCCATTTATGACTATTGATTTTTTTCCTTAGCCCATTCAACTGGGAACCCTTTAAAGACGTATTTACTTTATTTAATAATCCTTTACAATAATACTTAAGGGGAGTGTGATCGGGATGTTAAAAAGACTACGTAAAAAGCTGCAAAAACAGTGGCAGGATTTACTGAGAAAAAAGACAATCGCTTAACTATTTTTAATAAAGCCCTTCAAAAACTTGCGAAGGGCTTCTTCCTTATTGTAATGTTTCATGGTAAGACCTTTTTATTCGTCATACATAATTCGTCATTCCATGCCGGGTGTGTACAAGGTCGAACTAAGAATGACAGCGATCATTTCAGTAGTGACGCCGTTTCAAACCTGTGTCCTCCCCTCGGTGGACCTCGTCTCACCCTTACCATATTTGAGAAGCACTCTGTTTTTTCTTGTAAAACATGAAAAAATTGTTGTTTTTATATATAATGAAATTAGTAATTGAAAATGAATAGGAGAGATTAAGAATGATTTTTAAAGTTTATTATCAAGAAACCCTTAAAGAGGTAGCCGTGCGTGAGCATACTCATACCATATATGTTGAAGCGGATTCAATTCGTGAGGCTCGTTTTAAAATCAAGGACAAGCCATTTAACGTTGAATATGTTGAACCCGTAACAGGTGCATACTATGAATATGAAAAACAAAACAATCCAGATTTTAAAGTATTGGAGCTAGGATAATTTATGAAATTCGTAAAAAATGACCAAACGGCCGTTTTCGCATTAGGCGGACTAGGCGAAATCGGTAAAAACACATATGCAGTACAATTTCAGGATGAAATTGTCGTAATCGATGCGGGAATCAAGTTCCCTGAAGATGAGCTTCTTGGAATTGATTATGTCATTCCAGATTACAGCTACTTAGTTAAAAACGTGGATAAAATTAAAGGATTATTTATTACCCATGGTCATGAAGATCATATCGGCGGTATTCCTTACCTTTTAAAACAGATTAATATTCCAGTCTACGGCGGGAAATTAGCACTTGGTCTTCTTCGTAATAAACTAGAAGAACACGGCCTTCTTCGTACGACAAATCTGATTGAAATCCAAGAAGACGATGTGATTAAATTCCGGAAAACATCTGTTTCGTTTTTCCGTACCACACACAGTATTCCTGATTCCTATGGAATTGTTGTTAAAACACCTCCTGGTCAAGTTGTTCATACTGGAGATTTTAAGTTTGACTTCACACCTGTTGGTGAACCTGCTAACTTAACAAAAATGGCTGAAATCGGTAAGGAAGGCGTTCTTTGCCTGCTGTCAGACAGTACGAACAGCGAAGTCCCTACTTTTACGATGTCAGAGCGTAAAGTTGGAGAAAGCATTGATGATATCTTCCGCAAAGTGGACGGCAGAATTATCTTTGCTACATTCGCGTCAAATATCCATAGATTACAGCAAGTAATTGAAGCTGCAGTAGATAATGGACGTAAGGTTGCCGTTTTCGGACGCAGTATGGAAGCAGCCATTAATATCGGACAAGATCTAGGCTATATTGTAGCTCCTAAAGAAACATTTATTGATGCACAACAAATCAATCGTCTGCCTGCTAATAAGGTTACGATTTTATGTACAGGAAGCCAAGGAGAGCGCATGGCTGCCTTGTCAAGAATTGCAAATGGCACTCATCGCCAGATCCAAATCATCCCTGGTGATACAGTAGTCTTTTCTTCTTCACCGATTCCTGGAAACACAATCAGCGTTTCTAGAACGATTAACCAGCTATACCGGGCAGGTGCAGATGTTATTTCTGGACCACTGAGCAATATTCATACCTCAGGACACGGTGGACAGCAAGAACAAAAGTTAATGCTTCGCTTAATTAAGCCGAAGTTCTTTATGCCGATTCATGGTGAGTATCGTATGCAAAAAATGCATACGCAGCATGCTATTGACTGTGGAGTTCCAGAAGAAAACTGCTTCATGATGGACAATGGCGATGTGTTAGCATTAAGCGATAAAACTGCTCAGATTGCCGGAAAAATTCCTTCAGGTTCCGTTTATATTGATGGCAGCGGTATTGGTGATATCGGTAATATCGTATTACGCGACCGTCGCATTCTCTCTGAAGAGGGTCTTGTTATCGTGGTAGTAAGTATTAACATGAAGGACTTTAGAATCTCAGCTGGACCTGACATTATCTCGAGAGGGTTCGTTTACATGAGAGAATCTGGTGACTTAATCAGTGACGCTCAATCTCTAATTACTAAGCATTTAAATAAAGTAATGGAACGTAAAACCACTCAATGGTCAGAAATCAAAAATGAGATTACAGATACCTTATCACCA
The DNA here is from genome assembly GCF_038002765.1 of Peribacillus sp. FSL H8-0477. NCBI lineage: Bacteria > Bacillati > Bacillota > Bacilli > Caryophanales > Bacillaceae > Peribacillus > Peribacillus sp. FSL H8-0477. The sequence continues at coordinate 1,297,904 of NZ_JBBODE010000002.1, read as the reverse complement.
TTCCTTTACGAAAAAACAAAAAGACGTCCAATGATTTTACCAATCATTATGGAAGTTTAATAAAAAGCAATAGAAAAACCGTTCCCAATGGGAACGGTTTTTCTATTGCACCACTTTCTTTTCAAAACGATTAATATCTGTATCTGTACCAATCACGATTAAGATATCATCTTTCTGAATTATGTCCCCAGCCTGAGGCGAGACAATAATTTCTTTCCCTCTTTTTACTGCTACGATATTAATCCCAAACCTTGCTCGAATATCTAAATCGATGATTGAATTTCCAATCATTTTGTCACTTGCCACAATTTCGACGATTGAATGTTCATCTGAAAGCTCTAGATAATCTAGTACATTGGTTGAGACGATTTTATGGGCAATTCTTTTCCCCATATCCCGCTCTGGATGAACAACATGGTCGGCACCGATTTTACGAAGCACTTTTTCATGATAGTCATTTTGTGCTTTAACTGTGATATTACCTATTCCCAGCTCTTTAAGCATTAGCGTTGTTAGAATACTGGACTGAATATTGTCTCCAATTGCGACTATCACGTGATCAAAATTCCGTATTCCAAGACTTTTTAATACATTCTCATCAGTTGTATCTCCAACTACAGCATGCGAAGCAATCATCGCATATTCATTGACTCGATCTTCATCTAAATCAATAGCGAGCACCTCCATGCCCTCTTCAGCCAGAGCTTTAACAATACTCCCGCCAAAACGGCCAAGGCCAATCACTACAAATTCTTTTTTCACAGTAATACCTCCAGAATTGTATCTGACTCAAATAATACCTATTCTAGCACAATGAATTAAAACTTACAGCATTTTGCAAGTCTCCTGTGTAATAAATAAAAACCATTGCATGCCTACTCATCAAGATCCCCTTAATAAAAAAAACAACCTGCCTTTTGTTTGGCAGGTTGGTAACCCTAACTGATTTGTTGAAGCGTATATTGTGCTTGAACAAGGTTATAGTATTCGCCACGATACTTCATTAATTCTTGGTGATTACCCTTTTCAATAATTTCTCCATGATCAAGAACGAAAATGTTATCTGCCTCTCTAATCGTAGAAAGCCTATGAGCTATAATAATTGAAGTACGATCTTTTAATAGGGTTTTTAGTGCTTCTTGGATTTTAACTTCCGTTTCTGTATCAATACTTGCAGTCGCTTCATCAAGAATAAGTATTTTGGGATTTGCCAGCAATGCCCGGGCAAAAGATAACAATTGGCGTTCACCCACTGAAAGAATATTTCCCCGTTCTTCTACCTCTGTACCATAGTTATTTGGAAGTCTGCTGATAAAGTGGTCTGCCCCCACTGCCTTTGCTGCAGAAATAACTTCTGAGTCGGTTGCATCAGGCCGGCCAAAACGGATATTCTCCATGATCGTTCCTGAAAAGATAAAGGTATCTTGCAAGACAATACTAATGTTTCCTCTAAGACTGTCTACAGATAAATTTCGCACATCAACACCATCAATTTTAACAGATCCACCAGTTGAATCATAAAAACGACTGATAAGGCTTGCAATTGTTGTCTTACCAGAACCGGTATGTCCGACAAGAGCGATTGACTGTCCTGCCTTCATCTCCAAACTAATGTTCTTTAATGCTTGGCGTTTTCCATCATAGGAGAAATCTACCTGATCAAAGATGATTTCACCTCTCATCTTCTCTAATCGAATAGCATCCTTTCGCTCATCGATCAGCGGCTTTTCATCAATATATTCAAAGATTCTTTCAGAAGAGGCCATACCTACCAATAATTGATTATAAACTTGACCGAGTCTTGAAATTGGTTCCCAGAACATCCCTAGATAAAATGCGAAAGAAACAAACACACCGATCGTAATGGTTTCATTCTGAATAAGGTGTGTCCCGTACCAGATTAAAACAGCTGTACCAACTGCATTAGTCATTTCCACTAAGGGGCGGAAAACCGCATTCTTTTTCGATGCATCTTTCCAACTTACAAAATTCTCATCATTCACGCCATCAAAAAAGGCCATATTTTCCTTTTCCTGCGTGAAAGATTGTGTAATTCGGATCCCTTGAATGCTTTCATTTAAATGAGAGTTCAATTTCGCTTGTTTAATTCGAACAACCTGCCAGCTTTTGCGAATTTTCTTTCGTAAGCTGGTTGAAATAAAGAACATGATTGGGAGAATAATCAAAATCGCTAGAGTTAATGGTGGACTCAAAATAAAGAGGATGACGATTACTCCAATTAAGAGGACTACATCCATCAATAAATTAATGACACCATTCGTAAAGAGTTCCTGTAGTGAATTAATATCATTCATTATTCGGACTAGAATCGAACCAGCCGAACGCTGATCAAAAAACCGATGAGATAAACTTTGGACATGGGTGAATAAATGCTTACGAAGATCGTATATAACATTTTGCCCTAGTTCATTCATCCATTTTATTCTGAAGATGTTGGCCGCATAAGAAACTACATACATTCCACATAAAATGGCAACAAGAAGATAAAGCTGCGAAATGTCTTTATTCTCAATTGCTCCATCAAGCGTATAGACTCCAATTAAAGTGGGAATTACTAATTTAATAGCCGTTGTCAGCAATACCATTAGTATGGCAAGCGGCAGCAGCGTCCTTGAATAAGGTAATATATAACGAAATAAGCGGACCATTTGCTTATAATTAAACGGTTTTTCAATTACTTGATCGGTTGAATATTGAAATCGTTTCAAAACACTTTTTTCTATGTTAGTTTGCTTCATATACTCCCTCCTGCAAGTGAAACGGCTTCTTTATCTTGAAACTGAATATCATAGATTCGTTGATAGGTGCCTTTACGCCTAATTAATTGTTCATGTGTCCCTCTTTCACTGACTTTTCCATTATCAAGCACAAGTATTTCATCCGCGTGTTTCAAGGAAGATATTCGATGAGCAATAATAACCGTTGTCCGGTCTCTCATAACATCTTTGAGGGCTGCTTGAATTTTGAATTCTGTTTCCATATCCACCGCACTTGTTGCATCATCTAGGATTAATATACTTGGATTAATACAAATAGCCCTTGCTATAGCAATCCGCTGTTTTTGTCCTCCGGATAGTCCCATGCCGCGTTCACCAAGCAACGTGTCGTATTGAGCAGGCAGCTCCATAATAAAATCGTGAGCATCGGCCCGTTTGGCTGCATCAATGATTGCTTCCAACGATGCCTCAGGGTTTCCGTAAGCAATGTTCGCTCGAATGGTTGAAGAGAAGAGAAAGGATTCCTGAAGTACAAAGCCAATATTCTTACGAAGTGTATCAAGTGAATAATCTTTTATAGACTGATCATCAATCCGTATTTCTCCTTCAGTCGGTTCATAAAACCTGGTAATAAGCTGAGTTATCGATGTTTTCCCGCTTCCGGTAGCCCCAATCAATCCAACTACCTTTCCTGGCTTTACCGTAAAAGAGACATCCTCTAAGGCTGCGTCATCTTCTTCTGCATATTGAAGGGTTACATGGCGAAAGTCTACTGCACCAAGTAAATTGTCTTTCATAATCGGATTTTGATTAACTTCAATGTGCTTTTCTTCCTCCATAATTTCAAGTAATCTTTCCCCTGATGCTTTTGCCTGCGAGAACATATTAATAACAAATCCTAGATTAATAATTGGCCAAAGAATGTACCCAACGAGGCTATAAAAAGCAACCAATTCGCCATATGTAAGTTGATTACCAATGACCAAATATCCTCCATAAGCTAGTAAAGCTACAACAGAAAGGTTACCTAAAAGCTCCATAAGCGGGAAATACTTTGCCCAAATTCCTGACGTCATAAGAGAGGTTTCTTTATAATCTATATTTGCCTTGTTAAATTTATTAATTTCAAATTCTTCTCGTGATAATGACTTGACCGTATTAATTCCACTGATATTTTCCTGTACGTTTGTATTTAACTGGCCAAACGATTTTCTGACTTTTCTGAAAGCTGGGTGTACTTTTTTATCAAACTGGTAAACTACTACTGCAAGAAAGGGTAACGTCGCAAGTGTAACAAGTGTTAGAGGGATGGAATAATACATCATCACTCCGAAACAAAGACTTACCATTAAGACAAACCGCAGCAATTCCGAAAAACCATAAGATAGAAAAAAACGGAAGCCTTCAACATCAGCAGTAAGACGGGACATTAAATCTCCAGTCTTTGCATTGTCATAATAACGAAAGGGTAAATATTGAAGTTTCTCATATAACGAATTCCGTAATTTATATACGGCTGATACACCAAACACATCTCCATAGTACTGCTGGATAAATGTCGCTAGCCCTTTCACTCCCATCATTCCAACAAACCCCAGGGCTAAGTAGGACACCAGTTTATAGTTTTTATTTAGTGCTACCTCATCAATTGTAATTTTTAGTAAGACGGGATAGATCACAGTTATTGCCGTAGCAACAATAAGAAACAGCAGCGATATAAAAAAGTACCGCTTATACGGCCAATAAAAATCCTTTAACTTTCTTAACGTCTCCATCTATTAGTCCTCCTTTCTTCTGTAAAAAAACAAATAAAGTATCCAAAATTTCGTTCTTCGTTAGAGAACGTATTATCTAATATACCGAGTTTCGAAATAAATTTCCACCTATTTTTTAAAATATTTTATATTTTTTAACAATTTGCATAATGGTGATTTCCACCTGCTTTCTACCTATAAATAATGACTATTATTTCTTTTAACGTTTATCTTAATTAGTAAAGGGAATAAATTGGGAGCGTAGGTTTGAGAGAATTTAAGGAATTGTTCCACATAGAAAGGTTGTTAAAATGATTGCTTATTCAATTTTAAATCTAATCCCAAAAGACTATCAAAATATTGATTGGAAAACGATGCTTCTATCAGGGAGCTTTATCCTGCTGCAAATGTTTCTTACTTATATCATATATGTATTAATGAGAGCTTCGGCTGGTAAGCTGATCCAAACAGGGTTTGCTAAGATTCAATTACGAAAAAACGTCTCCCCCGGCAGAGCTCTAACGTTGGAGAGTTTAATTCGTAATACCACAAACTATGTTCTTGCTTTTCTCTTAATAGTGACACTTCTTCAATTAGTAGGCATAAAAACAACTGCTATATTAGCAGGTGCTGGTGTGGCTGGGCTAGCAGTTGGATTTGGTGCTCAAGGGCTAGTTAGTGATGTGGTAACAGGCTTCTTTTTACTTCTTGAAAAACAGCTTGATGTCGGCGATTATGTCACGATTGGCTCATTTTCTGGTGTTGTTGAACAGCTAGGTTTAAAGACGACGATTATTCGCGGAATGGACGGAACCCTCCACTATCTTCCAAATCGCCAGATTACTAGTCTAAGTAACCACTCTCGAGGGAATATGCGTGCACTTGTCGATATTAGTATAGATTCTTCGGCTGATTTAGATTTAATGACGGAATTGATTGAAGATGCCTGTAGAGAAGTCAGCACAAACAATGAAGATAGTATTATTGAAGGACCAAACGTCCTCAGTGTTCAAGAATTTGATTCATCAAACATGGTGATACGAGTACTTGCTAAGACCGTAAACGGTAAGCAAGGGGAAATCGAAAGACAGCTACGTGTTGCAATTAAACGAGGCATGGTTCGTCAGCCTTCGATGAACATCGAAAATTAACACTCTTTTTAAAAGGAATAATAGATTTACTTTTAAGATCACAAAGTACATCAGAGCCAAAGAACCCTCCAGTAGCTGGAGGGTTCTTTGGCAATCGATTTATTTTAGAGTGATCCCTTATATGTTAAATAACGAGTGAGAAAAGCTATTGCACGTTCTATTGCCTTTTCATTTGGATTCAGCCTGGCGCTGTGAAGTCCAAATTCTGAGTCTACACCCAGCCAGAACATAAAGCCTGGTATTTCCTTTAGCATATAGCCAAAGTCTTCCCCAGTCATTGCTTCTCTACAGTGATAGACGTTAATGTCATCATCTTTCTCTGCAAATTCAATAAATTCATTGGTTAATTTCGGTTCATTTTGAACCTGATAATACATACATCCATAGTCGATCGCAGTTTGACACTGATAACTGATTTCCATTCCCTTTACTAATTGTTCGATTCGCAATTTGACCTTAGCCATAGATTCCGCATTTAGTGTTCGAATAGTACCTTCCAAGCGTGCATTTTCAGCGATAATGTTCTGAACCGTACCGCCAGTAATCTTCCCAATTGTTACGACAGCTGAATCGAGCGGATTTACATTTCGAGAAACAATCGTTTGCAGCTGACTTACAAGTGTACAAGCGGCAACAACCATATCATTTGTTTCATGAGGATAAGCAGCATGCCCGCCCTTTCCTTTCAAATCAATAAATAATTCTGAAGTGTTGGCGAATAAGAGCCCTTCCTTGATCGCTATTGTACCAACTGGGTACTCTGGGGCAATATGAAGACCTATAATCATGTCTGGCTTCCATCTTTCCATCGGTGCCGCTTTTAACATAGGCTCGGCACCGCCTGGCCCCTCTTCAGCAGGCTGAAAGATAAAGAGTAAATGATCATTTATTGCCGTATGTACAAAGTGTGTGAACACCCCTAATGCGATGCTCATATGAAAATCATGACCACAAGCATGCATACGATCATGATGCTCTGATTGATAGGGTAAATCTGTTTCCTCGACAATAGGAAGACCATCGATATCTGCACGATAGCCAATCGTCTTATGTGGATTTGTTCCGTTTATTTTTACAAAAATCCCTGTTTTCCACGTTTCTATTTCTAATCGTTCCTGAGGCAGACTGTGTATATAATCTAAAAGATATTGTTGGGTCTTAACCTCCTGAAACCCTGTTTCCGGAATTTTATGCAGATCTCTGCGAATTTTCGTAAATGGATTAAGCTGTTCCATCTCTTTTCCCCCTATAGCGAAAGCGTGGATAACAAGCATCCACGCTTTAATGATAATGATATGAATTGAAAAAGATTTCTGCCGGCTGATTACAGCTGACGTAGCTCTTGCATAATTTCTGTTTTGGATTTAGTTTTTTCATCAATTTGTTTAATTACTTTAGCTGGTATTCCAGCTGCAACTGAGAATGCAGGGATATCTTTAGTGACAACCGCGCCAGCAGCAACTACAGATCCTTCACCAATCGTTACACCCTCAAGGATTACAGCATTAGCTCCGATTAATACATCATCTTCAAGAACGACAGGCTTTGCGGAAGGCGGTTCGATTACTCCAGCAAGCACTGCTCCAGCACCAACGTGACAATTTTTACCGACGGTAGCCCGGCCGCCAAGAACGGCATTCATATCAATCATAGTACCTTCTCCAATAACCGCACCAATATTGATTGAAGCTCCCATCATAATAACTGCATTATCACCGATTTCAACCTGATCGCGAATAATGGCTCCTGGCTCGATACGGGCCTTTACACCTTTCAAATCAAGCGTTGGAATGGCTGAATTTCTACGATCATTTTCAACTACAAAATCTTCAATCTTATTGTTATCGCTAATGGCCGCACTAATTTCAGACCATTCTCCAAATACTACCCCAGTATTGCCCGTAATGAACGTTTTAGAAGCGGCACCAAAATCGATATTTTCCAAATCGCCTTTTAGATAAACCTTTACAGGTGTTGATTTCGTACTGTTTTGAATAAATGAAATAATTTCATGAGCATCCATCTTTTTCATATGTATTTCCTCCTCATAAACTAGAATAAGCAATTTTAAATGTATCAAACATACGCAGGTAAAACAAGAAATATAGTCCTCAATGTTCAATAGATGGAGCAATCGTCATACCGTTTTACTTACTAACCATCCCTTGACTGCGAATATGTTCTTCTACAACTTCCTTAAAGGCCTGTACCTGCTTCAATTCAAATGATGACTCATACCCGCAAAGCCATGTATCTCGTTCAATCGAATGATTTTGACCATATAAGGGAATCTTGAAAATATTTTGATCCTTATCATGCAAAGTAATCGCCGGCAGAATCGCATATCCAATACCATTAAAAACCATTTGCTTACACGTTTCTATTTGATCCACAATAATTGTATTTTTAGGAGTTGTTTGGAACTGGCGATGCCACCAATCCTGTATTTCTTGATAATAATTTGAGTCACTTTTAAATTGAATAAATGGCCGATCGGTTTCAAGGACCTGACTTAAATCATTCATTTCCGTATCAACAAGGTACAGCATATCCGTAAACAAATGCTGCTTATACCCTTTCCAGTCTGGTGCACCTCTAATTACCCCGATATGAACCTGACCCTCATATAAAGTTTTCAATATTTCACTGCTCCAACCAGTTATAAGGGATATCTTTGCATATGGATACTTTCTTACGAATTTCTTTAGAACCTGTGGCAGCCAATTTTGTCCAACGATGGAGGCACAAGCAATTTTCAATGTTCCATATACTTCGTGA